>DAIOUM010000016.1:25434-39521 GCA_036759505.1 Alishewanella sp. | reverse complement strand
GTATTTATCAATATCTTCGGTGGTATCGTGCGTTGTGACATGATCGCGGAAGGTGTGATCGGCGCCGTAAAAGAAGTTGGCGTTAAAGTACCGGTAGTCGTGCGGTTACAAGGTAACAACGCTGAACTGGGCGCGAAGGTACTGTCAGAAAGTGGCCTGAACATTATTGCTGATACCGACTTAACTGGCGCTGCCCAGAAAGTGGTTGCAGCTGCGGCCAAGGCATAAGGGGTAAGCAATGAGCGTTTTAATTAACAAAGACACCAAAGTAATTTGTCAGGGTTTCACTGGCGCCCAGGGTACTTTCCACTCTGAGCAAGCTATTGCTTACGGTACCAAAATGGTTGGCGGTGTAACACCGGGTAAAGGCGGTCAAACGCATTTAGGTCTGCCAGTGTTTAACACGGTAAAAGAAGCGGTTGACGCCACTGGCGCAGAAGCTTCTGTGATCTATGTACCAGCACCATTCTGTAAGGATTCTATCCTGGAAGCAGCTAACGCCGGTATCAAACTGATCGTCTGTATCACTGAAGGTATCCCGACGTTAGATATGCTGGATGCCAAAGTAAAATGTGACGAATTAGGCGTACGCTTAATCGGCCCGAACTGCCCAGGCGTCATCACGCCAGGTGAATGTAAGATTGGTATTATGCCAGGCCACATTCACAAGCCAGGTAAAGTCGGTATCGTGTCACGTTCAGGCACCCTGACTTATGAAGCCGTTAAGCAAACCACTGATTACGGTTTTGGTCAGTCTACCTGTGTTGGTATCGGTGGTGACCCAATCCCGGGTTCTAACTTTATCGATATTCTGAAGTTATTCCAGGAAGATCCTCAAACTGAAGCCATCGTGATGATCGGTGAAATCGGTGGTTCTGCTGAAGAAGAAGCTGCAGCTTACATCAAAGCACACGTCACTAAGCCAGTGGTATCTTATATTGCCGGTGTCACTGCACCTGCTGGTAAGCGCATGGGCCATGCTGGCGCCATCATCTCTGGTGGTAAAGGTACTGCTGATGAGAAATTTGCTGCGTTAGAAGACGCTGGTGTAAAAACCGTGAAGAGCTTAGCCGATATCGGTAAAGCCCTGAAAGAGCTGACTGGCTGGTAAGCTATTACTGTGTTAGTCTGAAAACCCGCTCATCTGAGCGGGTTTTTTTGTTAATGAATTTAGGTAATCCGATGCTTTGGCAAGATTTAACCCGGCTGAATCGCTACGAGCGATACTGGTTAGCCGTGTTCTTACTGATTATTACGCTCAGTACGCTCTGGTTTAGCAGTACGGGCACTGATTGGCAAAGCTGGCGTTCAATTACGCTGAACTGGCTGATCAGCCCGCTGAGTGCTATCAGTGGCGTGCTTTGCGTGGTGATGGTGGCCAAAGGCTTACTGTCAAACTGGATTTGGGGCCTAATCAGTGCCAGCAGCTACGGCCTGATTGCCTGGACCTCAGGCTATTATGGTGACTGGTTATTAAATTGGTTTTACTTTTTACCGGCACAATTCTTTATTTATTATAGTTGGCGCCATCAGTTACACAGTGAAACCCGACAGGTCAGGGTGCGGCGTCTCGGTTGGCATTGGTGTTGGGTGCTGTTACTGGTAGGGTTTGGTATTACAGCCTTAGCGCAAATGCTCAATGGCCTGGATGGCTTTATCAGTGACGCGTTAAAGCGCAACTCTGCGGTCTATGATAGCCTGCAGACGTTGACGGGTTTTGGCCTGAGTGGCCCTTTACTGGATGCCAGCACGGTGGTACTGCAAATTACCGCACAATTGTTAATGATCCGGATGTTTGCTGCGCAGTGGCCATTCTGGATAGCCACCAATGTGCTGACCATCTTTGCCTGGAGTCTGGTGCTGTTAACCACGCCGGACTCAGCGCCTTATGCGGTTCCTACCTTATTAATGTGGATCGCCTTTTTAGTTAATTCAGTATATGGTGCCGTTAGCTGGCATCGTGGAGCGAAAGCAGCGTGAACAGAGTAGGGGTTTTCCCGGGTAAATTTTTACCGCCACACCGTGGTCATTTGACCGCCATTTTACGCGCCCATGCGCTCTGCGATGAACTCTATGTGGTGATCAGTGAGCGGCCACAGGAAGATGGTGAACTCTGCGCCCAGGCCGGTATTCCTTATATCGATGGGGTCCTGCGCCAACGCTGGTTATCGCAGGAGCTGCAGGGCCTGGGTATTAAGGTGCTGTTACAACAGGAAGGGTATATTCCGCCTTTTCCTCAAGGTTGGGGCGAGTATGCGGCCTTATTGCGGCAAAGTGTACCGGTACCTTTTCAGCTGATTTTCGGTGGTGAAGAAAGCTACCGCACTGGTCATCAGCAGCATTTTCCGGATATTCAGTATCAGGTGTTGGATCCACAGCGTACCCAGTGGCCGATTAGTGGCACTGAGATCCGCAATCATCCCTATTTACACTGGGATTATATTGCTGGTGCCGCGCGGCCATTTTTTGCCCGTAAGGTACTGATTACCGGGCCGGAGTCTTGTGGTAAAACGACGTTAACCCGCAAGCTGGCAAAGGTGTACTGCACCTCCTGGTCAGAAGAGCTGGGGCGGGATTATCAGGAAGAGGTGGTCGGCGGTAATGGCGATCTCTTTAACCTGGAAGATTTTAATCGTATTACCCATCTGCAGTATGAGCAGGATTATCAGGCGCTACGCAGTGCCAACAAAGTCTGTTTTTTTGATACCGATGCGGTGGTAACCGCCTTTTTTAGTCAGGTGTTTCTTGGTCAGTTGGCCAGCCGGATTGAAAGCTTTATCGACCCCAACAAGTATGACTTGATTATCGCGCTGGAGCCAACGGTGCCCTGGGTGGCGGATGGTATGCGTGAACTGGGCGATCCCGATGTGCGTCAGCAAAGCTTCGAGCAGTTATTGGCGCTTTATCAGCAGTACGGTTTTCCCGCTGAACGGATCCTGCGGGTCAGTTCAGCTAATTATTATGAACGGCTGGAGGCTTGTATCGGCGCTGTTGATGCCTTATTGGCCGCCAGATAGCAGTGGGCGGAAAATCTCAGTAGGCATTACAGCCAGATATAGCCAGCGGGCTTTTCGCTGCTATAATGCCGCATCATTTATGTATTCGTTTTATAGGATTATGCAGTTTATGTCGGACGTCGCGAATCGCCCAACTAACTTTATCCGGCAAATTATTGATGCCGATCTGGCCAGTGGCAAACATCACAGTGTGCAAACCCGTTTTCCGCCTGAACCAAACGGTTATTTGCATATCGGCCATGCAAAATCGATTTGTTTAAACTTTGGCATCGCCGAAGATTATCAGGGGCAGTGTAATCTGCGTTTTGACGACACCAACCCTGAAAAAGAAAACGTTGAATTTGTGGAATCGATTCAGCGCGACGTGAACTGGCTGGGCTTTCAGTGGTCAGGGGCGGTGCGTTACTCTTCTGATTATTTCGAGCAGCTGTATGGTTATGCTGTTGAGCTGATCAACAAAGGCCTGGCTTATGTTTGTTTCCTGAATGCGGAGCAAATGCGTGAATACCGCGGTAATCTGACCCAGCCTGGCAAACCCAGCCCATACCGCGACACCAGCCCGGCAGAAAATCTGGCGCTGTTTGAAAAAATGCGTGCCGGTGGCTTTAAAGAGGGGGAATGTTCCCTGCGCGCAAAAATTGATATGGCCTCCAGCTTTATCTGTATGCGGGACCCGGTGATTTACCGGATTAAGTTTGCCCATCACCATCAAACCGGTGATAACTGGTGCATTTATCCGATGTATGATTTTACGCATTGTATTTCGGACGCGCTGGAAGGTATTACGCACTCGCTGTGTACGCTGGAGTTCCAGGATAACCGCCGTCTTTATGACTGGATCCTGGATAACATCACCATTCCTTGTCACCCGCAGCAAATCGAATTTTCGCGCTTGAATCTGGAATTTGCGGTGATGAGTAAGCGTAAGCTGCAAACACTGGTTGAGCAACAGGTGGTCAGTGGCTGGGATGATCCGCGGATGCCGACCATTGCCGGTTTGCGTCGTCGTGGCTATACGCCGGCGGCGATCCGTGAATTTGCCAAGCGCATCGGTATTACCAAACAAGACAACGTGATTGAGATGAGCGCGCTGGAAGCCTGTATCCGGGAAGATCTGGATGCGACAGCTCCGCGGGCGATGGCAGTACTGGATCCAATCAAGGTGACTATTACCAACTATCCAACCGATCAGCTGGAGTGGTTAACTGCGCCGAACCATCCAAAAGAAGATATGGGTGAGCGTAAACTGCCATTTGGCCGTGAGATCTATATTGACCGCGCCGACTTCCGGGAAGAAGCCAACAAAAAATATAAACGTCTGGTATTAGGTGGCGATGTGCGGCTGCGCAATGCTTATGTGATCCATGCCGATGAAGTGATTAAAAACGAGCAGGGCGAAGTGGTCGCGCTGAACTGTACCTATCTGCCGGAAACCCTGGGGGAAAACCCGGCCGATGGTCGTAAGGTTCGCGGCGTGATCCATTGGGTTGAGCAAAGTCAGGCGCTGCCAGCCGAGTTCCGGGTGTATGACCGCCTGTTCAGCGTACCCAACCCGGCAGCAGAAGATGATTTTATCAGTACGGTAAATCCGAACTCACTGGTCGTGAAGCACGGCTTCGCCGAACCCTCGCTGCAAAGCGCGGTAGCGGAAAAAGCTTATCAGTTTGAGCGTGAAGGCTATTACTGTGCCGATAACAGGGATTCACAGCCAACTAAGTTGGTATTTAACCGTACCGTCGGCTTGCGTGATAGCTGGGGTAAAGACGAAGAGTAAGCTGCGTTAAAGGCGGCAGGCATTCGCCTGCCGCTACCTCTGATATTGCTGTAAAGCCAGTCCGATTATCTTATTCATCACATTCTCCTGTTGTGTTACGGTGTTAAAAGCAGTTAACTTTAAGCACTGAGGTAACGACGATGGTCAACATACTGTTTTACTGTAGCTAAATTAACTTAGCTTTGGGTGAATTCTTTAGCGGATGCTGTGATGGAAATTTTTCTAGCCGTTTTATTCTTTGCTTTTTCGACGACGATTACGCCAGGGCCGAATAACATTATGATTATGTCCTCGGGGGTGAATTATGGCGTTAAAGCCAGTTTGCCGCATTGGTTGGGGATCTGTCTGGGCTTCCCGCTAATGGTGTTACTGGTGGGGTTGGGCTTTGGTCTGGTATTTGACCGTTATCCGCATTTGCATCAGTTAATTAAAGTATTAGGTACTGCTTATCTGTTATATCTGGCATGGAGAATTGCCAGTGCACGGCCGGAAACCATTGCTACCGGCAAGAGTAAGCCCCTGAATTTCTGGCAAGCCGCTGCCTTCCAATGGGTTAATGGTAAAGCCTGGGTCATGGCTTCAGGCGCTGTTGCGGCCTTTACCTCGGTAACCGGTGTCTACTGGTGGCAGGTACTGATGATTACGCTGGCCTTTTTGCTGGTGGCCTTTCCCTGTGTTGGCGTCTGGATGCTGTTCGGAGCCGGGCTGCGTAAGCTGTTAAATAATGCTGTGGCACAGCGGATCTTTAATCTGCTGATGGCTCTGATCCTTTTACTGTCAGTGTTACCTGTTGTGATTGAAATCTGGCAGTATTACCTCAGTCCTGCCCAATAGCGGATAACAGCGATGAATGCAGCAGCAGAGAAAGTGGCGTTGGAGCATGAAGCTGCCCGGATCTTTATGCGGCATTATGAGCAGCGCTTCGGTATTAAGATGCGGCATATCTGGCACAATGAACCCAGACGGCCTGATGTCTCTTGCTATTACGATAACCAACGTCTGGATTTGGAAATTGCGCACCTTTATGGCAGTGAAGCCGAAGCCATGCATATCCTGGGGCGGGAGCTTAGCCAGCAAACGCATCAGGAATTGCTGGCACTGCTGCGTTTACCGGTCGAGCAGCGGATGTTGGAAGCGTTAAATCGTATTATCTGTAATAAAGCCCAAAAATACTACGACAGCCAGCGGGTCTGGCTGGTGATCCGTAACGCAAACCCACTGTGGCGGCGCGAGGATATGCTGGCACACTGTGACAAACTGCATCTACCCAAGCAGCATCCATTTGAGCAGATCTGGGTGGTGGGCGATATGTTGGGTATCTCCGGCATTTTGCCGTTATTTCCACTGACTTTACTGCATGCTGAGGCGACGCTGTGTTAAGGCATTACCGTGCGCTGGCACGCGGCTTAAAGCCCTGGCGACTGCTGCTATTGCTGGCGGCCTTGCTAACGGCTGCGGGTTTTATCTGGCAGTTATTACCGGGGAACGGGCAGGGACCTTATTTGCTACCCACCCTGGTTAGCGCCATCTTGTTCCTGTGTTTACTGTTGTTAGTGCAATTTTTCGGCACCGAGCGGCCAGCACCCGTCAGTCGCTGGCGGCGTGCTTTGGCGATGCTGTGGCAAGGGTTACTGGCAGCACTCCTGACGCTGATCTTGCTCAGCTGGTTTTTTCTGTTTTTAAAAGCCTTATCCGCTATAATCCGCCTGCATTTTTTTTAGGTCCAGGCTATGTCAAGCGATAATACCCGTAAGCTGCGCTGGGAAATCTTCTGCAGCGTTGTAGATAACTTTGGCGATATTGGCATTTGCTGGCGCCTGTGCCGTCAGTTAGCTGCCGAATTCCAGTTACCGGTCCGGCTATGGGTTGATGATTTGGCGAGTTTTCAGCGGATCTGTCCTGACGTTGAACCTACTTTGCCGGAACAACACCTGGCTGGGGTAGTGATTTGTCACTGGCAACCGGATCTCAACTGGCGCACTATCACGCCGGCAGAGGTGGTGATTGAGGCGCTGGCCTGCACCATTCCCTTTGCCTATCAGCAGCAGATGGCCGTGCAGGCCGTGCCTCCGCTGTGGCTAAATCTGGAGTACCTGTCAGCTGAAGCCTGGGTGGAAGACTGTCATACGCTGGCCTCACCACAGCCGCAATTACCGCTGAATAAATACTTCTTTTTCCCAGGCTTTACCGCAAAAACCGGTGGTTTACTCCGCGAGCAGCAGCTAATCACACAACTGAACCAGTTTGCCAGTGACCGGGCCGCACAGCAGCGTTTCTGGCAGCAATTACAGCTGGATGATGCTTTAGACTTCTCCCACCGGATTTCGCTATTTGCTTATTCGCAGCAGCAACTGGCTGGTTTATTGCAGCTCTGGCAACAGCAAGCCGAGAGCACCCTATGCCTGATCCCGGAAGGCACCCTGGCAGAGCAAGCGATGGCGCTGTGTCCAGGTCTGGCGCTGGGCAAACCCTGGCAACAAGGGCAGCTTAAACTCTGTATTTTGCCTTTTTTACCGCAACCCGATTATGATTTGTTGCTAGCGGCCTGTGATATCAACTTTGTCCGTGGTGAAGACTCGATCATTCGTGCCCAGTGGGCGGCGAAACCTTTCATCTGGCAGATCTACCGCCAGGCGGAACAGGCTCATCTGGAAAAGTTATCTGCTTTTTATCAACGTTACAGTCAGAGTTGGCCGCCACAGCTGGCAACGGCAGTCTGGCAATTCTGGTTAGGCTGGAATACCGAGCAGGCGCTTAGCAGCACCTGGCTGGACTTTGTACAGCAACTTGATGAAATAGAACAAAAAAACCGGGAGTGGCGGGCGCAGCTTATCGCCAATGGCGATCTTGCGACTAACCTCGTGCGTTTTGTTGAAAAAAAAATTATAATGCCTCGCAATTTTTCCTAACCAGAAGATCTTTTTATTATGATGAAGACAGCTCAAGAAGTCCGCGCCGGCCAGGTAATCATGGTTGGTAACGAAGCCATGGTAGTGATCAAAGCCGAATTTAACAAATCAGGCCGTAACGCTGCTGTAGTTAAAATGAAATTAAAGAACCTGCTGAACGGTCAGGGTACAGAAACGGTTTACCGTGCTGATGACAAGTTTGAGCAAGTGATGCTGGAAACCAAAGAAGTTACTTATTCTTACTTCGCTGATCCGATGTATGTGTTTATGGACGCTGAGTACAACCAGTATGAAATCGAAGCCGAATATATGGGCGAAGCCCTGAAATATCTGGTTGATGGCATGGAGTGTTCAGTCGTGTTCTACGGTGAGCGTCCAATCTCTGTTGATCTGCCAACTGTGGTCGTACGCACTGTTACTTACACTGAACCAGCCGCCCGTGGCGATACCTCTGGTAAAGTGATGAAGCCAGCGAAAATCGAAACCGGTTTTGAACTGATGGTGCCTGCTTTCGTGGAAGAAGGTGACAAGATCGAAATCGATACCCGTACCGACGAGTACCGCAGCCGCGCCAAATAATGGCCGGTAACAAAAAAGGCGCGTCAGCGCCTTTTTTACTGTTGCTCTCTTTTTACTGCTCTCTCTTATTGCTTAACACAGCCGGACCCCTGCCATGACTAACAACGATATCCTGCGTCGGTTACGCTATATTCTAAACATCAACAACAGCAATCTGGCAGCAACCTTTGCGCTGGGCGGCCTGGTCGCCACTAAGGAGCAAATTATTAGCTGGTTGGCCAAGGACGAAGATCCGGAATTTGTTGCCTTGCTGGATATTGAATTGGCGCAGTTTTTAAATGGCCTGATCACCAGCAAAAGAGGGATGCGCGAAGGCGAACAACCGGTTGCGGAGAGTCGGCTGAATAATAACCTGATCCTGCGTAAATTGAAGATTGCGTTCAATCTGCGCGATGACGACTTTCTGGAATTGCTGCAATTGGCCAATTTCCGGCTTGGTCGCTCAGAGCTGAGTGCCTTTTTCCGTAAACCCGATCACCCGCACTACCGGCAATGTCAGGCGCAGGTGTTGCGCAATGTGTTAAAAGGCCTGCAGTTAAAACTGCGCCCGGGCACTAGCGAGTAAGTCTCTGCGCTAACTGCTTTGCACTAACAAATCGCCCAGGGTGATGTGTGGGTGGCTTTTTTTCAGCTGGCTCAGAAACAATAGTGCGCAACCGTAGGCATCTTCCAGCGCATGATGCTGAGCACTGACCGGCAATTTATGCCGGGCCAGAGATTGCGGCAAGCGCAGTGCATCCTTTTTCATCACCGTGCCTTGTTTTTGCATACGGTGCCATTCGATATTCAGCGTATCCATAAACTGCATGGTCGGCGCCTTGCCAAACAAGCGTTGATACGCAATTTGTAAAAAGGCCCGGTCCAGCCGGCAGTGATGGGCGACAAACACATAGCCGGCATAGTCCTGTAATAGTTGCAGCAATACATCTGCCAGCTCGCTGGCGTTTTTCAGATCCTTGTCATGCACGCCATGATAAATAGCACTCTGGCCGACACTGGTTGGTGGTCGGAATAAATAATGTCTGGCTTCACTTAAACAAATTTGTTGGTTGCGAATAGGTACCCAGCCGATACTGACGATATGATCCTGTTTGGCATGCAGGCCGGTGAGCTCTAAATCCAGTGCCAGATAATGGCAATCCCGGGCCGGTGTGTTGGCTGCAGGGATACTGACCTGATTAAAGGCTTGTACTGCGCTATAAAGTGGTGGTTTTTTCTTCAGCCAACCCAACATTTTTATACCTCCTTACAGAACCGGTGTTTAAGGGAGGATTGGGCGGCGTTGATCACCGCAAAGCTGTCCTTTAGCTGATGACGTTGCAGACCGGAGAGCACTGCCGGATCCAGCAAATTGCTGGCATCGTGCCCCTGATCCAAATCATGCAAATGCTTATCCCAGCGCAGCTGTGCCAGGACATCAAAGGCGTCGCATAAATTCTGAGTATCCTTACTGTCCAATACGCCGTCTACGGCCAGTTGCTGCAGGCGGCTGCGGGTATTGACTTCCAGCACGCCGTTAGCCAGCGCATAGACCCGGACAATATCGGTGATTAAACTGATGCCACGCTTTTTCAGGTCCAGGCCTTTTTTCTGTTTGCCATCATGTTCCAGAATAAAATTCCGCAGGAAACTCAGCGGCGCGGTGCGTTGTAACGCGGTCTGCGCCATATGCATTAGAAACAGCGAGTTATTGGTGCGCGCCAGAATATCCTGTTGCAAGGCATTAAACAGGCCTTTCGAGCCTTCGACGACCCGCATATCAAAGAAGATGGTCGATTTTAAGATCGCATCCGGGGTGGGGGCGGCGATCCATTTGCTAAATTTGCCGGACCAGCCTTTCAGGCTCATCCTTAGTTCCGGGTTAGACGCCATAATATTACCCGGACAGAGTTTAATACCGCAGCGCGCCAGGCCCTGGCAGACGAAGTCAGCCAGTTGACTGAAATAGTCGGCAACGTCGCCGACCGGCTCTTTTTCCAGCAACAGCGCATTATCCTGATCGGCGTTGATACTTTGATCCATTCTGGCTTGCGAGCCAAAGCTAAGCCAGCTAAATACACAGGGGGCGGGGCCGAGCTCCTGCTGGGCCAGCTTAATCAGGCGCTGGGTAAAGGCGTCAGTAATGGTAGTGATAATATGGCCAGCCTCATAAGCCGGCACCTGCTGTTTACCGAGGATTTGCGCCAGATTATTGATTTGCAGGCTGCAGTGCTCCAGGCCATCCAAACTAGATTGACGATGGATCTCACCAATCAGATAGACCGGGTGATCTTGCTGCGAGCGGATAATATCGGTGGCGGTAATCATACTGAAACTTAAACCCTGATCGACCACCGGTAAATGATGTACATTAAAGCGGCTCATCAGTTGTACCGCTTCAAATAAATAAGCATGCTTTTCAATGGTATAGGGCTTAGGCGTCATCACCTCTTTAATAGCGGTAGTGGGAGGCAGGCCAGCCGCCAGCACCCGGCTACGCAGGTCGCGGTCAGTTAGAATGCCAATCAAACGGTTATCATCTTCCACCAACAGGGATGAAACCCGTTTTTCTGACATCAGCCGGGCCGCTTGCTGCACATCCTGTTCGCCACTGATCGCGACTTTTCTGGCCTGCACGATATCGGCAACCTTTAGCGTAAAACGCGAGCTTTGTTGCTCTTTATACTGATGTAACCGGCGGCCAAACAGGCGCTGAAAGAAAATATCAATATTTTTGTACTGATAACGCAGCTGATGAAACACATCACTGGGTAACCAGTACACCAGGCCATCTTCTTCACAGACCAGCCGGTCGTTGTCAGCCAGACCGGTAAGCAGCAGCTGGTAACCATAAAAGTCGCCTTCTTCCAGCTTGGTCAGCAGTTGTTGCTGGTCACTGAAAAGGGCGAAGATGCCGGTGCGGACAATCAGCAGCCGCTCCTGATTGATTTCAAGATGCTCACCGGCCTGGCAATAGTAAACATTAAAATGCGCGGCTAACTCGGCAAGTTGCGCCAAACCCAGTTGTTCAAAAGGAATGGTTTGTTTTAAAAAATTGGTAACTTCAGCAACTTCCATAACTTAACCTTAGTGATAACACTTATTCCTGGCACAGGTACTGGTACAACAGATCGCTGGTTTCCAGCGGGAACCACTCAGCCCCCAGCTCAGCTCCGGGCTGTGGGATTTCCAGGCTATCGGTAAAGTCGGCCCTGGCCTGTTTGCCACAGTGCACAACCTGTGGGATCCGACGCGCGCTCATCCGGCGCTCAAAAATATAGAGGTCGACCAGATACACCTCCGGATTACGTTGATTGCGGGCTGCATTTTCGATATCGGCAGCCAAAAATCGCATCGTTTGTGGATATAAATAACTCCAGGGCCGCCAGGCGGCGGTTTCTTCCACGGTACGAACCACCTTTACTCCTGCGGGTAACAGGCTGCTTTGATGGTCAAACCAGGTATATTCATTAACAATCTGATAGCCGAGCATACCGGCACCGGCGGCAACCGGAATAATCCAGCTCGGTAACTTTTTAAGTGTTAGTAATCTGAGTACCAGCGCGATACCGGCAGCACCTAAACCAGCAGAAAAAGTTGCAATTAATTCCCACAACATAGTTATCTTCCTAAAAATTCGGGCTTTCTGTTGAAAGCCCGAGTGTACTGCAGAAGTCTCGTTTCTGCTATCTAAGCAGGTAGTGCTTAGTGGTCAACAGCGGCACCGGCACCTTTTGGATAGCGGACGCTTTCAACCAGTTCCTGGATTTCTTTCGGTGGTGCTGCAGTGACAGAGGACACTGCGAAAGCGACCACAAAGTTAATCATGGCACCTACAGCACCGAAAGACAGTGGAGAGATACCTAAAATCCAGTTATCTACAGTATTTGGTAACATGTTAGTACCTGGGATAAAGAACCAGCCCAGATAGGTAAAGATGTACAGCAAGGTGACAACCAGACCGGCTAACATACCGGCGATGGCGCCCTGACTGGACACGCGTTTTGAGAAAATACCCATCATCAGTGCCGGGAACAGGGTAGCAGCAGCGATACCAAACGCCAGCGCGACCACCTGTGCGGCGAACCCGGGCGGATTAAGCCCCAGATAGGTTGCCAGTAAAATGGCACCAGCCATAGAAATCCGGGCGGCTAACATTTCACCTTTTTCACTGATTTGCGGGTTAATGATATTTTTGATCAGGTCGTGGCTGATAGCCGAGGAAATTGCCAACAGCAGACCGGCGGCAGTAGACAGTGCCGCGGCAATACCACCGGCAGCAATTAAGCCCACGACCCAACCTGGCAGATTAGCAATCTCAGGGTTTGCCAGTACCAGAATATCATTGTTTACTGTCAGCTCGTTACCAGCCCAGCCGCGCTCTTCTGCTTTCGCAGCGAATGCTGGCGTCTCGTTATACAGCTGAATACGACCATCATTATTTTTATCTTCCCAACGGATTAAACCAGTTTGTTCCCAGTTCTTGATCCAATCCGGCCGCTCAGCATAATTAATCGCATCCGCTGTTGGACCGGCAGGGTAGATAGTGGTTAACAGGTTTAAGCGCGCCATAGATGCCACTGCTGGTGCAGTTAAATACAGCAGCGCAATAAACACTAGCGTCCAGCCGGCAGACCAGCGGGCATCGGCAACCTTAGGTACGGTGAAGAAACGAATAATCACGTGCGGTAAACCGGCAGTACCGATCATCAGTGACAGGGTAAATAACACCATATTCAGCTTGTTGCTGACGTCAGCGGTATAATCCTGGAAGCCCAGTTCACGCACAATTTCATCCAGCTTCACCAGCAACGGTTGACCGGATTCAACGTGGGTGCTGAACATACCAAACATTGGAATAGGGTTGTTGGTCAATTGCAGTGAGATAAATACTGCAGGGATGGTATAGGCAATAATCAGTACCACATACTGGGCAACCTGAGTGTAAGTGATACCTTTCATGCCGCCAAATACCGCGTACACGAACACCACACCTGCCGCAATCCAGATCCCGGTTGCAGAGCTCACTTCCAGGAAGCGGGAGAAGGCAACACCAGCACCAGTCATCTGGCCGATTACATAGGTTACCGACATAATGATCAAACATACCACAGCCGTTAAGCGCGCGCCCTTGCTGTAAAAGCGATCGCCGATAAAATCAGGTACAGTAAACTTACCGAATTTGCGTAAGTAGGGTGCTAACAGCATCGCCAGTAGTACATAACCACCGGTCCAGCCCATCAGAAAGGTTGAGTTGGCATAACCGCCAGCGGCGATTAAGCCGGCCATAGAAATGAAAGATGCCGCTGACATCCAGTCGGCGGCAGTCGCCATACCGTTAGTAACAGGGTTAACGCCACCACCGGCGACATAGAATTCTTTGGTAGAGCCGGCACGCGCCCAAATGGCGATACCGATGTAGAGCGCAAAGGAGGCGCCTACAAAGATTAAATTTATTGCAAATTGACTCATGCCAATCACTCCTCTACACCGTATTCTTTATCTAACTTATTCATTTTCCAGGCGTAAATGAAGATGATAGCGATAAAGGTTATGATAGAACCTTGCTGTGCGAACCAAAAGCCAAGGTCAGTACCGCCAACACTGATGCCGGCAAGCATGGGTCTGAGCAAGATCGCAAAGCCATATGATACGAGTGCCCAGACAAACAGGCTAATCGATATGTAGCGCAAGTTAGCGCTCCAGTACGCGGCGGCATTCATGTTATGATCTGCCATAGTTGTGTCTCCTTTAGTTTATTTTTTATCGAGCAAGTTTAATCTAGCAGCAGTTAGCCAAGGCGCTAGCCCGACTTTAGTCGAAGGCAAC
>DAIOUM010000016.1:0-25334 GCA_036759505.1 Alishewanella sp. | reverse complement strand
AACCCCGTGACGGTATGGACTGTAGCCTTATTGGCCCTGTTATATGTGGGCGGATTATTCTGGATTGCCAACTGGGGTGAACGGCATGCCGATGACCGCCTGATACGAAAGTATGGGGGCCTGATCTATAGTCTGGCGCTAGCCGTGTATTGTACGTCCTGGACCTACTATGGCGCTGTAGGAACGGCCGTGACCCGGGGCTGGGATTATATGGCCATTTATCTGGGGCCGATCCTGCTGTTTATCTTTGCCCAGCCGTTCTTATTTAAGCTGCTGTACGTTTCCAAAAAACAAAACGTGACTTCGATTGCTGACTTTATCTCCGCCCGTTACGGTAAAAGACGCAATATCGCGACTCTGGCTGCCATTATTTGTCTGATTGTCGTTATCCCTTATATTTCGCTGCAACTGAAAGCCGTGGCTGGCTCCTATCAGGTATTACTTGGTGGCGCTTTTGATGATGCACAGGTCGCCTGGTATCAGGACAGCGCCTTACTCAGCGCCGTAGCAATGGCGTTTTTTGCCATTTTATTTGGTACCCGCAAACTGCATCTGACTGAACAAAATCGTGGCGTGATGGTCGCTATCGCCTTTGAGTCAGTGGTCAAGTTGTTTGCGCTGCTGACGTTGGCAATTGCGGTTTATGTATTTATTCTGGATACGGATCAATCTGCGCTACGCGCCTTTACTGAGCATTCGATCCGCCAGCAGGAAAAGCTCGACACCCCCGGACTGGTCGAGTTTATTACCAAGACTATTTTAGCGATGGTGGCGGTATTTATGCTACCGCGGCAGTTTCATGTCGCCTTTGTCGAGAACGTTTCGCACCATCATTTACGGCATGCCCGGCGCTGGTTTTCCGGTTATCTGTTAGCTGTCACCCTGGTGGTGATCCCGATTGCCGTTGCCGGTATGCAGTTGTTTCCCGGTATTCTGGCGCAGGCTGATAGTTTTGTACTGCTGATCCCATCCAGTATGAACTGGAATGTACTGAGTATTATCGTCTTTATCGGTGGCTTCTCGGCTGCAACTTCAATGATTATTATCGCTACGCTGGCATTGTCGACGATGATCAGTAATGACGTAGTAATGCCGGGCTTACTGAAATCTACCAAGCAAAAAGGCATGTCGCATGATTTTAGTCTGCTAATTCTGCTGGTGCGCCGCACCATGATTATTGTGGTGATGGCGCTGTCATATCTTTACTACAGTATTTTTGCCCGCAACTATGAGCTGGCTGAAACCGGCTTGCTGGCCTTTGCGCTGACCATCCAGTTGGTACCGGCCGTAATAGGGGGGCTGTATTGGCGTCGCGGCAATGCCTATGGCGTCTATGCCGGCTTAAGCTTGGGACTGCTGCTGTGGTTTTACACCCTGATGCTACCGCAGTTGGTCAATGCCGGTGTGATCAACAGCGACATTATGCAGCAAGGCTTGTTTGGCCTCAGCTGGCTGCTACCTACTTCGATGTTTGGTATCCAGCTTGATTCGCTTAGTCATGGCGTGATTATTTCACTGGGTTTTAATCTGTTTGCTTACTTGCTGGTGTCTTTGACCACCACAGTCAATCTTCAGGACCGCTTGCAAGCAGTGGCCTTTGTTAAGCCGAATCTACCTATTAATCATCAGGATACACCAGCGCGCCGTATCCGGATCCGCAACAATGATTTGAAAACCCTGTTAGAGCGTTTTGTCGGCCCGCAGCGTGCGGCAGAATGTCTGGCGGAGTTTGGTCGTAAACAGCAGCAAAGTGTGCAGTTGGATGATTTGCCCTCAGTCGGCCTTGTCGAACACGTAGAGCGTGAACTGTCCGGCGTGATTGGCGCGTCTTCGGCATCAGCGATGGTTAATGCAGTATTGGAAGGGCGGCAACTGGCCTTTGAAGATGTGGTGACTCTATTTGACGATACCACCCAGGCGATCCAGTTTTCACGCAAGATCTTGTTTTCCACACTGGAGCATCTGAGTCAGGGCGTTAGTGTGGTAGACCGTGACCTGAATCTGGTGGCCTGGAATAAAGCCTATCTGGAAATGTTTAACTATCCGGAGGGGATGATTCGGGTAGGTCGGCCGGTTGCCGATATTGTACGGCTGAATGCCGAGCGCGGTCTTTGCGGGCCTGGTGATCCGGACGAGCATGTTGAAAAGCGTACCCTGCATATGAAAAACGGCACCGCCCATGTGTTTCAACGGGTAAGGCCGGATGGCCGGGTCATTGAAATGCGCGGCAATCCGATCCCCGGTGGTGGCTTTGTAACCAGCTTTACTGATATTTCAGAGCACGTAAAAGCCGTGCAGGGCCTAGCGGAAGCCAAACAATATCTGGAAGATCGGGTTAATGAACGTACCCAGACGATTTCTGAAATGAACCAGGAACTACTGGCCGAGGTATCGCGGCGGCGTGAAACCGAGCAGCAATTGCTGCAGGCTAAAGCCGAAGCGGAAGCGGCCAATGCTTCAAAAACCCGATTTTTGGCGCTGGCCAGTCACGATATTTTGCAGCCGCTGAATGCTGCCCGCTTGTTTACGGCGGCTTTAGCCGGGGTGAAGGAGCCGCAGCAGCAAGCGGCGATCCTCAATCAGCTGGATAATTCGTTAAAGGCGTCAGAAGAGCTGATCTCTACCCTGTTGGAAATTGCCAAACTGGATGACGGCAAGCTTCAGCCGAACGTACAGCCGGTAGCCTTAAAAGACTTACTGGCACAACTGGCTGAGGAATACCGTCTGGTGGCGGATCAAAAAGGCTTGCAGCTAAGTGTGAGAAGTAACCGCTATCAGGTGATGACTGACGCTACCTATTTGCGCCGGATCCTGCAAAACATGTTATCTAACGCCATTAAGTACACCATAAGTGGTCGAATTTTGCTGGGTTGTCGCAAACGCGGCAGTCAATTATT
Source organism: Alishewanella sp. (assembly GCA_036759505.1). Taxonomy (GTDB): domain Bacteria; phylum Pseudomonadota; class Gammaproteobacteria; order Enterobacterales; family Alteromonadaceae; genus Alishewanella. The sequence continues at coordinate 22,437 of DAIOUM010000016.1, read as the reverse complement.
ACTACAGGTCTGGGATACCGGTCCCGGTATTGCTGAGCCGGATCTGCAGCGTATTTTCGAAGACTTTTACCGGATTGATGCCACTGCCAAAGGGCAGCAAGGCGTTGGGCTCGGTCTTGGTGTGGTGCACCGGATGGCGAAACTGCTTGGGCATCCGCTTGAGGTGCGCTCCTGGCCTGGCAAAGGCACGGTATTTAGTATTAGCTTGCCGTTGGCGGCGGTCAAAGTGCGGCAGGAGCTGACGGTTGAAACCAGCCTGCAGCAAAGGCCCTTACCCGGGTTGAGTGTCGTCTGTGTCGATGATGATGCCGCGAATTTATCCGCGCTTAAAGTCTTACTGGAGCAGTGGCAAATCAGTGAGGTACAGTGTTTTTATGATACCGATGCTTTAATGGCGTATGCGGCCACCGCCGCGGCGCCGGATGTGATCTTGCTCGATTACCAGCTCGGGCAACAGCTAAATGGTCTGCAGTTGTATCAGCAAATCCGCCAACATTGGGGTGCGGTGCATGGCGTACTGGTGTCAGCATCACCACAGGCTGATCTGGCGGCGCTGGCAAAAGCTCAGGGCTTAATGTTTCTGGCGAAACCCATAAAACCGGGTGCGCTCAGAGCCACCTTAAATCACTTTAAAATGTTAAAGCGGGCTGGCACGGTTGCTGACTAAGCCCGCGCGAAGCGGGCGGTCGGGAAATCCCTTACAGAGAGGGCACGATATTAAAGCGGATTTGCTGCAATGCTGGCAGGCTAGTGCTGCTGCGCCATAGCGCGGTCTACGGGGGGTTCCAGCGTCAGGCGCTGTGCCTGGATCACCACCTGAGTGCGGTTAGTACAGCCTAATTTGCGGAAAATCGCGGTAATATGCGCTTTTACCGTGGCTTCTGAGATATGTAAATCATAGGCGATCTGTTTATTCAGCCAACCTTCTGTCAGGTAATACAATACCTTATACTGCTGTTGGGTCAATTGGGCGACTTTAGCGGCTAAATCCAGATCCTGTTCAGTTTCCTGTTGATCCAGCACCTGCTTACGCAGCTCTGCCGGCACCCATAATTCACCTTCCAATACCGCATTCAGGGCACTGCTGATATCCTGCGGCCTTGCTGATTTTGGCACATAGGCTGAGGCGCCGAATGCCATCACGCGGCGGATCACATCCAGGTCTTCACTGGCCGAAATCACCACTATCGGTAAGCTGGGGTAGTTTTTGCGCAGCTGGATCAAGCCAAGGAAACCACAGTTACCAGGCATATGTAAATCCAGTAGCAATAAGTCTGCATCAGGATGCTGCTCCAGCGCGGCGCAGGTGCTGTCAAAACTATCAGTCTCAATTGTCGCTTTGGTAGCAAAGGTGCTGCTAATGGCGTTGATCAGCGCATTGCGAAATAACGGATGATCATCTGCGACGATAAGCTTCGCCATTGTTTCCTCCAGCATAGTTCTGGTTATAGTTATAAGAAAGGCCGCAATGTGGCGGCCTTTCTGCTGCAACTGGAGACACGCAAGCTCAGGGAGCGGTGTTGGTGTCCTACTTACGATTTAAGCGGTTATTCACCAGAATTTCAACTACTGACGGATCAGCCAGGGTTGAAATATCACCTAATTGGTCATGCTCATTCGCGGCAATCTTCCGCAGAATACGGCGCATAATCTTACCTGAGCGGGTCTTCGGTAGGCCTGCTGGAGCCCACTGTATCAGATCCGGACTGGCAATAGGTGAAATTTCTTCACGTACCCAGGCGCGAATGGCTTTCGTCAGATCTTCACTGGGTTCAACACCAACCCGTGGCGTGACATAAACATAAATACCCTGGCCCTTAATATCGTGCGGATAGCCAACCACAGCGGCTTCGGCGATAGCTTCATGCGCTACCAGGCAGCTTTCGATTTCCGCAGTGCCCAGACGGTGGCCTGAGACGTTTAACACATCATCGACCCGGCCGGTTAACCAGTAATAACCATCTTCATCCCGGCGCGAACCGTCGCCGGTAAAGTAACTGCCCGGATAGGTGCTGAAATAGGTTTGTTCAAAACGCTCGTGATCGCCATACAGGGTACGCATTTGACCCGGCCAGCTGTCGGTAATTACCAGATTGCCTTCGCCAGCGCCAGTGACCGTTTTACCCTCGTTATCAACGATAGCCGGTTTAACGCCAAAGAAAGGACGGGTCGCTGAGCCGGGCTTTAAAGCAGTGGCACCCGGTAACGGCGTGATCAAAATGCCGCCGGTCTCAGTTTGCCACCAGGTATCGACGATAGGGCAGTTACCCTTACCGAATTTATCGTGATACCAGTTCCAAGCCTCAGGATTGATAGGTTCACCGACACTACCCAGTACCCGTAAAGAGTTCAGGTTGGTGCCCTCGACTGGCGTTTCACCATGTGCCATCAGGGCACGAATGGCGGTTGGCGCGGTATACAGAATATTGACCTGATATTTGTCGACAATCTGCGCGATACGCTTCACGCTGGGGTAGGTTGGTACCCCTTCAAACATCACGCTGCTAGCCCCGTTGGCCAGCGGGCCATAAACAATATAGCTGTGACCGGTTACCCAGCCAACGTCAGCGGCGCACCAGTAGATATCACCATCGTGGTAATCGAACACATACTGATGGGTCATAGAGGCATACACCAGATAGCCACCCGTTGTGTGCAGTACTCCTTTTGGCTTACCTGTTGAGCCGGAGGTATAAAGAATAAATAGTGGATCTTCGGCGTTCATCGGCTCAGGCGCGCACTCTTTTGGCTGCGCAGCAATCAGTTCGTGATACCACAGATCGCGGCCCTGATGAAAATCAATCGGCTTACCAACGTGTTTAATCACAATAACGTTCTGCACCGGATTGGCATCACCCAGATGCGCCAAAGCGATATCAGTATTATCTTTCAGGTTGGTGGCCCGGCTACCACGCAGGGCCTGATCGGTGGTGATCACCAGCTTGGAATCACAGTCGGTGATCCGGCTACCCAGCGCATCCGGTGAGAATCCAGCAAAAACCACTGAGTGTACGGCGCCAATGCGGGCGCAAGCCAGTAACGCTACTGCCGCCTGCGGGATCATCGGCAGATAAATCGTCACCCGATCTCCTTTACCAACGCCCAGCGCACGCATGGCGTTAGCCAATTGGCAGGTCTCTTCGTATAACTCGCGATACGTGACTTTTTTCTCAACACCGGGCTCATCGCCTTCCCAATAAAAGGCAACCTGACCGCCCCGCGTTGCCAGATGACGGTCCAGACAGTTAACGCTGGCATTCAGCACACCGTCAGCAAACCATTTGATGCTAACGTTACCCAAAGCGAAACTGGTGTCCTTTACCTGGGTATAAGGCTTGATCCAGTCCAGTCTTTTACCGTGTTCGTTCCAGAAAGCTTCCGGCTGCTCTACCGATCCGCGATACATCTCAAGATATTGCTCATTGGTGACATGAGCGCGTTGTTTGATGGTTTCCGGTACCGGATAAAGTGTTGCTTGTGTCATAACATCCCCTGCGGAGCTTATTAAAATAATGAGGTATTTCTAAAGGAGCATTCACATAAAAGGAATTAGACCATAGTCTAGACGAGCTGCTGCGGTTATGCGAACTGCGACTAAAGGCTAATTGCACATAATGATAGTGTCGACCAAAGTTTACAAAGAAGAGACTGCCAGCTGTAGTTTCTGTAAAATAACCGCGAAGACAGTAAAACTATAAAAACCAATGGAGAACTCCAGATGAGACAAAGAAAGACGCTCAACGCCCTGACTGCAGCTGTGGCACTCGCTCTGACAGCAGGTGCGGCTCAGGCTAATAACGGTTTTAAGGTTGGCGATACCGAAGTTACCTACGGTGGCTTTATTAAGTTCGACATGATGTATACCGAGTCTGACGGCGAAATTGCTGCCTTAGGTCGCGATTTTTACGTACCGGCATTAACGCCAATCGGCGGCAGAAATACGACCCGCTTCGATGCTCATGCCCGCCAGTCACGGTTTTTCTTTGCAACCTCAACCGACCTCGGTAATGGTGAGAAAATGACCGGTCGCCTTGAGTTCGATATGATGACCAGTAATAACGGCAACGATGAGCGCACCACTAACGGCTATAGCCCGGTAATGCGCCACGCGTTCGTCAGCTACAAAAACTGGACAGTCGGCCAGACCTGGTCAAACTTTATGGATCTGCAATCGCTGCCAGATACGCTGGACTTCGTTGGTAACCCTGATGCAGCAGTGTTTATCCGTCAGGCGCAAATCCGTTACACTTCTGGCAATTTCTCGGTGGCCTTAGAGAACCCGGAAAGCACCATTACGCCATTTGGTGGCGGTGCCCGCATTACCACCGATGATAATGCGACGCCGGATCTAACCTTCGGTTACAACTTTAAAGCCGGTAATGCGTCTTTCCGTCTGGGTGGTTTATTGCGGCAAATCGCCATCGACGAAGGTGTGTTTGACGATACCGTCACCTCTTACGGTGTTTCGTTCAGCGGTAAGTTTAATCTGGCAAATAATGACGATATCCGTTTTACCCTGAACCATGGTAAGGGCTTAGGCCGTTATGTGGGCTTAAATACCATTAATGGCGCTGTGTTAACAGGCACTACTAATGCGGCCCGGCTGGAAGCAATTGACGTAACCGCATTCTCTGTAGCTTATCGGCATTTGTGGAACGACAAGTGGCGTTCTACCTTCCTGTATTCGATGTTAAGCGCTGATAACGATACCACCTTAACCGGAACCGGCGTGACTAAGAGTACCCACAGCTACAGCGCTAATGCTCTGTATCAGTTCAATCCGAAGTTTATGATGGGTATTGAATATAAGTTTGCGAATCGTGAAATTGAAAGCGGTCGCGACGGTGATATGCATCGCATTCAGTTTAGCGCCAAGTACGACTTCTAAGTAAGGCTAATGCCCAACTAAAAACCACCGCTTTGACGGTGGTTTTTTATTGCCGCCAGTTTGCTTGAGGTTGGCGTTGTTGGCTGAGTGTTTCGATCCGACGTCGATGTACTCAAAAAAAGATATCGAAAAGAAAGATACTTGTAAGAAGATAATAAAAAAGCCGGCATTTGCCGGCTTTTCCACAGAGCGGTGATTTACTCCGCTTGACCCGGTTTGGTCATAGGCGCAGATACTGCCTGACGGGCAAAGGCTGAACCGGCTGGCCGCTCAGACGATTGCACCGGCGGACGCTGTTCGGCGCTGGCAGCATTGATCACGATCTCCTGCTGAGTATCGGTAACTGCCGCTGGTTTAGTCATTTCCGCGACTACCATATTACCAAAGCGGCTGCCAGCAGGGCGCTTGGCCGTAGCAGGTGCTACTGCTGTTTCAACTGCAACGGTTGCTGCTGCTTCAACTGGCGCGGCTGCTGTTGGCTGCACTGGTGCTGCTGTGGCTAATTCAGTGGTTGCGGCTTGCTCAACGGCCGGCTCTAACGCCAGGCTTTGTTGTTCAGGGCTGCTCTGGCTGGCGACCGCGTCCTCAGTTGTCGAAACCTCTGCTGCTGCCACATCAGTCTCAGCAACCGGACCTTGCGTTGCGGCATCAGCTGTATCCGCTTTTGTCGTACGACGACGGCTGCGGCTACGGGCTGGTTTGTCTTCAGCATCGACAGGGCTTTCTTCTGACGTAGCTGTCTTAACAGCGTCGTCAGTAGCCACATCGTCTGCGGCAGCGGCAATCACAGGCTCTGCTACCACCTCAGTAACAAGCTCTAAGGCGACAGTTGCGGTTTCGGCTGTGGCTGCAGCGACAGAAGTCTCAACTGGGCTGTTAGCAGCGGATTGTTCCGCTGTGACAGTGGCTGTGACCATTTCATCTGCTGCGGCGACTTCCTCAACCGCATTATCGGTTTGCTCTTTACGACGCTTCTGACCGGCAGCACGTAAATGACGTGGTGAGCGGCGGCTGCGGCTGCGCGGCTCTACAGCTTCCGCGGCGTCATCGGCTAACACTTCGGTTTCAGGCGCTACTGCTAAGGCAATAGGAGCTTGAGCAGCAGTATCAACAACAGCCTCTGGGGCCTTGGTCAGGGCTTCTTGAGAGGCATCAACCACAGTGGTCGCTGCTGCACTGACTACAGGCTCAGCAGTGGTTACCGGCGTTTCGGCTGTAGCAGCGTTAGCGACGGCTTCTGCTTTTGCTACCCGCACCGAACGTTGTAACTGACGACGGGCCCGACGCTCAGCGGCAGCGGCGCGGCTATTTGGCTCGTCCGCTTCCTCACGTTCTACCTTATCAACCTTAGCTTCAGCTGGCGCTTTACGGGCCTCTTGCTGCCGTGGCTGACGTTCTTGTTGCTTCGGACGCTCCTGGCGCTCCGGGCGACTGGCAGGGCTTGCCTTTTCTTCGCTTACCTTGTCCTGTGCTTTATCGGCAACTTTTTCAACCTGATCGCGACGTTTGTTGTTACGATTATTGCGTCTTCTGCTATCGCCACGTTCACCACGCTCACCACGTTGTTCCGGACGAGCGGTTGATTTCTCTTTCGGTTTATCCGCCGGTTTTTCCGCTGCCGGTGCGGCAAACAAACCCGATAACCAACTTCCTAAACGACTGAATAAACCAGGTGTGCTGGCCACAGGGGCAGCAACTTCGGCAACGACAGCTTTCGGTTGCGGTGCCGGCGCAGCAGTTTGCGCCATACTCAGTGCCGATACTGCCGGCTTTTCTTTTACCGCATCCGAAGCAGGCTGATACAGCTTGGTGGTGTGCTCTGGCACCTTGGTCAGGTTATAGCTGACATCTTCGATCTCTTCATCGATACGGATACGGATCACTTCGTAGTTTGGTGTTTCCAGATGCTCATTCGGGATCACGTACACCTGTACGCCATTACGCTGCTCGATGCGACGCACGCCTTCGCGTTTTTCGTTCATCAGATAAGTAGCAACTGATACCGGCACCTGTGCCTGCACCTGGCTGGTGTTATCTTTAATCGCTTCTTCTTCGATTAAACGTAAAATTGACAGGGCAGAGGACTCAACGCTGCGGATAGTGCCGCGGCCATGACAACGCGGACAGACATGACCGGCTGACTCACCCAGTGACGGACGTAACCGCTGCCGTGACATTTCCAGCAGACCAAAACGCGAAATCCGGCCAATTTGTACCCGGGCACGGTCTTGCTTCACGGCGTCTTTTAAACGGTTTTCCACTTCACGCTGATGCCGTACCGGCGTCATATCGATAAAGTCGATCACGATCAGACCGCCCAGGTCACGTAAGCGCAGTTGGCGGGCGATTTCATCGGCCGCTTCCAGGTTGGTATTAAAGGCGGTTTCCTCGATATCGCCGCCTTTAGTGGCTTTCGAGGAGTTAATATCGATCGCAGTTAAAGCTTCGGTGCTATCGATAACGATAGAACCACCAGAGGGTAACCGTACTTCACGGCGGAAGGCGGTTTCGATCTGGTTTTCAATCTGATAGTGCATAAACAGCGGCACTTCACCCTGATACATCTTCACGCGGTGCGCGAAGTCAGGGCGGAATTGCTGGATATAAACCTTGGCTTCTTCGAAAATCTTCTGGCTGTCGATCAGGATCTCACCGACATCGCGGCGCAGATAATCACGAATAGCACGGAAAACCACATTGCTTTCCTGGTGGATCAGGAAAGGCGCGGCACGCTTCTGCGCTTCTTCGGTAATCGCCGACCAGTGTTTCAGCAGGGCTTTTAAGTCGTAATCCAGTTCTTCATAGGATTTGCCGACGCCAGCAGTACGCACAATCAGACCCATGCCATCCGGCATTTCCAGCTGGCCTAAGGAATCTTTTAATTCCTGACGCTCATCGCCTTCTATACGGCGGGAAATGCCACCGGCGCGCGGGTTGTTCGGCATCAGTACCAGGTAAGAACCGGCCAGACTGATAAAGGTGGTCAGCGCGGCGCCTTTTTGGCCACGTTCTTCTTTATCAATCTGGATAATGACTTCCTGACCTTCTTTTACCACTTCTTTGATGTTTGGACGACCATCGAAGCTGTAACCGGCAGGGAAATATTCGCGGGAGATTTCTTTTAACGGCAGGAAACCATGGCGCTCAGCACCGTAGTCAACGAAGGCGGCTTCTAAACTCGGCTCGACCCGCGTGATTTTACCTTTGTAAATATTGGCTTTCTTTTGTTCATGGCCTGGGCTTTCAATGTCCAGGTCGTACAGTTTCTGGCCATCGACCAGGGCTACGCGGATTTCTTCTTCCTGCGTGGCATTAATTAACATTCTTTTCATTGTATGGTGACTCTATTGCGAAGCCACAACACAACAACCGGGCACCTGAGTGTCAGCCGTTATCAAACACAGAAGGGTGCAGTCTCACGACTGGGTGCTTGAGGGAACCTAATTTTACGTTTTACAACCCCGCTGCCGGCAAAACAGTGCCTGGCAGCGGGGTTTTCGTTATGCTTTCTGACACACAGCGCCTGCAGGCGTTGTGTTCTGACTAATCTTTACTGTTGTTGCCCGGTGACCGGACTTTGTGGTTTGCCGTTGTTGGTAACAAATTACTCAACATTACCTCAGGCAAGTGGCAGTGGATTAACGCCGGGGTTATAAAAAACATTGGTTTTCACCACGATTTCGGTATGATCACATCCCCTGACGGTGCCGCACAAATTCTCTTATGTCACTTTGAGCGCCCTAATTGCCGTATTTCGGCACAATTAGCGGGCTGATTATCCCACTAATCTGCGCTGATTAGCAACTGAATTGTAATTTTAGCTGAGTATTTTGCAAACATGACCGATGAAATAAAATTGCCAGTACAAATGATTGAAATTGAAGATGATTTCATCGGTCAGCGCATAGACAACTTTTTAATCGCCCGGCTGCGCGGTGTACCAAAAAGTGTGATTTACCGCGTTTTGCGCAAAGGCGAGGTGCGGGTGAATAAAAAACGCATCAAACCTGAGTATAAATTAGAGCAGGGTGATGTGGTGCGGGTGCCGCCGTTAACCGTTGCCAGCGAACCTGATGCGGTATCGGTGAAACTGAGTCTGGTCAAAGATCTTGAGCAGCATATTTTGTATGAAGATAAAGATTTGATCGTACTGAATAAACCCTCTGGCATGGCGGTGCATGGTGGCAGTGGTTTGCAGTTTGGCGTAATAGAAGCGCTGCGGGCGCTGCGCCCGGACGCTAAGCATCTGGAATTGGTGCATCGGTTGGATCGCGATACCTCGGGCTGTTTGCTGATCGCAAAAAAACGCTCAGTTTTAACGCATTTACACGAGCAGCTACGCAATAAAACGGTAGAGAAAAAATACTGGGCGCTGGTTGCCGGCGATTGGGATAACAAAGTACGCAAGGTCACAGAGCCGCTGCGAAAAAATACGCTGCAGTCCGGTGAGCGGGTGGTCAAAGTGGATGCTGTGGAAGGCAAGCCATCGGAAACCCGGTTTCGGATTTTGCAGCGCTATCAGGAAGGCACCCTGGTTGAAGCCTTTCCGGTTACCGGCCGTACCCATCAGATCCGGGTTCATACCGCCTGTAAAGGCCATCCGATTGCCTGTGATGACAAATACGGTGATAACCAGTTTAGCCAGCAGATGCAGCAAATTGGACTTAACCGGCTGTTTCTGCATGCCTTTAGCTTAAGCTTTATCCATCCGATCAGCGAAACCACTATGCGCTTTGAAGCACCATTGGATTCGAAATTAAGCCAGACTCTGGAACGGTTAAACCGTAAGTAACAAGGTTAAAACAGCGTAACGACGCGGAGTAGTGATGTCAGCAGTAAAACTGGTTATTTTCGATTGGGACGGTACCGTGATGGACTCGGTCGGACGTATTGTGTCCTCAATGCGCGCCGCCGCAGCCTTAACCGCATTAGAGGTACCCAGCCATGATGCGGTAAAACAAATTATTGGCCTGAGCCTGGATCCGGCCTTTGACCAGCTGTTTCCGACCGCCAATAAAGCCCAGCGGCAGCAGATATTTGAACATTACCGCGATCAATATGTGCTGCATGACACCACACCTACGCCCTTATTTGCAGGTGCTGAGGCAACGTTAAAGCAGCTGGCTGAGCAGAATATCCTGTTGGCAGTGGCAACCGGTAAGGCGCGCAAAGGGCTGGATCGGATGTTTGCCGAAACCGGGCTGGCGCCATACTTTGCTACCAGCCGCTGTGCCGATGAAGCGCAGTCAAAGCCTCATCCGGATATGCTTCAGCAAATTATCACTGAACTCGGTGTTAATGCGGAACAGGCTATTATGGTCGGCGATACCAGCCATGACTTGAAGATGGCACAGGCGATTAATATGCCAAGGGTCGGGGTAAGCCATGGCGCCCATCCGGTATCGGTATTGGCGCAATATCAGCCGCTGGCGATTATTGACCACTTACCAGAGTTAACCTCACTGGTTTTGCAGTAACAGATTTAAGCCTTCATGACGTAGCATCGCCAACAGCCTGATCACTGGTAAGCCAATCAGGCTGTTGGGGTCATCACCTTGCAGTTTGTCAAACAGGGCGATGCCCAACCCCTCACTTTTAAAGCTGCCGGCGCAATCCAGCGGCTGTTCCCGCGCCACATAGTGGCGGATTTCGGCATCACTCAGCTCACGAAAATGCACCACAAAGGGGTCAATCGCTTGCTGAACCTTGCCGGTTGCTGCATTCACCACGGCCAGCCCGGTTAAAAACGTCACTGCCTGGCCGCTAAACCGTTTGAGCTGGGCTTCAGCATTAGCTACAGTATGCGGCTTACCAAGTATTTCACCCTGAAATACCGCGACCTGATCTGAACCGATAACTAAACCATCACTTAGCGTCGCCGCTACAGCATTGGCTTTAGCGAGCGCCAGCCGGTTAACCAGGGCTTGTGCGGTTTCGTCAGGTAAAGGGCTTTCATCGACCTCGGGTTTAACACAGCTAAACTGTGTGGTCAGCTTTTGTAGCAAGGCGCGCCGGTAAACAGAGGTAGAGGCCAGATAGAGTGGCGGATGCTGCTGCGTAGTCATTTTTCATCCTTAGGGTAATTTCACGCTATGATTCAGGGGGCGGGCGCACTATAATGCCAAGCCGCGCTATTCGCCAGAAAGCTGCGAGAAATATGTTAAAAAACCTGCAGAACCCTTTGACACTCAGGGACTGCTTCTATATGATGCGCGCCTTATGCAAAAAGTGAAAATACCTGTTACGCTGGATCCGGTAAAGGCAGCGCAAAAGCGGTCAGACTACGAAGGCATTATTGTGCTGAGTACGTTAACCCGACTTTCTGAGAGCTTGCTGAGTAACGACGGCGAAGTAACAGTCAGAATTGAATGCGGAACTGACCAGCAGGGACTGACTGTACTACAGGGTACAGCAACTTGTCTGGTAAGTGTAAAGTGTGAGCGATGTGGCGAAGCGATGCCGCTCACACTAGACTGCAGTTTTGCATATACTCCGGTTAACGGAGATGATGATGCGGCTTTGGAGTTGATTCCTGAGCGCTACGACGTGATCGAACGTGATGAACACGGCGAAATTAATTTACGGCAGCTGATTGAAGACGAGTTGATTCTGACGCTTCCTTTGTACCCGATGCATGCGCCTGAAGATTGTTCAGTTAATCCAGACAGCATGAGTTTCGGTGACATAGGCCCGGAGCCGGAAAAGCCCAACCCGTTTGCAGTGCTGCAAGAATTGAAGAAAAAGTGATTTAGGAGAAATACAATGGCTGTTCAGCAAAACAAAAAATCTCGTGCACGTCGTGACATGCGTCGTTCACACGATGCTTTAACTGGCCCAACGCTGTCAGTTGATTCAACTTCAGGTGAGACGCACCGCCGTCACCACATTACTGCCGACGGTTTCTATAAAGGCCGTAAAGTAAAATAAGTCTGGACCCTTGTCCTGACGGTTTTTACTGGTAGTAAAGTGCAGCCGCTAAAGCCGACTCTGGCTTTAGATATGATGGGGGGCGACTTTGGCCCCCGATCTACTATACCTGCCGCCCTGGCAGCGCTAACAGAATTCCCCGAACTCGAACTTGTGTTTTGTGGTGACCAGCCACTGCTTAGCCGTATGCTGACTGAAGCCGGCGTTGCTGCGCATCCGCGCATTCGCTTTGTGCACAGTGACGATCAGGTTTCGATGGCCGATAAACCCTCATTAGCCTTACGCACTAAACGTGACTCTTCGATGCGCCACGCCCTCGATCTGGTTGAGCAGGGTAAGGTTCAGGCCTGTGTCTCTGCCGGTAATACCGGTGCTCTGATTGCAATGGCGCACTATGTACTGAAAATGCTCAATGGCGTCGAGCGGCCTGCGCTGGTCAGTGCCTTACCCAGCTGCAACGGTAAGCCAGTGTATATGCTGGATTTAGGTGCTACCGTTAATTGTGATGCCGACACCTTGTTTCAGTTTGCGGTAATGGGCGCGGTGATGGCCGAAGAAGTGATCGGCATCCGGGCGCCGCGCGTGGCACTGCTAAACATGGGCGAAGAAGAAATTAAAGGCTCGGATCAAATCAAACGCGCCTCACAGTTACTGCAGGAATGCCGGGATCTGAATTATATCGGCTATATCGAAGGTAATGATATTTTCTCCGGTAAGGCGGATGTGATTGTTTGCGATGGTTTTGTCGGTAACGTGGCGCTAAAAACCTGCGAAGGGGTAGCGAAACTGATCCTGAAGCGGGCGCAACAAGGCGTGAAACAGCGGCCTTTTGCTGCTTTATTAAGCTGGCTGTGTAAACCTGCCCTAAAAAGTCTTTATCAGGGGATGAACCCCGACCAGTATAATGGTGCAAGTCTGATAGGATTGCGCGGCATTGTAGTGAAAAGTCATGGAAATGCGACGAAAGACGCATTTTTAAGTGCCATCCGACAAGCAGTGTGCGAGGTTCAACGCCAGGTACCTGCAAAAATAAAAGATCGGCTGGAACAGGTTCTGATAGATAAAGCATAGGCCAGCATGTACTCAAGAATTATTGGTACCGGAAGTTATTTTCCGGCAACAGTCCGCACTAATGCGGACTTAGAGTCTATGGTGGAAACCACAGACGAATGGATTATCGAACGCACGGGTATTAAAGAGCGGCGCATTATCGGTAAAGACGAAAGTGTGGCGACCATGGGTGCTGCTGCTGCCCGGAAAGCACTGGAAGCAGCAAACGTAGATAAAAACAGTGTCGATATGATTATCTGCGCCACCACCAGTGCCTCGCGCGCCTTACCCAGTGCCGCCTGCGAAATTCAACGCGAACTGGATATTCCTGCTATTCCTGCCTTCGATATCGCTGCCGCCTGCGCCGGTTTTTGTTATGCCTTAAGTATTGCCGATCAATACATTAAAACCGGTCTGGCAAAACGTATCCTGGTGATTGGCTCAGATTGTCTGTCACAGCTGGTCAGCCCGGAAGATCGCTCTATGGTGATCCTGTTTGGTGATGCCGCCGGAGCCGTGTTACTGGAAGCGTCAGAACAGCCAGGTATCCTATCAACCCATATTCATGCCGACGGTAAATACTCAGAATTGCTTTACGTCGATAACCCTATTCGCGGTGACGAAGCCTCGGTACATAACTCCTGGGGTAGCATGAAGGGTAACGACGTCTTTAAAGTCGCCGTAACCAAGCTGTCTGAAGTGGTTGAGCAAACCCTGGCGGCTAATAATATGGATAAATCGCAAATTGACTGGCTGGTGCCGCATCAGGCGAACTTACGAATTATTGCTGCAGTGGCGCGTAAACTGGATATGTCGATGGATCAGGTGGTGATTAACCTGGATCGCTATGGCAATACCTCGGCGGCGACGGTACCGACAGCGCTGGATGAAGCAGTGCGTGATGGTCGAATTCAGCGTGGTCAAACCTTATTGCTAGAAGCCTTTGGCGGCGGTTTCGCCTGGGCCTCTGCACTGGTTCGCTACTAAGCTTTCATTTCAATGAATATTGTTAATTTCAATGCAGGCACCTTTTAACAGGGTATAACGATGACGAAAAAACTTGCAATTGTCTTTCCTGGTCAGGGTTCACAGAGTGTTGGCATGTTAGCTGATCTGTATCAAACTTACCCGCTGGTACAGGATACGTTTAACGAAGCTTCAGCGGCACTGGGTTATGATTTATGGGCACTGGTTGCGAATGGCCCGGAAGAGCAGCTGAATGAAACCCAGCGCACCCAGCCGGCATTGTTAACGGCTTCTGTTGCCGTCTGGCGTTTATGGCAGCAACAAGGCGGCGCTACGCCAGCCTATTTTGCCGGTCACTCGTTAGGAGAATACTCGGCACTGGTTTGTGCGGGCGTATTGTCTTTGGCCGATGCGGTAAAACTGGTGGAAAAGCGTGGCCAGTATATGCAGCAGGCCGTGCCGGCCGGTACTGGCGCCATGGCGGCAATTATTGGTCTGGACGATGCGGCCATTGCCAAAGCCTGTGCCGACGCGGCTCAGGGTGAAGTCGTGGCGCCGGTTAACTACAACTCACCGGGGCAGGTGGTGATTGCCGGTCATAAAGCTGCGGTAGAGCGGGCCGGTGAAGCCTGTAAAGCGGCTGGAGCCAAACGCGCGCTGCCGTTGCCAGTAAGCGTACCGTCACATTGTGCGTTGATGCGCCCGGCAGCTGAGCAACTAGCCGTGGATTTAGCTGCGCTGCATTTTAATATGCCGGTCATACCTGTGGTTAATAATGTTGATGTCGAGTTGGCAGACAGTGCTGAAGCAATTAAAGAGGCATTAATTCGTCAGCTGTATAGCCCGGTGCGCTGGACGGAAACCATTGAGTATTTCGCCGCGCAGGGCGTGACCGAAGTACTGGAGCTGGGTGCGGGCAAGGTACTAAGTGGCCTGATTAAACGCATTAATAAAGAGCTGAACACCAGCTCAATTACCGATAGCGCCGCGTTAAGCGCTGCCCTTACAGCAGAATAAGGTAACAAGATGACAGCATTTATTTCATTAGAAGGTAAGGTTGCGCTGGTAACAGGCGCCAGCCGTGGGATTGGTAAAGCCATTGCTGAGCAATTGGCTGCCCTGGGTGCAAAAGTGGTCGGTACCGCGACCAGTGAGAAGGGCGCAGCCGCTATTTCTGACTATCTGGGCGCTAACGGCAAAGGTTTAGTGTTGAATGTCACCGATGCCGATTCTGTTGAGCAGTGCCTGGCGCAAATCAAAGAAAGCTTTGGTGAGATCGATATTCTGGTAAATAATGCCGGTATTACCCGCGATAATCTGCTGATGCGGATGAAAGATGATGAATGGTTTGATATTATGCAGACCAATTTAACTTCGGTGTATCGCCTGAGCAAGGCGGTACTGCGCAGCATGATGAAAAAGCGTTTTGGCCGCATCATTACTATTGGCTCTGTAGTGGGGTCAATGGGCAATGCCGGGCAAACCAATTATGCAGCGGCGAAAGCGGGTGTACTGGGCTTTACCAAATCACTGGCCCGTGAAGTGGCATCACGCGGTATTACCGTAAATGCTATCGCACCAGGTTTTATTGATACGGACATGACGAAAGAGTTGTCGGACGAGCAAAAAGAAGCTATTTTCTCGCAAGTCCCTGCAAATCGTTTAGGGCAGCCAGAAGAAATTGCGGCGACAGTGGCATTTCTGGCGTCCACGCAGGCAGCCTATATTACCGGTGAAACAGTTCACGTTAACGGCGGTATGTATATGGTGTAAGCAAATCAGGTTTGACCAGCAAAAAATGCCAAGGGCATTGCTTGCATCAACCCCTGCTTACGCATAAACTAGCGCCAAACCAAATTGCACGATTTGTTGCGATTTAGATGAGAAAAAGGAAGAAAAGATGAGCAACATCGAAGAACGCGTTAAAAAGATTATTGTTGAACAACTGGGCGTTAAAGAAGAAGAAGTGAAAAACGAAGCTTCTTTCGTTGACGACCTGGGTGCAGACTCACTGGACACAGTAGAGCTGGTGATGGCGCTGGAAGAAGAATTCGATACTGAAATTCCAGACGAAGAAGCAGAGAAAATCACCACGGTGCAATCAGCCATTGATTACATCAAAGCCCACGCTGAATAAGCCGAAAGCTTGAGAAACGGGTAGCGAGGCTACCCGTTTTCGTTTTAAGAATCAGAAAAACAGGTATCTACGGAGGACACGGTGGCAAAACGTCGTGTAGTGGTAACAGGTTTAGGAATGTTGACGCCGCTGGGCAATGATGTGACCAGCAGCTGGCAAGGACTGCAGCAGGCGAAAAGCGGCATTGGCCTGATCGAGCACTTTGACACCAGTGCTTATACAACTAAATTTGCCGGCTTAGTCAAAGATTTTGATGTTGAGCCTTATTTCCCGGCGAAAGACGCCAAAAAAATGGATTTGTTTATCCAATACGGCGTAGCAGCAGCCATGCAGGCCTTTCGTGACTCCGGCCTGGAAATCAATGAAGTTAACGCCCACCGCATTGGTGCCGCTATCGGTTCCGGTATTGGTGGTTTAGGTTTGATTGAAGAAAACCATACCAAGCTGCTGAATAGTGGCCCGAAGCGGTTATCACCGTTCTTTGTGCCATCAACCATTATCAATATGATTGCCGGTCAGCTGTCGATTATGTTGGGCTTAAAAGGGCCTAATATCAGTATCGTTACCGCCTGTACTACAGGTGTACACAATATTGGTCAGGCAGCGCGGATGATTGCTTATGGCGATGCCGACGTGATGGTCGCCGGTGGCGCGGAAAAAGCCTCAACCGAGCTTGGTATGGGTGGTTTTGGCGCAGCCCGTGCGTTATCAACCCGTAACGATGCGCCGCAGCAAGCCAGCCGGCCCTGGGATAAAGACCGTGATGGCTTTGTGCTGGGCGACGGTGCCGGTGTGATGGTGCTGGAAGAATATGAGCATGCCAAGGCCCGTGGTGCGAAAATTTACGCCGAGCTGGTTGGTTTTGGCATGAGCGGTGATGCCTACCATATGACTTCGCCACCGGAAAACGGTGATGGCGCTGCCCGTGCGATGCAAAATGCACTGAATGATGCCCAGGTTAACCCGGAGCAAGTGCAGTATATCAATGCCCACGGTACCTCAACGCCAGCGGGTGATATCGCTGAAACCATGGCGATAAAGACCGTATTTGCCAACAACCTGGATAAACTGATGGTCAGTTCATCGAAATCGATGATTGGTCACTTGTTAGGGGCCGCCGGTTCAGTGGAATCTATTATCACGGTGCTGTCGCTACAGGATCAGCTGGTGACGCCAACCATTAACCTGGATAATCCAAGCGAAGGTTGTGATCTGGACTATGTGCCGCATCAGGCGCGTCAGGCGAAACTGGAGTATGCACTGTGTAACTCCTTTGGTTTTGGTGGTACTAACGGCTCGATTTTGTTTAAGAAAATCTAAGCCGCGACGCTGTTTGCAAGAAACCGCAGTTAAATACTGCGGTTTTTTTATGCAGCTAAAGCCACTAAACCGGGCTTCGCTTTGCAAGGCGGCAGCCTTAAGGCATACTGAGCCCAACCTTATGCAAAGCTGTGGCAAATTTTTGTAAAGAGCAGATATGGCTGATTTTATCCTGATTAGTTCGCCAAACAGTACCGCCGTTGCCGGCGGCTGCCGCGCTTTACAATATGGCGATGGCTTGTTTACGACAATGCGGGTAAGTCAGGGTGAAATTGCACTCTGGTCGTTGCATCTGGCGCGGCTACAATACAGTGCCCGGCGCCTTGGCTTTGTGGAGCCAGACTGGCAACAGCTCAGCGCCTGGCTGCTGGTGCAAGCCCGGCAAATGACAGCTGACTGCGTTTTTAAACTACTGATTTCACGCGGTATCGGGGGGCGCGGTTATGCAGCGGATCCAAAGGCAGAAGTCAGCTGTTATTTGTATCAGGCACCGATGCCGGATTATCGCGCGCTAAAGGCCGCCGGTTTAAAGGTGGGGCTGGCCAAACTGCGTCTGGCAGCACAACCGGCGTTGGCAGGGTTAAAGCACTGTAACCGGCTGGAGCAGGTGCTGCTAAAACAAGAGCTGGCGGGCACAGCATTAGATGATTTGGTGGTGGCAGACAGTAATGATCTGGTGATAGAGGGCAGTGCCGCCAATCTGTTCTATCAGTTGCATGGACAATGGTACACCCCGCCGTTGGATAAATGCGGCGTAGCAGGGGTAATGCGCAGCCATATTATGCAGCAGCAGTCGCAGATCACTGAACGGCCGTTAGCGCTACACGAATTGCCGCTTCTAAACGCGATGTTTTTTAGCAATGCATTGCTGGGGATAGCCGCAGTGCGAGAATTAGATGGCCGGCCGCTGCCGATGGCGGCCGTGCATAGCTTACAACAACAGGTATTATGCTAAGACGTTTATCTTATTGGCTGCCGGTACTACTGGTCCTGGTACTGGTTGCCGGCAATAGTTACTGGCAACAGGCACAACAGGCCTTATTGGCGGCTCCGATCCGTTTTAGCGAAGCCTTGTATGAGGTAAAACCCGGTGCTTCGGCCCGACAGTTATGCCGGCAGTGGCAAACACAGCAACAACTGACCGCCTGGCAGTGCCAGCAGTTGAAACTTTATCTGCGCCAACATCCAGAGCAGGCGCAATTGCAACAGGGCCTGTACCGGGTAGAGGCCGAAATGTCATTGCAACAGGCATTAGCACTGTTTCGCTCGGGTCGGGTCGCACAATTTAGTGTTACGCTGATTGAGGGCGAAACCCTGGCGCAAAGCTGGCAACGCTTTGCCGATTTACCTTATTTACAACAGGATTTGCAACAGATCGCCGAATTACAGCAGCTGTTACGCTGGCCAGCTGAGTGGGGCGAATTGGCGCCAATGCCAGAGCTGGCTCAACAGATGGAAGGATTATTCTTTCCGGATACCTATTTTTATACTGCCAACAGTAAAGCCAGCGCTATCTGGTTGCGCGCCCATCAGGCACTGTTAACGCAGCTGGAGCAGATTTGGCAGCAACGGCAACCTGATTTGCCGCTGCAAACGCCCTATCAGCTGCTGACACTGGCGTCGATTATTGAAAAAGAGAGTGGTTTGCAAGCTGAACGCGGTCTGGTTAGTTCGGTGTTCGTCAACCGTTTAAATACCGGGATGCGGCTGCAAACCGATCCGACAGTGATCTATGGTGTAGCAGATTATAATGGCCGCATTACCCGGGCACATTTGCGTGATCCACATCCTTACAATACCTACCGGCATCATGGTTTGCCACCGGGGCCGATTTCACTGGTGAGTATCAGTGCGCTAAAAGCGGCAGCAGCACCGGAGCAAAGCGATTATTACTACTTTGTCAGCCGCGGTGATGGCTCCCACGTGTTTTCACAAACACTAGAGCAGCATAACAGTGCAGTACGCAAATATATTCTTGGACAAAATAATGAGCAGTAACGGCAAATTTATTGTTATCGAAGGGCTGGAAGGTGCAGGTAAAAGTACTGCTATTGCCACCGTAAAACAGTACCTGGAAAGCCGCGGCCATCAGGTGGTTTGTACCCGGGAGCCGGGCGGTACACCTCTGGCAGAGCAGTTACGGTCTTTGGTAAAGCAAGCCAATCCTGAAGAACAGATAGCGCCGGAAACAGAGCTACTGCTGATGTACGCTTCACGGGTACAACTGTTGACCAATGTGATCCGGCCTGCGCTCTCTGCCGGTAACTGGGTGCTGGCTGACCGGCATGATTTATCGTCACGCGCCTATCAGGGCGGTGGCCGGCAACTTGGTGATAAGCTGATTGATACACTACGCCAGGCGGTACTGGGTAATACCAGGCCAGATCTGACACTGTATCTGGATCTTGATCCGGCACTCGGCTTAGCCCGTGCTGCCAGCCGCGGTGAATTGGATCGGATTGAACAGGAACAACTGGGCTTTTTCCAGCGCACCCGGGCCAAATATCTGGAGATCGCCGGCAAAGAGCCGAATATCGTGGTGATTGATGCCAGTCAGCCGCTAGCCGAGGTGCAGCGGGCGCTGTTGACTGCCCTGGCTGCGGCCGGAGTTTAAGATGGCGCTGGTGCAACTGCATAATTATCCGTGGTTGGCTGAGAGCTTTGATAAGCTCTCCTTACTGTATCAGCAACAACGGCTAGCGCATGCCTTATTGCTAAGCGGCCCGGAGGGGATGGGCAAGTTTGAACTGGCGCAGCTGCTGGGGGCTTTGCTGTTATGTAAGAGCCCGCATGCAGGTCAGCACTGTGGCCAGTGTAAAAGCTGTTTACTGTTAGCCGCCGGTAACCATCCAGATTTACTGCTCCTGCAACCCGAGGGCACTAGCCTGGGCGTGGATGAAATCCGCCGTCTGACCGACTTTACTCAGGGCAGGGCGCAGCAACATGGCCATAAGGTGATAATTGTACGTCATGCTGAACGGATGACCGAAGCCGCCGCCAATGCGCTACTTAAAACCCTGGAAGAGCCGCCGGCCGGCTGTTTTTTACTGTTGTGTACTGCGCAGGCGCAGCGGTTAAAACCGACTATTTTAAGCCGTTGCCAACGCTGGGCCTTAGCGCCGCTGGCGCCACAGGCGCTGGCAGATTATCTGGCAGTACAGCACAGCGGCCCCATTGCTGATTTTGTTATCAGCTTTAGTGGCGGGGCGCCGCTAAAAGCTATGGCGTTGCTGCAATCGGACCAGTACGCGCCCCTGGATACGCTGTTACAGCAATTATTCACAGTACTGTTGCAACGGCAACCGCTGCAGCCGGTGCTCAAAACTCTGGAAGGACGCACGGATCTGACGTTGATCCTGAGTTATCTGCTACATAAATTCAGTTTAGAGCAGCGGTTAGGTGCACAGCAGCTGCAGACTATGCAACAAAGCTTACTCCGCTTCTGCCGTGACGAGCAGCAGATTTTAGGGCAAAATAAGAGTCTGGCAATCAGCGCTATACTTAGTGAGTGGCAACAGTTGTTAGCGCCGGCGCGCGCTCAACCTGGTCGTCGCTAACCGGAGGCAAAAATGGAAGAGCTGGCATTAGGTTTTACTGATACGAAAGAGCTTTATCGTTGTTATATGCCGTTTTTCAAAAATGGCGGCTTGTTTATCCGCTCGGCCCGTCATTACAAGATGGGACAATCTCTGGCATTAAGTGTCACTCTGCCTGATGCTCTGGAGCCGGTTGTGGTAACGGGCAAGGTCGCCTGGGTATCGCCGCTAGGCGCACAAAGTTCTAATCCGGCAGGAATAGGTGTGGCCTTTATCGACGATAAACACGGTTTAAGCAGCCGGATAGAAAAATTACTGGGTGTGCAATTACACAGTAATGAAGTGACATACACGATGTAACAACTGCGATGCAGTTAAAAATTTGAGGTTATTTTGTTTGTAGATTCACATTGTCATCTCGACCGTCTGGAGTTGGACAAATTAGGGCTGACATTACAGCAGGTTTTGGATAATGCCCGGCAACGCCAGGTTGAACATTTGCTATGCGTTAGCGTGTCATTAGCTGAATATCCGGCGATGGCCGAATTGGTAGCACCTTTCTCCGAAGTGTCTGTCTCCTGTGGCGAACACCCGCTGCATCAAACCGATAGGGTTGATGCAGAACTGCTGTTGCAGCTGGCGGCGCAGCAACAAGTGGTTGCTGTTGGCGAAACCGGGTTGGATTATTTCTATAATCCGGAGTCAAAACTAAGCCAGCAGGATGCCTTTGTGAAACACATTGATGTTGCCCGCCAGTTACAAAAACCACTGATTATCCATACCCGTGATGCCCGTGCCGATACGATTGCCCTGATGAAAGCGCATGCAGCGGCAGATGCCGGGGGGGTATTGCACTGTTTTACTGAAAATTACGAGATGGCTAAGGCGGCTTTAGATCTGGGATTTTATATTTCGTTGTCGGGCATTATGACCTTTCGTAATGCTTCTGAGCTGCGTGAGGTGGTGCGTAAATTACCACTGGATCGTTTACTGATCGAGACGGATGCCCCTTATCTGGCGCCGGTGCCACATCGCGGTAAAACCAATCAGCCGGCCTATGTTACCGACGTCGCAGCGGCAATGGCGGAGATTAAGGCTGTGTCTTTAGCGGAGTTAGCGCAGCAAACCAGCGCTAATTTTTACTCGCTGTTCCCGCTGGCAGCCGCTAAACGCAAAGCCGCTTAATTAAAGCCTAACATTCTGAAAGCATTAGATAAAAGGAGCCCGGAACCAATCCAAATTGTTCCGGGCTTAGGGGAATGGCTCATAGGGAATGAGCCGTGCGCTATCGAGAAGAAGTTACAAAAGGTAAAGTCAAGTGTAGCCAAGCTTCACTAATTTTCATGTTCCTAAAGCAGTTAAATTGGCAGGCGCAGGCATTGACCATTCGCCTGGTTATGCCCAAGTTATCCCCAGCTTATCCGCGCAATTATGCACAGCTACTGAATTTGACCTGTAATGGGGTCAGATTTTGTTATCATTATGTAAGCTAAAAAGCCTGCTTTATATTCTAAAAAAATCTAAAAAATTCATCTTCAGCTACAACGATAGCTTCGGTTTATTGCTCACTATCGCAGAATGGACTCCGGTACGGCGAGCGTACCGGAGTCCTA
>DAIOUM010000015.1:17664-40253 GCA_036759505.1 Alishewanella sp. | reverse complement strand
GCGACCCCCGGCGTGACAGGCCGGTATTCTAACCGACTGAACTACCGCTCCGCGCAGTGCATCAGACTATTCAGATGGGTATCGTCTGGTGCGGCGGGAATGATACGGATATGCCCTAAAGCCGTCAACATCTTTTTTGCCGCTTTTGCCTATTCCTTAATCATCCGGTAAAGAAAGGTCCAGAATATCGTCTTTTTGCGGTGGTTTAGCATTGGCAACTGTTGTTTTCGCCGCTGCAACCTTAGGCTCTGGCTTGGCTTTGCGCCAGAACAACAGCGCGTTCAACCCCTTACCAGTCATCACCAACCAGAACAATACGCCACCCAGGGTGACAATAATCAAATTTGACAGAATCACCAGTAACCAGGGAAAGCTGGCCTCTGCTGTAGAAGGAGGTGTAACAACCGGCTGCTGCGCCGGGGTTTCAGTAACAGGCTCAATTGCTGCCGCTTCCTGTGCCTGCTGCATAACCAAAAACCGCTCTTCCGGTAGATTAAGCACAAATTCGCGACCGTCCTGCATATTACCAAACACCGACAGATTCAGCAGGTAGCTACCGTGCCCACGATTATCCACTTTTACTTCCCTTGCCTGCTCAGGCTCGGTTATCGCAAACTGAAAACTGTCGCCATCCGGATAGCGGATCAGTCCCTGAAATAACAAAGTGTCAGCGTCTACCAGCTCTGACGTCTTAGTCAGGCGCAACAGATGAGGTTGGGTCGCTTCCTTCGCGGTAACAAACTCAACTGCGACTGGAGCCGGAGCGATTCGTACCGGCACTTGTTCCAACTCACGGCTATACAACGGTGTGCGGACGATAAAACGCGGGATCCATTCTCCGGCGCCAAAAGTCAGGTTAACCTCGCCGGTAAAAATACCATCCCTGGCACTGGCATCATAACCGCGGCCATCATCGCGAAAAGTGGCGACCTCCACCAAGCCGCGGCCATAGTTTTCCATATCCGGATTATTGGTACTGACAAATAATACCTGCATGCTGAGAATTTCCCGAAAATCCCGCGCATTAACCAACTGGTCGCCGTCCATCAGCCGGGCGGTCAGTTTAAAGGTTTCACCCACCATTAAGGCGCTGGGTAGAGGGTCAACGTCTAACTCAATATCGGTGAGGACCAGCACCCGACTCTCCGGTAGTATGCGGCCGACCGCTTGCCACGGACCTGGCATAGGTTCATTAATTTCAATCAGATCGTAGCTGGCCGCATCATGCCAACGCATATTGTGATCTTTCGCCGTATTGTAGAAGACTTTACTGCCGTCCGGACGCACTAATACGATAGACGCGGTGCCAGGGCGGCGAAAAAACACCAGTGTAATGCTCTTAACGCCGTCATCAATGCGAAAGCGGTTATCAAGCAGTGGGATCTGATTTCGGGTTGGCAGTTGCTCTAATATCGTCAGGCCAGGTTCATCCCGTTTCGGGGAGCTATCGTCCTGAGCCTGAACCGGCAGTAGTAAAAACAAAAACAAATACAGTACTAGACGCGCCACAGGCAGGTCCCCCCTTTTTTCTGCACTAAATCCAAACGGCTCTCATGTGCAGCGACTTCCGACTCCGACGCCCGGATCACCTTTAACCTTCCCTGCCGCTGAATATGCAGTGGACTCTGTTGCTCATGCTGTTCGGTTTGCTCTTCGGCTGCCAGATTAAGGCTGACCTGACCACCGGTCATCAGCAGATACACATCTGCCAGAATTTCCGCATCTAACAACGCGCCGTGTAAGGTTCGATGGCTATTATTAATATCATAGCGTTTACAGAGCGCATCCAGATTATTCTTTTGCCCAGGGTGAAGTTCACGAGCCAACAGCAAGGTATCAACGATAGTGCAATACTGGGCAACCGGCGGCAGAGCCGGCCGGAGCAGAGCAAATTCATGATCAATAAAGCCGACGTCGAAAGCCGCATTATGGATCACTAACTCAGCCCCCTGAATGTACTGGTAAAAACTCTGAGCAATTTCCCGGAACTTTGGCTCAGCGGCCAGACGCTCATTGGTGATACCGTGTACCGCTATCGCCTCAGCATCAATTTCGCGCTCTGGATTAATGTAAACATGGAAGTTATTACCGGTGAAACGGCGGTTCACTAGCTCGACGCAACCGATCTCAATAATACGGTGGCCTTCTTTTGGACTGATGCCGGTGGTTTCAGTGTCGAGAATAATTTGTCGCTTTGCCATCTACTGTTTCGCTTTTTCACTGGATTTACGCTAGATTATACGCCGTTTTCAGCTTAGGAAAGGCCAAATGCAGAAAAGTGTTGCAATCTATACAGATGGATCCTGTCTTGGCAATCCGGGACCCGGCGGCTATGGTACCATTCTGTGCTATCAGCAACATCGCAAAGAGCTGAGTGCAGGCTTTCGACTGACGACCAACAACCGGATGGAACTGCTGGCCGCAATAGTCGGCCTTGAAGCATTAAAAAGCCCTTGCCGCGTCGATTTAACCACCGATAGTCAATATGTGCGGTTGGGCATCACCCAATGGCTGGCAGGCTGGAAACGCAATAACTGGAAAACCAGTCAGAAGCAAGCGGTGAAAAATCAGGACTTATGGCAACGCCTGGATGCAGCCTGTCAGGGCCATCAGATCAGCTGGCACTGGGTAAAGGGGCACAATGGTCATCCGGAAAATGAACGCTGTGATGAATTAGCCCGCAATGCCGCCAGTGCAACACCAGCGGCCATTGACAGCGGCTTTGAGGCGAGTCAGGCCGCTATTTAGTTATTCGGCTTGTAGCAGCTGTTCCAGTTCCGCAATAAATTTCGGATCTGCTGGATTCACCCGGCTGCCAAAGTGCAGCACTTTCTGCTCGTCTTTGCTGACCAGATACTTGTTAAAATTCCACGACGGTGCTTCACCCGTTTTGGCAATCAGCGCTTTGAATACCGGATTAGCCTTATCACCACGCACACTGGTAGTAGAAAACATCGGAAACTCTACGCCATAAGTCAGATAACAAACTTCCGCAGTCTTTTCTTCGTCACTGTGTTCTTGCCGAAAATCGTTGGATGGAAAGCCCAACACCACCAGCCCTTGCTCTTTATAACGCTGATACAGCTGTTCCAGAGCTTCAAACTGCGGCGTAAAACCACACTTGCTGGCGGTGTTGACGACCAGTAAGGTTTTGCCCTGAAATTGCTCACACAGATCAACGGTTTCCCGGGTTTTTAACTGTTGGACTGAATGGCCGAGAATATCACCACACTGTGCCGCCTCTGCGCTCGCCGGTAACAAACTTAAGGTGATTAAACCTAAGCCTAATGCCAAAATTTTCATGCTGTGCTCCAAAGTATTCGTTACGAACTAGCAATACGTTTGTAAGCTTAACCTAGATTGCTTTTAATTCATGGTCCTTTTCATCAAAAATCTTTATCGAATCGGAAAAAAATTTTCACTGTTACTGTCGCTGGTTTAACGCTAAATAAGCAATATCGAATGAGGTATCACGCGATGACGACAATACAGCCAACTGAATTTGAAGAATTTAATGACGACACCGAGCTGACCGAGCAGCTCGGTGTGAAAGACACTAAAGCCCGGCAAAAGTATCAAGCACGGCGCCGGATTGACGAATTGCTGGAACAGAAACGATTGCGCGAATTAATCGATGATTGGGAACTGTTAGAAGATTAGGCCTGCTCGCTATCGATAAGTGCCAGATAATGCTAATATATTTACCAAGCTTATCAGGTAGAGTTTAACAGGCCAGCTATAGTGTCCAGCTTTCGACCATTCAGACTTACCACTCTGGTGCCACTCATTGTTTTTGTCTGCAGCAGTCTGCTAAGCATCAGCTTGTTGCAGTATCTCGCTGAACAGCGACAGCTACAGCAGCAACTGCGTTTGAATGATCAAGTACAGACGTATGGCAGCGCCATACAACAAGAATTGGTCAGAACAGCCACCGCAGCTTACGCTGTAGCCGCCTGGCTCAGACTGCAGCAAGGCGATGTTGCCGATTTTTCCGCCTTTGCACAACATATCTATCCTTTTTATCCTTCCTTAACCGCCATCTCTGTTGCGCCTGACGGGGTAATTCAAGCCGCCTATCCGGAACTACCAAATAAAGCTTTAGTGGGCTTTGACATACTAAAGGATCCACTGCAAGGGGAAGCTGCCAGGCGCAGTATTGAACAAAATCTGGTTTACCTGAGCGGTCCGTATCAGTTAAAACAAGGCGGCATGGGGATTATTGGCCGCTTACCGGTCACTTTGCCCCAAGCAGACGGTGTTCAAAAGTTCTGGGGTTTTGTTAATGTAACCTTCAAATTAGATGCGCTGGCTAGCTTACAACATCTGTCGCAGCTCACCAGTAGAGGCATTCATTATCAACTCTGGCTGGATCAACCTGAGCAGCCGGCTCTTATTCTGTCGAGCAGTAGCGGTGACTTTCAGCCTTTAGCAGAAGCCGCGATCCAAACAGGTACGGTGCGCTGGCGCTTGCAATTGGCGGCGCCAAAGTCAGGCTTCAATAACACCAGTCTCTGGCAGATAATGCTCGCGCTGCTGTTCAATCTGTTATTGGTCAGCTTAAGTTACCTGTTAATGCATACCCTACTTAGGCAACAGCACTTGAGCCAACTTGTCGCCAGTCGTACTGCCGATCTGCAAACGCAGCTGGCCCGCCACCGTAGCTTTATTGTCGCCAGCAGTACCGGCAGTTGGGAATATGACCCTGAGCATCAGCAACTCAACTGTAGTCCGGAATACTTTTCGATGCTTGGTTATCGGGCCGAGGAATTTTCAGCTGAGACAGAGCAGAATTTGCAACAACTTTGGGCTGAATTGCTGCATCCGGCGGATCGCGACAAAGCCAAAGCCGTATTTGAGCAATATCTGGCATCAGAGCAGACCGAGTTATATCAAAATCATTTCCGGATGCGCCATAAGCATGGCCACTGGGTATGGATTTTGTCCCGCGGTCGCAGCATTGTCACAGAGCAGGGTAAAAAACTGACGGTCGGTACCCATATCGATATTAGCGACCGTAAAGAATCCGAGTTAAAACTACAGCTATTAGCCCGGCTGTTTGAGCAAAGTTCAGAGGGGTTACTTATCACCAACGCTCAGCAACAGGTCGTGATGGTAAATCAAGCCTTTTGTAGTATCAGCGGCTATCAGGCAGAGGAGGTGATCGGTAAGGATCCGCGCATCCTATCCTCAGGTAAGCACGATAAAAACTTTTATCAGCAAATGTGGCATGCCATTGCTGAACATGGCGTCTGGAAAGGTGAGATCTGGAATAAACGGAAAGATGGTAGTCTATATCCGGAATGGTTGTCGATCAGCAAAATTGAAGGGCCTGAGCCCGGCGAAATCTACTATGTCGGTCTATTCCGCGATATCAGCCAGTATAAAGAAGATGAAGCACAAATCCGTTTTCTGGCCCAGTATGACCCGCTAACTGAACTACCTAATCGGGCGTTATTGCTGGACCGCACTGAGCAAGCACTGGCCGTTGCCAAAGACCAGCAACAGCAACTGGCGCTGCTCTTTATTGATGTTGATCGCTTTAAACAGATCAATGACTCGCTGGGCCATCAGACTGGCGACCAGCTACTGATCCAAATCGCCCGGCGTTTAACTTCCTTATGCCGACCAGAAGATACCCTTTGCCGACTCAGTAGTGATGAATTTGTGTTATTACGGCCCAATACCCATGCTGAAATGGCTGCAGAATTAGCTGAGCGGATCCTACCGCTAATGCTTACGCCTTATCAGGTCAGCGGCCATGAGCTGGTGCTATCTGCATCAATAGGGATAGCAGTGTTCCCACAGGATGGCCAAAGTTTCCACGAGCTGTATCGGCACGCCGATATCGCTATGTATCGCGCCAAAGAGAATGGCCGTAATACCTACTGTTTCTTTACCAGTGAGATGCAGCGCTATCATGCCCGTCATCTGCTACTGGAAAATGCCCTGCGCCGAGCTATTGAAAATAACGAGCTAAGCCTGGTTTATCAGCCACAATATTCGCTGCAGCAGCAAAAGCTAACTGGCTTTGAGGCGCTGTTGCGTTGGCAGCATCCGGAATTAGGCTTTATTTCTCCCGGTGAATTTATTCCGCTGGCTGAGCGCAGCGGCCTGGTGATCCCACTGGGTGAGTGGGTACTCAAAACCGCGCTAGCGGAGCGAGCCTCTTGGCAACAGCTTACGTCGGAGCCATTAACGGTAGCCATCAACCTGTCTCCCATCCAATTTCGACAACCTGGTCTGCTGACGTTAATTGATAGTCTGCTACAAGCCTCGCAGTTGCCTGCCGAAATGCTGGAATTGGAAATTACCGAAAGTGCCATGGTCGAGGATCCGGCTCATGCCGCCAGCTTGTTGGATGCCTTCCGGCAACGCGGCTTACGGATCGCAGTAGATGATTTTGGCACCGGTTATTCTTCGCTGAGTTATCTCAAGCGCTTTGCACTGCATAAACTGAAAATTGACCAGTCGTTTGTGCGGGATTTACTGAGTGATGCCGATGACAGGGCCATAGTGCAGGCCATTATCAGTATGGCACATAGCCTGGAATTGGAAACCATTGCCGAAGGGGTAGAAACAGCAGCACAACAAGCCTTGCTGCAACAATTAGGCTGTCAGGCAATTCAGGGCTATCACTACGGCAAGCCATTGCCAGCAGAACAGGCAAGAGCCTTTATTAAACAACAACTGCAGACCTGATTAGCGATCTGCAGTACCTGCTGTCAATCAGCGTGCTAAAAACTCGGCCCGGGTACGGGCATCTTCTTTAAAGATGCCACCCAACGCCGTGGTTTGCGTTTTAGAATTGACGTCCATTACGCCACGCGATTTAACGCAATAGTGCACGGCATCCATGGTCACAGCGACATTATCGGTTTCCAGCAAGGCCTGCAGTGCGATTAGCACCTGTTGCGTCAAACGCTCCTGCACCTGCGGCCGCTGCGCAAAAAAACGTACGATACGGTTAATTTTTGATAAGCCAATAATTTTTTTGCCAGGAATATAAGCCACAGTTGCGCTGCCATCGATGGTAACAAAATGATGCTCACAGGTACTGGTAAAGCTGATATCTTTTACTTTTACCATTTCACTGACTTGCATCTTATTTTCAATCAAGGCAATTTTCGGGAAGTTGCTATACACCAGACCGCTAAATACCTCGTCAACGTACATCTTGGCGATGCGGTGTGGCGTCTCACTTAAACTGTCGTCGGTTAAATCCAATCCCAGCGTCTCAACAATCTCGGTCATCAGCTGACTGATTTTTTGATACTTCTGATCGCGGGATAAGCCGTTATCGCGCATTGGGGTTTCCAGACCTCTGGCTTCCAGGGCACTACGCACTAACATTGCTTCTTCAGTTAACATACTTTTTTCCAACACCTGACTCTGATGCAGCTTCTACGCCCTAACCCGGCATCCAGTTTAGTGGCTATTGCACAATAACTGCTATTTTACACCCATAAAACACGAAAGCCCAGCAAAGCCGGGCTTGGGTAGGCTAACCGACAGGCTTACTGCACGCGGGCTAAGGCTTCCAGCAGCTCACGCGGCTCAACTTCTGGGCCATTTAACGACTCATCCCAGTTGGTGCCAATCAGCACGCCGTCGTCGTACATTTCTTTTAACCAACCTTCACAAAACACATCCAGCGGGATGGCTTCCGGCTTATAATTTTCCCATTCGTCTGAGCAATGGGCCTGAGCGTCCGCTTTATTCGACCAGAACGGCATCACGTCAGTTTCTTCAAATTCTACCGATTCCACTACCAGTAAATCTTCACCATCCGCCAGGGTCCAGACCACCCCTTCGGTTTTAGCTTCTTCGACAAAACGCTGAAAACTTGGATCATGTGCAAACTCAGACATACCTAACCTGCTTTAAAAGAAATTCACCCTGCTATTAAAGCAGAGATCGGCAACCAAAAGCCAACTTTATTCACCATAATGGCTGCTCCCTACCCCCTAATCAGAAAATGGCGTACAATCGCCCCGACTGTGACAATCCAGAATGGACGGTAACTGAAACCATGGCGCAATATATTTTTTCAATGTATCGGGTATCGAAAGTTGTACCCCCGAAACGAACCATCTTAAAAGATATCTCCCTGTCGTTCTTCCCCGGCGCGAAAATTGGCGTCTTAGGTTTAAACGGCTCGGGTAAATCCACGCTGTTACGGATTATGGCCGGCGTAGATAAAGAATTTGAAGGCGAAGCCCGGGCACTTAGCGGCACCAAAATTGGTTACCTGCCGCAAGAGCCAGAGTTGGATGCCAATAAAACCGTAAAAGAAATCGTTGAAGAAGCGGTCGCAGATGTGAAGCAAGCCTTTGCTCGTCTGGACGAAGTCTATGCCGCTTACGCCGATGAGAATGCCGACTTTGATGCACTGGCCCGTGAGCAAGGTGAACTCGAAGCCTTAATTCAGGCTAAAGACGGCCACAACCTGGAAAATACGCTGGAGCGCGCCGCAGACTCACTACGTTTGCCGCCCTGGGATGCCAAAATCGCACATCTGTCCGGTGGTGAGCGCCGCCGGGTCGCGATTTGCCGCCTGGTACTGGAACGCCCGGATATGCTGTTACTGGACGAGCCAACTAACCACCTCGATGCTGAATCCGTTGCCTGGTTAGAGCGCTTCCTGCACGACTACCCGGGTACCGTGGTGGCCATTACCCACGACCGTTACTTCCTCGATAACGTCGCCGGTTGGATTTTAGAGCTGGATCGCGGTGAAGGTATCCCATGGCAGGGTAACTATTCCAGTTGGCTGGAGCAAAAAGAAGCCCGCCTGGCGCAGGAAGAAAAGTCAGAAAATGCCCGCCAGCGCTCCATTAAGCAGGAATTGGAGTGGGTACGCACTAACCCGAAAGGCCGCCATGCCAAGAGCAAGGCGCGGATGGCCCGCTTTGAAGAGCTGCAAAGCCAGGAATTTCAAAAGCGTAACGAAACCAACGAGCTGTTTATTCCGCCGGGGCCGCGCCTGGGTGATAAGGTGCTGGAAGTTAGTCATTTGCGCAAAACCTTTGGCGATCGGGTGCTGATTGATGATTTAAGCTTTAGTATTCCCAAAGGCGCTATCGTCGGCATTATCGGTCCGAACGGTGCCGGTAAATCGACACTGTTTAAAATGATCACCGGCACTGAACAACCGGATGGCGGTAAGATTGAGATTGGCGAGACCGTACAGATCGCCAGCGTGGATCAGTTCCGCGATAAGATGAACCCGAAGAACACGGTCTGGCAGGAAATTTCCAACGGTCAGGATATGCTGCAAATCGGCAACTTCCAGATCCCAAGCCGGGCTTATGTCGGTCGCTTTAACTTTAAAGGTAATGACCAGCAGAAGTTTATCGGTGAGTTATCCGGCGGTGAACGTAACCGGGTGCATTTAGCGGCGCTGCTCAAAGCCGGCGGCAATATGCTGTTGCTGGACGAACCGACCAACGATCTGGACGTAGAAACGCTACGGGCGCTGGAAAATGCCCTGCTCGATTTTCCGGGCTGTGCCATGGTGATCTCGCATGACCGTTGGTTCCTCGACCGTATCGCCACCCACATTCTGGATTATCGCGATGAGGGTAAGGTGAACTTCTTCGAAGGTAACTACTCAGATTATGAAGCCTGGCTGAAGCAAACCTACGGCGCGGCGGCATTAGAGCCACACCGGATTAAATACAAGCGGATCTAATCACCGCTTTCTCTTTAAAACGCCTGCACTTGCAGGCGTTTTTGTTGGTACAACTTGTCAAATAACAAAAAAGGCGTATAGTAACTGATAATCATTATCAAATAAGGAGTTTATAATGAAAAGCCTGCTTATCGCGACCTTAGTGGCCACCCTGAGTCTGACTGCACACGCCTCTGAGCGCCCGGCGCATTTTAAAGGCGCGGAAATCAGTTCTGCACAACAAGCACTGAGTGTGCTGCAAGAGCAGAATAGCAAGCTGGCAGCTTTACTCGCTGGCGAGCTCAATCCAACCAGCATGACCGAAATTCATCAGCTAACCTATACACTGGAAAATGCGCTGGCGAAATTACCCGCCGCTTCGGATGAGATTAAAGAAGTGCTGGAAGAAGTACATCAGGGTTCAGAAACAATGGACTATCAGCGGGTTAAGGATAATGGCGCCTATTATCTGCAACTGGCAAAAGCCCTGTTAAACTAGCACGCTGGTTATCAGCTACCGACAGCTTGGCAGCAGGCTGTCGCGGCCGCTACAATGTTACAGCCTTAATCTGATCCCATGCTGTTATGACGTCCTTGCAACTTGTTAGCTGGCTTGTCTTTATTGCTTTGTTGCTGCGCTTTTACCCGAAAGAGCTACTGCCACGTTTGTTGCAGGTCCCGGGATACCAGCCGCTGGTGTTTGGCTCTGCTGTCGCCCTCACCTTGCTGTGGTCGGTACGTGCCGGTATTGAATCAGGTCTGGAATTGTTTTTTCTGGGCATCACCACGCTGGTGTTGTGTCATGGCTGGCGTATTGCAATCTGGATCTGTTGCCTGCCGCTGTTATTATTGCTGGCCTTTGGTATTGTCGATTGGGCCGATGGCGGCGTCTTTGCGCTGACGACCTTCATTCTGCCGGGCTTATTCAGCTATGCCATCTTTGCCTGGTCGTATCACTATCTAAGCCGGCACCTGTTTGTTTATATCTTTGTCGCTGGTTTTATCAATGCCGCCCTGACCATCAGCCTGAAGATCCTGCTTACCTCGCTCTGGTATTACCTGCAGCAAGACTATAGCTGGCATACCATCTACCACAATTATACCCAACTGGCCTTACTGATCTGGTTTGGCGAAGCCTTACTCAATGGTATGGCCATCACCCTGATGGCGGTATACCGGCCACACTGGCTCAGAACTTTTTATGATAACGAATACCTGTCACCCGACCGCTGAAACAGCGATGGCCACTGCTCGCCAAATAAAAGACTAAAAATTAGCCAAAATCACGATATTTTAGCAATAAGACTGTTACCTAAGGTGACAGCTGTTTGTGCCACCATAAAAATATCATTAATTTTCATAAAGTTAATAAAAATTAAAAGTTGGCATATCGCTTGTAATAGTGAGGTCGTAGTAAACCACTAACCCTTAACTAAGCGAGAGAGATATGAAAACTGTAACTAAACTGATGATGGCCACTGTACTGGGTTTAACCTTAGCGGCACCTGCCAGCGCCAACAGCCTGAACAACCTGAGTGAAATGACCAGTGATCTGCTAAGCCGCCAACTGATAGAGGTGCGCGAATCGATCAAGGTGCAAACCAAGCAAGCGTTGGAAAGTAGCGTTCGCCTGGTCGCCGAGCAAATGAAACTGAGCCAAAACACCGAGCAACAGGCAGAACAGACCGTTAGCGCAGAAACGGCTAACACAGCGGCCCAGCCTAAGGCGGAATAATGCCTTATTACAGCAGCAGGCGGTTTTGCAGTACGCCTTCAGGCCCCAGCGACACCAGATCAGCCGGGGCCTGTCAGCCGCAATCTTAACCCTTTAATACCGTCGCCACGGCTTTGGCGAAGTAATCAATATTGGCATGATTTAACCCGGCAATACTGACCCGGCTTGACCCCACCATATAAATGCTAAATTCATCTCTTAGGCGATCAATCTGCGCTTTGTTTATACCGAGGAAACTAAACATACCGTGTTGACGGGCAATAAAGCTGAAATCCTGCGTAATGCCTTCGGCGGCAAACTTATCGATAATTAACTGCCGGTAGTTATTGATCCGATCGCGCATTTCCGCCAGCTCCTGATGCCACAGCGCCGTTAATTCCGCACTGTCCAGAATATGGCTAACGATAATGGCACCATGTGCCGGTGGCATAGAATAGATCGAACGGACCACGCTCAGCAGATTCACTTTAGCCAGCTCCATCACCTGACTGTCAGCAGAAACGATACTTACGGCACCGATACGCTCACGGTACAAACCAAAGTTCTTCGAGCAGGAGCTACACAGCAGCAATTCAGATACCCGTTCTGCCAGATAACGCAGGCCCTTTGCATCTTCATCCAGGCCGCTACCAAAGCCCTGATAGGCCATATCAACCAGCGGCGTAAAGCCGCGCTCCAATGCCAGCGCGGTAAAACGCTGCCATTGCTCAAAGTTCAGATCCATACCGCTTGGGTTATGGCAGCAAGCATGTACCAGTACCACATCGCCGGCGGGTACTTGCGCCAGTTCCGCGAACATCTGCTCAGTCTTCAGGCCCTTGGTATCGTAATCGTAATAGGCGTAC
Organism: Alishewanella sp.; assembly: GCA_036759505.1. Classification (GTDB taxonomy): domain Bacteria; phylum Pseudomonadota; class Gammaproteobacteria; order Enterobacterales; family Alteromonadaceae; genus Alishewanella. The sequence continues at coordinate 28,003 of DAIOUM010000015.1, read as the reverse complement.
TCTTTAACTTTTAGACCCGCCGCCTGAAACAATGAAATATGGTTAGCCCAGGTCGGGGTGGTAACCCAGATGGTGGCATCAGGATTAGCGCGCTTAATAAACTCGGCTGCCACCCGCAACGCACCTGTGCCGCCAGGCGTATGCGCTGTGGTTACCCGGTTTGCCAGCAACACCGGATGGCTATTACCAAACGCCAGCTTTTCAATATGGGCGTTAAAACCCAGATCACCGGCCATGCCGATATAGGTCTTGCTGTCTTCCTGTTTCAGGCGCAGTGCTTCTGCTTCCTTAACGCACTTCAGCACCGCCGTATGGCCCTGCTCGTCTTTATATACCCCAACACCTAGGTCAACTTTCAGTGGATTCGGGTCTTCACGGTAAGCCGCCATCAGACCCAGAATAGGATCAGTGGCAACGGGTTTTAACTGAGCAAACATAATGTTCTACCTGGATTATTGTGCTAATAAAAGGCCATCTTATACGGCCGGTAAATAGTCCGGAATGGTCAGACACACCGCCACCAGTAACGCCAGCGCGCGCTGATCAAATACCTCTGCTTGAAAATCTTCGGCATCGACAATGCCCAGTATTCTGCCCGATTGCGCATAGAGTGGCAAACAGGCTTCGGCCTGGACTTTCGGATCACACGTATAGTATTCGCCACCCTGTTGTAAATAACTGGCGACACTGTTAATCACCCGCGCTTTGCCGCTTAAGCCAACACTGCTGTTGTTACTGATGGTGGCAAACTCAGGGGTGAGAGGGAACTCGGCGCGCGAGGGCGCACCAAAGTAGCTGAGTTTGACCAATACCGCTTCGCCAGATGGATTGGGTCGCGCCTGGTAGATACCAAACCAGGCCACGCCGGCCTGCTGTTGATAAAAAGCGGTAATTTGGCTGAGCCTGGCCAGTGCTTGTTGATTCGCCGCCGTTTGACCGCCCAAAATAGCGGTTAAATCATAAGGCTCGGCTGCCAACACGCCAAATAATGAACAAGCGCCGCCCTCGCCAAGCTCGGGCACCTGGTACTGCCAATTTACTGTTGGCGCCGCGACTTGCTCAAGGTACTGCCGCAAGGCCTGCTGTTGCTGTGCTACCGCGGCAGCAAAAGCTGGCGTTGTCAGCTCGGTTAAGCCACTTAACTGCAGATACTGGGTCAGAGAGACAGAGTTACTCAAAATATAGCCGTCCAGATTTCTAAAATAATGCGCATCATTCTACCAGAAGCCACTAAAAAACCAAGCTGACCACAGAAAAACTTGCCTCTGTTCATCGCGCTCAGTAAGCTCTGCGCTATTCGAACTGACAAGCCATTTTCCGATGAGTAAGAAGATCTCGCTTGCCGACTGGCAAGCTCAACTTGGCGCCAGCACAGGCGCGGAACCTGCGGCGCCAGCCCATGCTGATAGCGATCTGGTTTATTCTACTGCCAGTGGTCGTATTAACAGCAAGGCAGCGCCAGAAACCCTGGGTACCGCCTACGCCGATGGTGCGCTGCGGGTAAGACGTGAGACCAAAGGCCGGGGCGGCAAAACTGTGCTCACAATAAGTGGTATAACCGGCAGTGCAGAGCAACTGCATGCCCTTTGCTCTGAGCTAAAAAAGAAATGCGCCTGTGGTGGTGCGGTAAAAGATGGCGTGATAGAGATCCAGGGCGATAAACGCGACCAGGTTACGGCTGTACTGCAACAAAAAGGTTATCAGGTAAAACAAGCCGGTGGCTAGACCTGCAAGTTAACAGTAAAACGGCAGCCAAGGCTGCCGTTTGTGTTTAGGGCTTATTGCTCGGAATTATCCGGCCGACCGAAAACACCGGTAAAGAAACTCTGTTTCCGCCACAGCGGCCGCTGAGCGGTATTCGCAACATCCAGCGCAATGTTAAAATTAATATTGGTAAAGACCGCGCCGGCATCATAGCGGATCGGGCCGTAGTCCCGTTCCAGACTCTGAATATCATCTGAGGGCTTATGATAGTGCTTGGCAAAGAAACTGCCCCAGATCTTACCGCCATCCTGAGTCGGATCCTGCGAGGTAAACCCCGTCATTAAAAACACCGCCGGCACACCTTGCTGCACTAAACGAAAATGGTCAGAGCGGGTAAAAATCGCCTGTTCTGGCATCGGATCGGCACTAAGCTTAATGCCCTCTTTTGCTGCCGCGCTGGCGACAACATCACCCAGCGTAGAATGATTGGCACCAAAAGCAATCAGATCAGCAAAGGGATATAGCAGTACCGGCATATCCAGATTGACGTTCGCTACCAGCTTTTCAATCGCCAGCGGCGGATTCCTGGCAAAGTAATCAGCGCCCAGTAAGCCTTTCTCTTCGCCGGTCAGCGCGACAAACAAAACAGAACGCTTCGGCGCCTCAGGCAAGGCAGCAAATAAGCGCGCGGTTTCCAGTAAGATCGCGGTACCTGCGGCATTATCCATAGCACCGTTATTCACTTTATCGCTGGTACGTAAATCGTTGGCCAAACCAATATGATCCGAGTGTGCACTTAACACTACAATTTCTTGTTTTAACGTCGGATCTGAACCCGGCAGCAGCGCCAGTACATTAGGACTGCTGATGCTCTGATGGCTGCTTTCGCTTTGCAGATTAACAATACCGTTCAGCGCAAAGCCTTGCGGCATGGCATCCTGTTCCAGTTGTTGAAAGATCTCATCCAGTGCTTTGCCACTTGCTGCAAACAGCGCCTTCGCCGCCTCAGGATGTAAGTAAGCACTCCCTTTTAACTGCGCAAAGCCGCGCCCCGGTTCGCCGGCTTCATTAAGCCAGGTCATACTGGGCGTATTTAAATATAGTAAACTGTTGGCATAAGGCCGGGTTTGTTCCTGCTGCGGGGTATGTACGGTTAAAATCCCGACGGCACCGCGCTCAGCGGCAAATTCTGTTTTCATACTGCCCAGGTAAGCACGCTCTTCACTGGGTAGACTGGCGGGCAGCCCTGCCAGCATCACCACCACCTTACCTGCGACATCCAACCCGGCATAATCATTTAACGCAAAGGCGTCAGACACCAGGCCGTAGCCAACAAACACCATCGGCGCACTCAGTGCTACTGAGGTTTGCTGTAAGCTGGGACCCGTAAAGAATTGCTGCGGATAGCTGAGCTCTTCTGTCTTATCAGCAAACTGAAAACTCAGCTTGGCACTACCAGGCACTAATAATGCCTTACGCAGTGGCACCTGCTGGTAATATCCGCCATCCGCTGCGGCGCCCTTCAGGCCCAAAGCCCGGAACTGCTCGGCAATATAGAGCGAGGCAATCTCGTGGCCGCGGCTACCGGTATCCCGCCCTTCCAGCAAATCATCGGCCAGAAAACGTAAATGGCTTTCAATTTTAAGCGGGTCCGCTTTGGGCTCAGAGAGCGGTGCAGGCTTACCGCATGCCAGCAGCGTCAGAGCGGCAGCCAGCACCAGTATTACAGGTTTTTTCATTGGGTTGTTCTCTTCTACATCTACAATTTAAAAACAAAAAAGGTGCCAGAGCGGCACCTCAGAACTTAAGCGCCGGTCTCAGGGCTGCACGCTTTGGCTTGGCTGCTGATAACGCTGTTGATAGCGCCGGTGCAGTTGCTTGTGCCGGTTATCTAAATCCACACTACGGCCATCGATCCACATCTGTTCAACCTGATGGCCGCGATAATCAAAGATATCACCGCTTGATACCACCAGACTGGCGCTTTTACCAACTTCAATCGATCCTAAACGATCGGCAACGCCGGCAATGGCAGCGGCATCCAGCGTCACGGCCCGTAGCGCCTCAGCCTGATCCAGACCATAGCGGGTAACATGACCGGCAGCGAATACCAGGTTCCGGGTATCCCAGAAACCATCCAGCGACAGCGCGAATTGCACCCCGGCCCGTTTTAACACGCCCGGCGCACTAAAGGCCTGATCGTAGGCTTCATCGCCACGGGTTGGCAAACCATAGGGCGCGGTATAGATCACGGCGACCTTATTCGCCGCCAGCTCATCGGCAATGCGCCAGCTATCGCGCCCACCAACAATCACCAGCTTGACACCATACTGCTGAGCTAACAGCATCGCCTGGCGCATTTGCCGTGGGTCATCAGCATGCACAAACAGCGGTAATTTGCCTTCGAAGAAGCTTAACATCGCATGCCAACGCGAATCCCGGCCACGATTCAGGCCCGCTTGCTCAGCCAGGTAATAGGCATGGGCAGCACTGAAGTAATCCTGCAGCTTTGCCAATTGCTCTGCCTGACGTTTTTGCTGCTGTTCGACACTGTCACGCACCCACCAGCCAGTTTCAATCCCCATCCGCGGCCAGTTGACATGCAAGCCAACACTGGACTGCACCAACGCATCCTGCCAGTTCCAACCATCCAGTTGCATCAGGGCTGAGCGCCCGGTGATCAGCGAGCCAGACGGGTAAATCAGGCTGTGGCTAAAACCATTGCTCCGGATCGTTGGGATTACGACCGAATCAGCATTAAAGGCCACTTCAGTGCGTAGATCCGGATTGGTCGCGGTGATTTCCCGATCGTCACGGGTAGCCCGTACCGCTTCCACTTCAATCAAACCCAGTTGATTAATCAGCGCAATCAGTCCCGGATACAGGTTCTTGCCGCTAAGATCCTGCACTCTGGCATTGGCAGGTGCCGTCAGGTTAGTACCGATGGCAGCAATTTTGCCATCCTGAATCAGCACATCCTGCACCGCAGGTGCAGCAACCACAGAATGCACAGTAGCGTTTTTTAGTAACAAGGGTTCAGTCTGTACCGTGCCCGGGACCGGATTCACCGCACCAGCACTGCCGGCTGCCAGCACACAGGCGGCAGCCAGTAAGGATTTAATCAGCTTCATCAGTGTTGTCCTCCATGGGCATGACCATGGCTATGTAAATGGTCGCCGAAACCAAAACGCAGTTTCAGCCAGTCGTCGTTATCCTCACAATGCCAGATCGGATCGTCCTGTTTGTAACTGTTGGTACTGCCCTGGCGCGCCGATTCACCGGCGGTTAGCACTTTTTGGATCAGCTGCTGGCGCTCGTTTTCCAGTTGCTCACGCTGTGCCAGGTCACTATTGCGGTCAAAGTAGCGGGCGCCTTCAATCCAGGTTTGCTGTACCACACTGTACACCGACAACGGATGCTGATCCCACAGCACGAAGTCGGCTTGCATCCCCTCGGCGATAGCCCCTACTCTGTCGTCAATCTTCAGCTGTTTTGCCGGATTAATGGTGACCATCTTCAACGCTTCATGCTCATCCATATTGCAATACATGGTCGACTTGGCCGCTTCCTGATTCAGCCGGCGCAGCAGGCCCGGATCATCAGAGTTAACGCTCACTAACAAGCCCTGCTCATGCATCAGACAGGTATTGGTTGGGATGGCATCATTCACTTCCATCTTAAAGCCCCACCAGTCGGCAAAGGTTGACACGCTGGCACCGTGCGCCTGCATCTCACTGGCTACCTTATAGCCTTCCAGGATATGGGTATAGGTGTTGACCTTAAAGCCCATCTCATCAGCTACTTGCATCAGCATAAGAATTTCTGAGGCGACATAAGAATGGGTATGGATATGGCGCTTTCCTTCCAGAATTTCGACTAGGGTTTCCAGTTGATAATCACGCCGCGGTGGCACGGTACGGCCCTGCTCGCGACGCGACAACTTGTTGTAAGCCTGCCAGGCGGCCTGGTACTCTTTGGCGGCCTGGAACTGGTCACGGATAAAGGTTTCAACTCCGATACGGCTTTGCGGATAACGGGTGTTAAATTCCGTGCCCCAGTTTGACTGTTTCACGTTTTCACCCAGCGCGAACTTGATGCTCGGTGGCGCGTTACGGAACTTCATGCCCTCGGCATCCGCACCCCAACGTAAGCTGATAATCTGTGCCCGGCCACCAATAGGGTTAGCACTACCGTGCAACACCTGTACCGTGGTGACACCGCCAGCCAGGGCACGATAGATATTAATATCATCCGGGTTAATCACATCGCCCAGATGCACTTCAGCAGTATTGGCATGAGAGCCTTCATTCACGCCCTGCTCCGTTGCAATATGCGAGTGCTCATCAATAATACCTGGTGTCAGGTGCAGGCCGCTGGCATCAATTACCCGGTAGCCACGTGGCGTTGCCAGATTCTGGCCAATTTTCTCAAACTTACCGTTACTGACCAGCAAGTCAGTATTTTGCAGTACACCAGCGCTGGTCGCGGTCCAGATAGTGGCATTTTTTATATGCAGTTTTTCCGCAACCGGCAAGGCGCTCAGGCCAAAAGCACGGTTTGGATAGGTCAGTCTGGAGACTTGTGTCGCCGGCTCTGCAGCCGCTTTAGGGGCCTTGGGCTCTACCGCACTGCGTTGCAGAGTCAGCAGTTGCTGCTTACCGGCGGCATCCAGCCAGTAGCCGCTTAACTGCTCGCCAGTCAGCACGCCATTAAACTGCAGCACTATCGCCTGCTCAGTCAGGGTTTTTAACGGCAGACTAAATTGTAGCCGCTGATCTTGCACCCGTAGATGCTCCAGTTTAGCTTTTCTCTCACCCAGTATTGCTTCACCTGAAAGCTTGGGTGCAGTGCCGCTAATCGTGATATCGATGGTTTGACCGTCGAGATTAAACTGGTACTTGCCGGCAAAAACCGGTGGCTGTACCGGCGTAAAGCGGTTTTCCTGGCCGCGCAACCAGGTTGCGACAATTTCGCCCTCGGCGAACAGGTCACCACGGCTGATCACCAGATCAGCCTGATAGCCCGGCGCCACCTTACCCAGTTGTTGCCCCAATCCCAATAGATCTGCCGGCACAGTGGTCAACGCGGCCAGCGCCTGCTGCTGGCTAAGGCCATGCTGCACCGCTTTACGCAGATTGGGGATAAAGTCGGCTTTCTTTGTTAAACCATGACTGGTAAAGGCGAAGCGCACACCCGCTTGAGCCAGTACCGCCGGGTTTGCCGGTGCCCGCTCCCAATGCCGTAAATCCGCCAGATTGACGTCCAGTCGCTGCTCAGCGGTCGTGACATCCGGCGCAGCCGGGAAATTGAGCGGTAATAGTATCGGCTTGCCGGTCGCTTTAATCTGCTCCAGCCGGCTGTATTCATAACCCGAGCCCAACAATAAGGCATTGCTGATATCAAATTCGGCTAATATGCGGCTGGCACGCAGCAAGGCGCGCTCATCGCTGGTATCGAACAATACGCCCTGCTGCTTTATGGTCGCCAGCCCCGCCAGAGCAGCATTAAACTCCAGCGGCTGGCCATTGACGGTAGTCACTTCGCGCGAGGTCGCCGCCTGATACCAGTTGGCATCCGATAACGTCTGGCGGATCAGCGCAATAGAGCCCATCAACGACGAGGGATAGGTTTGTTTCGAGCTACCCTTGCTAAAAGCCATAAAATGCTGCGCATCGGCTTTTAGTACCAGATTATTGGGTAAATCATCAGCCAAAGAAGCAACAAAGGCTGTACCGCGGAAAATGCCGTCCTGCCGCGCACTTTGCACCACGGTAATACCCTGTTTCAGGAAATCTGCAGCGGCCTTACTATCCGGCTTAAACTGGGTTACCCAGCGCTGCTGCGCATGGATCGCATCATTGGCGGCATTACCACCACGGCGCTCGTTTTCATACACCGGGCGGCGGCCAAAACTAAAGCCTTCCCCGTCACCTGCCTTTGGCACCCCATACTGAGTATAGGGATCAATAAAGCCGGCATAGACCGTATAACCGCTGAGATCCCGCTGCTGATAGCCCGCCGGCACCCGGCCATTACTACTGACGGCCTCAATTTTGCCATCCCGGATCAGGATGGTGGCACCGGTTAGGGTTTTGCCGGGTTCAGTTTGCACAGTGGCATTGGTCAGCGCGACCAGATTTGGTGTTTTATCGCGGATCCCAAGCTGCGGTGTTGTCTGAGCCGCGATACCGGTAGCACTATAGCCACCGAATAGCGCCAGGCTCAGCAAAGACAGGCGAGCTGATGTCATAACATTTTCCTGAGTGAAGCGGGGTTTACCCCTGCGTTTTTATATTAAAAGTCAGCTGACTTAACTCCTGCTCAGCCAGTGGCATACTAAAATAGTACCCCTGTACCAGATAGCAGGCATTTTGCTTTAAAAACTCGGCCTGAGCTTCTGACTCCACCCCTTCTGCCACCACCCGCAGCTGCATCTTCTGCGCCATAGCGATGATAGCAGCCACGATATCCATATCATTTTGATCTTCTGGAATATCTTTGACAAAGGAGCGGTCAATTTTAAGCTCATCAACCGGAAAGCGTTTTAAATAATTAAGCGAGGAATAGCCTGTACCAAAGTCATCAATAGATAAAGAGACACCGAGACGCTTTAACTGATTTAGCTGTTTAATAGCCGCATCGGTGTCACCCATTAACATACTTTCGGTAATTTCAAATACCAGATAAGCCGGATCGACGCCGGTGCGCCGGATAACCTGCTCGATAATCACCGCCAGTTGCTCATCATTAAACTGGCGGGCCGACAGATTGATTGACACACTGACGGCATAACCGCGGCTATGTTGCCGAGCCAGAAAACGACAGGCTTCCAGGATAATCCATTCGCCGATCTGCACAATTAAACCCGTACTTTCCGCGACCTGAATAAAACGTGCCGGCGGCACCAGGGTATTATCCGGCCGCAACCAGCGGATTAGCGCTTCGTAGCCGACCAGCGTCTCCTCGGCCAAGTCAATTTTCGGCTGATAATAAAGAATAAACTGCTGCTCGCGGATTGCTTCCCGCAGCTGATTTTCAATTAACAACCTTTGATTGGCCGCATCATTAAGTGCCTGCGAGAAAAAGCGGTAAGTGTTTTTGCCACGGGCCTTGGCTTCATACATGGCGAGATCGGCGTGTTTTAGTAACAGCTCCTCGTCAATACCATCGTCAGGTGCAATGGTAATACCAATCGACGAGCTGATCGCCACTTCCTGACGGCCAAGACGCACCGGGGAAGCAAATGCCTGCTGCAACTCTGCCGCGATCTGACCGACATGGCCTTTATCTTTAATATCGCTTAGGATCACCGCAAATTCGTCGCCACCTAAACGGGCAATCAAATCATCATCACGCAAGCGACCGGTCAAACGGCGGGCGACCTCAATCAGTAGTTCATCGCCGGCATCATGGCCCAGCGTATCGTTGATCAGCTTAAACTCATCCAAATCAAAATAGAGCAGAGCAAAACTATAATAACCACGCTGTGCCATACTGATAGCTTTGCGTAACTGGTCCCGGAAATAGCTGCGATTCGCCAGCCCTGTCAGAGCATCATAATAGGCGAGCTGCTCCATTTGCTTCTGGCTTTGTTTAATAAAAGAAATATCCTGCATCGTCGCCACATAATGGCTAAGCATACCTTTATCATCCCGGATCGGAGCTATGGCAAGTGTCACCCAGCGCGGTACCTCATCCTGCCCCTGACTAGGTTGTAAAATTACATCACCATGCCAGTGCTGGCGGTGCTCCAGCGTATGACTGATATCAGTCTGCAACTGTTGTAAGTCGGTGGCGAATAACTTTAACAGCGAGCTTCCCGTGAGTTGGCTGGCATCCTGCGCCAACATTTCCAGTAGAAACGGATTCAGGTATTCAATTTCCAAATGACGGTTAGTAATCGCAATACCCGAACTGGAAAACGACACTGCTTTACTGAGTTTTCGCGCTTGTAGCTCGGCTTGCTCTTTTTCCGCGATCCGGCTATTGAGGCCTTCAACCAAATCACTAATTTCGCGCGACATGCTAACGAAGGCCCGATTCAGCATCCCCAGCTCGTCTGTTTTGTTATCCAAAAATAAGCCGGGAAGTAAGCCCTGCCCCAGCCGGTCAACTGCAAATGCCAGCCGTTTTAACCGCTTTAGTAATAACTGGTGTATAAACCAGTACAGCAATAAGGTAAGTAACAACGCTATTGCGATACAAAGCAACAAGGCTTGTCGCTGAAGCTGTTGCTGTTCCGCCAGCAACTGTTGCCGGTCCTGATACAACAAGAGATACCAATTTAGCGTAGGTAAAGCCGTGACCGTCAACAGGTAGTCCGGCGCCAGTGGGGCCAAAGGCTGTGAGAGTCCCGTTTTGGCCAGTGACCTGGCCACCTGCTCTAACTGCGGCTCTGCTAGTCCGCTGGCCTGATAAAAGCTGAACATTGGCAGCGACTGCTCCTGGCGCGCCGCTAACAGCGATTGCCCCTTGGCATCCAACAACTGGCTCCGGTTAAGCGGGCTCCAGAAGCCAAGGTTGCTGCGATTTTGTGTTAATTCCTGCAGGTTGACACTAAAGCCCATCACCCCAAGGAAACGATCCTGCTGATAAACCGGTAGTAGCAAGCTTACAAACCATTTCTGCCACACCG
>DAIOUM010000015.1:0-17564 GCA_036759505.1 Alishewanella sp. | reverse complement strand
CGATCCTGCTGATAAACCGGTAGTAGCAAGCTTACAAACCATTTCTGCCACACCGCATCGTAATAGATTGGGCTCCAGCGCAGTGCCCGCTCTGGATTGGCCTCGGGGGCGGCCATTTGAAACAATGGATTCTCGGTCGCCGATACCGTGGATTCAACATGCATCACCCAATCGGCCGGCGCTATTCGTAAATAACCACTGGCCGACATAAAAAATACACTGGCAAATTCTTGCTGAAGCAGTGGCATCATTTGCTGCCAGGCACGGGCTGTCGCTCTCAGTTCTTGCGAATTAGCTTCTGCTGCGCTTCCTGCTGGCAGATAGACACCTGACCAATCATCTCGAAAACGTAAACGGCCATCCTTGCCGATCAGCCGATCCGTTACTGTCGGCGTGACTTGCTCACGCGATAGCAGATGACGTAACAGTATTTGCTGTGCTCTGGAGGCTTTTAACTGTAATTCCTGCAGCTGCCGTTCAAACTGTTGCTGATAATTTTCAGCCGTACGATTGATCCCCTGCTGCTGTTGCAGCTGTATGATATTTTGCTGATATGTGGTAAATGCTAAAGTAATAGTCAAACCGGTTATCAGGACAGCCAAAAAAACAATGGCCGATACCTTTAAACCGATTGAGTTTATCCCTGTCGCCTTATTCTGAGTAAGATCCTTCACCTATAGGGCTCGCTGCTGTTATAGTGACTTGGAGTGCCAATGACAGGTACAGTTACACCTGTTTAATACTTTACCGTGTTTTACGTTAATCGAACAGAAGAGACTATACAAATGAAAAAAGCCCTGCTAGCTACTCTGTTATTCACATCCTTTGCCATGCCTGTCGTGGCGAACACCGCCTTTACTAACGGCAAAGATGCCGTGAGTTACCGCCAGGCCAGTTTCCAGTTGATCCGCCATAATATGGGCGATATTCAGGATATGATCCGCGGTAATGTTGCCTTTGATGCTGAACGGGTGCAACGTCGCGCTGAAGCTCTGGCATTACTGAGTCAGTTACCCTGGGAAAGCTTTACGGTTCCGGGTGCTCAGGAAGCTGGCGGCAAGGTTAAACCTGCCATCTGGAATAATTTGCCTGAAGTGCAGGAGCGCGGCGAAAAACTGGCCGCTGACGCTGCAGCGCTGTTAGCTGCGGCTAAAACCGCTGAACAGGCAGAAATTCGCAAAGCCTTTGGTGACTTTGCCCGTAACTGCAAAGCTTGTCACGACAAATATAAAGCGGATTAACCGTAGGCCGAGTTGACGTCAGCGAACGTCAACGCGCCCTTGTAAAGATTAGACAAAGAGGGGCGGTACTCTGCACTGCCCTCTTCAATTAACCGCTATTAGATAAAACGCAGTAATACTGCGCCCTGCCAGTAATAAAACAGCGCCAACAAGGCTGCAACCAGCACAAAGTAACTCCAGCTGGCACGCAGTTTCGGTGCGTCATTGCGATTTGCTGTTTTACTGTAGCCACTTAACATCGCCCAAATCACGTTATCGTAGCGAATACTATGCCAGATCGCGGCCAGAATATGCACCGCTACGCACAGTAGGATCAGATCAATATTCAGCTTATGAATTTTCGATGCCAGTGACACCCATTCCTCTGATAAATAGCGCACCAGCGGGCCATCACTGATATAGCTGTTATCAAAAGTCGCCAAACCGGTCAGTAATTGCAGACTCAGCAGCAGTATCAATGCCAGGATCATATAGCCTCCCGCCGGATTATGCCCCAATACCGGTACCGGTCGCCGTAAATAGCGCACCGCCGCCAGTGGTGACGCGACAAAGTGACTAAAGCGGGCACTGACACTGCCATAAAAGCCCCAGCAAATACGGGCGATCAACAAGGCCGCCAGCGTGTACGCCAGTAGCTGATGCTGCGCCATCAAGCCTTCATTACCGGTATACCAGAGCCCAGCTAACAGCACGACTTGTGACCAATGGAATACCCGCACCGCTAAATCCCAGACTTGTACCTTGATCAACATTGAGCTTTCCTTTTGTTGTGCTAACCTTTTGATTTTATACCAGCGGATTAGAAAGATGAAAATATTAAGCTGGCTGTTTGCGCTACTATTACTGCTGATTTTAGTCTGTTCCGGCAGCCTGTATCTATTTTTACGGGGCAGTTTACCGGACTATAACGGCCGCTATCAGGCGGCAGTGGCGGATCCCGTTACCCTGGCACGCGATGCCTTGGGCTACCTGGTGATCCGCGCATCGGAGCGTACCGATGCCGCCTACGCGCTGGGCTTTGCCCATGCGCAGGAGCGTTTTTTTCAAATGGATGTCAGCCGCCGTTTCGCCGCCGGAGAGCTCTCTGCATTGTTTGGCTTACGCGCACTGGCACAGGATCAACAGCAAAGGCCACACTTATTCCGTCGTCGCGCTGAGCAACTGCTAACCACGCTACCGGCAGACGAACTGCAATTGCTGGCCGCTTATAGCCGAGGCGTAAATGAAGGTCTTGCCAGCTTAGCCCGCCCGCCTTTTGAATACAGCTTACTCAAAGCTGAACCTGAAGCCTGGCTGGAAGCCGATACCTTACTGGTGATCTATAGCATGTACCTGGATTTACAGGGCAAGGCGGGACGTGACGAATATGCGATGACCAAGCTCAGTGCTGCCCTGCCCGCAGACTGGTATCAGTTTCTGCAGCAACACAGTGCCGACTGGCAAGCAGCCATTGATCAGAGCCGGGTTAACGCCGTCCCTGTACCCGATAGCCCTTATCCGGCGATCTTAAGACAACAGCTAAGCTGCAGCCATTGTGCTATTAAAGATGCCACTGACCTTGGCAGCAATAATTTTGCCGTAGCAGGCAGCGCCACTCCCCACGGTGCAGCTATTCTGGCCGATGATATGCACCTGTCACAGCGGGTACCCGGGATCTGGTACAAGGTACAGCTGAACTGGCAACAACAGGGACAAAGCCGGCAAGTCACAGGTTTGAGCTTACCCGGTACCCCGGCTATCGTCGTTGGCTCCAACGGTCATATTGCCTGGGGTTTTACTAATACCACCGCAGACTGGCATGATCTGGTCAAAGTGACCTTGTCAGAGGACCAGCAGCAATACCTAAGCCCCCAGGGCTGGCAAGACATAAAGCACTATCAGGAGCAGATCCACATTAAAGATGCCCCGACGGAACAGCTAACGGTGCTTTACACCGAGTGGGGCCCGCTGCTCCCCTTTCCTGACGAGCAACCTTATGCACTACGCTGGATTGCGCATCAACCCTATGCGGTAAATTTTAATCTGCGGCAACTCGAAATCACCACTGGCGCGGCCGAGGCCTTAGCACTGGCACCAACTATCGGCATTCCAGCACAGAATCTGTTAGTCGCAGATGCCGCCGGCAATATCGGCTGGACAGTGTTTGGCCCGATCCCGGAACGTCAGGTCGCCGACTGGGACACCGCTCAGGTCTGGCATCAGGGCAGTAATTTTTGGGGAGAGATACTGCCAGCCGACGCTTATCCCAGCATCCTCAACCCGGACTCCGGTCATCTCTGGTCTGCCAATGCCAGAACCATAGGGGGAGATGCTTATCGGCTGATTGGCAATGGCGGCTATGATTTAGGTGCCCGTGGCCATCAGATCGCGAGCAGCCTGCAACAGTTAAATGACGCCGACGAAAATGCCCTGCACCGTATTCAACTCGATCATCGCGCTGTGCTGTTAAGCCGCTGGCAACAGCTGCTGTTAGCCGAGCTCAGCCCTACTGTGGCGGAAGAAACGGGATTAAGCGATTTTCGTCAGTATATTGCCGAATCCTCAGATTACGCCGCACCGGATGCCATAGGTTATACCCTGCTGCGGCAATTCCGGCTTAGCATGCTGGAGCTGACCTTTGCCCCCATCGCTGCATTACTGGAGCAAGCCGGCGCCCGCAGCAGCGATCTAAAATATTCGATGGAAACCCCGTTTTGGCTGCTGTGGCAACAGCAGCGCCCGGATACCTTACCGGCGGCATATAGCAGCTGGCAGGAGCTGCTGTTAAGCGCCGCTCGGGACAGCCAACAGAAGATCCTGGCGCAGTATGGCAGTTTGCAGCAGGCCAACTGGGGCAAACGCAACAGTGCGCGGATCGAGCATCCGCTGGCTTCAGCTATACCACTGCTCGGCCGCTGGCTGAATATGCCGGCCACGCCGCTAGCCGGCGACAGCCATATGCCGCGGGTACAGCATGCGGCCTTTGGCCAATCGCAACGGATGGTGGTGGCTCCCGGCCAGGAGCAAAGCGGCATTCTGGTGATTCCGGCAGGACAATCCGGGCATCCGCTGTCACCCTTTTACCGGGCGGACCATCGTTACTGGCAGGCAGCAATAGCCCTGCCCTTTTTACCGGGGCCGGAAAAATATCAGCAGCAGCTGCTGCCAGCCCCTTGACTTTGGCCATCCAGACGGATTATGGTGCTGGTATGAAAACAGTATCAGTTGTGCTCGGTTTTTTTAGCTTTACCACCTTAGCGAGGAGGTAGCTGACCGTGCGCGCGCGTTAAGCAGAAACCTCCCAAGCCGGGAGGTTTTTTTTTGAGTCGTTTTAGTAGCTATCAGCACAGAGGCCGTTATGGAATTAGATCAGATCAGAACCGCGATCAGCGATACCGATCAGCAGTTATTGGGATTACTGGCAAAAAGGCGTGCACTGGCATTGGCCGTCGCCGAAGCGAAATTATCGCAGAACAAGCCCATTCGCGATCAGAAGCGGGAACAGGAATTATTGCTGTCGCTGATTGAGCAAGGTAAGCCGCTGGGACTGGATGCGCAGTATGTGACACGAATTTATCATGTCATTATCGAAGACTCAGTGCTACAGCAACAAGCCAAGGTGCAGGGCCAGTTAAATGGCGAACATACGCCGGCGGTACGGGTAGCCTTCCTTGGTGGTCAGGGTTCATACAGCTACTGGGCAACGCAAAAATATTTTACCCGCCGCGCCGAGCGCATTATTGAACTGGGCTGTGACAGCTTTAATGAAATTGTCAAAGCGGTGGAAACCGGCCATGCCGACTATGCGGTATTGCCAATTGAAAATACCTCATCCGGTTCTATTAACGAGGTATATGACTTACTGCAGCACACCCGCTTATCGATAGTCGGAGAGTTAACCCATCCGATCGAGCACTGCTTGCTCGGCCTGCCTGGTACCGACCTGAGCAAAGTACGCCAGGTCTGCTCACATCCGCAGGTAATTGCCCAGTGTAGCCAGTTCTTACTGGGGCTGACTAACGTTAAAATTGAATACTGTGAAAGTTCATCCGCCGCCTTTGCCAAGGTAAAAGCGTTACAGGACCCCACTATTATCGCGATTGGCGGCGAGGAAGGTGGCAAACTCTATGGCCTGGAGGTATTAACCCGCGAACTGGCGAATCAGAAACAAAACGTCAGCCGCTTTATTGTGGTTGCCCGTAAACCGGTGCAGGTGGCAAAAGCGATCCCGGCCAAAACCACCTTTATTATGTATACCGGCCAGCAACCCGGTGCTTTGGTTGAAGCGCTGCTGGTACTGAAACAACATGGCATCAGTATGAGCAAACTCGAGTCACGCCCTATTCCGGGTAATCCGTGGGAAGAGATGTTTTATGTCGATGTCAGCGCCAATCTGAACGACTACGCCATGACCCGTGCGCTGGAAGAGCTGAACAATCTGACTAAGTTTGTCAAAGTGCTGGGCTGCTACCCGAGTGACGAGGTTACGCCAACTGAAATCCAGGCCTAAATCTGACCAGCCAGGCCTTAACAGAGATAAGATCGAGGGCAGCCCAGAGGCTGCCCTCAACTTATTAAAACAGGATCTGCTGACCCTGCTCCGGGATCTGCGCCTGGATACCGGCCTCAGCCAGTACCTCTTGCAGTACCTGCTGTGCCTCAGGTTCACCATGCACCAGATAGAACTCGGGCGCTCCGCCAATGGCGGTGGCCCAGCGCACTAGCTCAGTTTGTCCGGCGTGTGCAGAAAAGCCGCCAATGGTATGCAATTTGGCTTTTACCACTGTGTCCTGGCCGAAAATTTTCACCCGCTTTTCACCGTCCACCAAACGCCGTCCCAGGGTGCCTTTGGCTTGAAAACCAACAAAGATGAGATGGTTGGTGTTTTTCCATAAATTATGTTTCAAATGGTGTACGATGCGACCGCCATTACACATACCGCTGCCAGCGATAATAATAGCGCCATGAGTAACCCGGTTAATGGCCGTAGAATCCTCGACAGTTTCCGAAACCTTTAGCATCGGCAACAACTGTTCCAGTGTCATGCCCTTCTTATAACCGATTTTATCCAGATCTGCCTGCTCCAGCCGGTGCAGATATTCGCTATAGATCCGGGTAATGCTAATCGCCATTGGGCTATCCAGAAATACCAGACGTTGCTTTAACCGTCCCTGACGGTGCAGTAGTGCCAGGTAATACAGAATTTCCTGCGAGCGCCCCAGGGCAAAGGCCGGAATAAACACATTGCCGCCATCGTTATAGGCTTGCTCCAGCGCTGTTGCAAACTCCTCAATGGTATTATCCAGCGGTTGATGGTTACGATTGCCATAGGTACTTTCCATCAACACAATATCGGCCTGGTCAATCTCGGTTGGTGCCGGCAACAGTACAGTCGCGGGATTACCCAAATCACCGGAGAACACCAGTTTTTTCATCGCCTGCTTACCTTTTAGCCAGAGCTGCACTATGGCCGAACCCAGAATATGGCCGGCATCAGCAAACTCCAGCTCGACGCCCTGCAGCGGAAAAGCTCTTTTGTTATAGCCCAGTACCCGCACTAAGTCACTCACCCGCTCGGCATCCTGCAGCGACATCACCGGCTCATAAATTTTCTTGCCGGCTCGGGCGGCTTTGCGGTTTTGCCATTCCAGATCTTTTAAATACAGATTGACGGAGTCCTTTAACAGCACCGGTAATAGTTCGGCGGTGCCTGGGGTACAGTAAATATTGCCGCCAAAGCCTTTCGCCACCAGCAAAGGCAATAAACCGCTATGATCAATATGTGCATGCGACAGAATAACGGCATCAATATCTTTTGGCTTAAACGGGAAACGGAATTTATGCCATTCTCTGACCTGATCCGCGCCCTGCACCATGCCGCAGTCCAACAACAATTGCTGCTGATTGTGATTAATCAGATAACAAGAACCGGTGACCTGTCTGGCGGCACCTAGAAAACGTAAACTGGCATTAACGGGCATCAGGTTGCTCCTCTTGCTTTGGGATATTGACATCGT
The DNA here is from genome assembly GCA_036759505.1 of Alishewanella sp. Lineage (GTDB taxonomy): Bacteria > Pseudomonadota > Gammaproteobacteria > Enterobacterales > Alteromonadaceae > Alishewanella. The sequence goes on along the minus strand of DAIOUM010000015.1, from coordinate 10,327 downwards.
GTTCAGGTTGGCCCTGTAGTTTAGCCAGCGCCAGCATGGCGCGGGTGAGTTGCTGGTTAAAGCGGCGCAGCTCAGCAAAACGCAATAACTGATCACCACCGGAGTCATTCGAGACGCGTTCAGTGAGCACCAGCAAATACAACTGATCTTTCAGTTTCTGGCGTTGCCGCATCAATTCGCGGTAACAACTGCGCACCGCCTGAGCATCGTCCGGCCACTGTGCCGCAACCAGCTGTTGCCACAGTGACTGCTCAGGCAGCAACGCATTGGCATCACGCTCGGCTTGCTTGGCCAGTTCGGGTAGCAATTGCACTGTCATTTCCAGACGCAGCGAATTCTTTACCAGCTCGTTCAAAGCTTGCGATTCAGTATCCGCCAGTTGGCTTTTACCTAACTTTTGCAAATAACTGTTAATTTCAGATTGTAACTGCTTGATATGCTCCATCCCCTCGCTACTCAGTGCTTTGGCCTGACTCAGCGCCAGTGCCTGGGCACTAATCAGCTGACCAACCCTTAAACTTTCCATACCGAGCGTTTTTATGGCCACTGCCGGGATGCTTAAGCTGGACGCATCCAGCACCCGCAGCTGGCCAATCTTTTGTGCCCGAAAGCGGTTATTAAGAAACAGCACCAACCGGCTGGTCAGGGGCCACATCAGGATCACGCCAAGGATATTAAAGATAGTATGAAATAGTGCCAGACTAATCGCCGGATTGGGGTCATGAAACAGCGCTTCCTGGATCAAACTGATTAACCACAACAGCGGCGTGAGAATCAGTATTGCCGCCAGGCCGGTGACAATATTAAAAATCACATGCAACATCGCCAGCCGCTTGGCTTTAGCCGTCGCCGCCAAAGTGGAAATAATCGCCGTCGAGGTGGTGCCCAGATTAGCACCAATCACAAAGGCAGCGGCTATTGATAGTGGTATCACACCAGTAGAGGTGGCGGTAATAACCAGCGCCAACACCGCAATTGACGCCTGCATCACCACGGTCAGCAAGGTGCCTAGCAATACGCCAAGCAAAATCCCCCAAAAACCCAACTGACTAAGTAGCGCAAACTCGATATCGACAAAGACGGTATTAAAGCTGTCTTTCAGATACGCCAGACCGAGAAAAAACAGCCCAAACCCAACCAAAGCCTCGCCAACCCCCTGACGCCGGCTGGATTTGGCAAAGAATTTTAGTATGGCACCCACCCCAATCAACGGCATCGCCAGCGCATCAATTTTAAATTGCAGCCCGACCAAAGCCACAAACCAGCCGGTCAGGGAGGTACCGACATTACTGCCATAGATCACAAAGGCGGCATTTTGCAGCGACAAGATACCAGCATTGACAAAGCCGATGGTGGTGACAGTAATCACGGTTGAAGATTGTACTGCGACGGTAGCGGCCGTACCAAATAGCAAGCCTTGCCAGGATTTTTGCGTGCCCCGCTCCAGAAAGTGCATCAGCGCCTGCCCGGCAGCAGCCTTCAGGCCCTTACTCAGCCAGTCCATCCCAAGCAGGATCAAACCCAGAGCGCCCAGGCCAATTAAAATATCCGTCAACACCGCCTCCCTGTTACTTTTCTGTGTTATAACCCAACTTTACAACGCCTTAGCTGTTTTGTATCAAGAAAATGTCAGACTTTTTAAAAGGACCTTGTGATGACTGAGCGCAACGCTTTATCGAAACGCCACTTCGCTACCGCCCAGGAGTCGTTGGATGCCATTTCCCGACTGCAGGACCATGACTCCTACAAACTTGCCTTTGCCGATCCCGGCTTTCTAATGCAGGATGAACTGCGGCATGTCCGGTTGCAACTGGAGTATCTGAAACCGCAGCTGGTACTGGATCAGCATCAGATTAATGCCACCATAGTGGTATTTGGCAGCGCACGTTTCCTGGCGCCTGCTGATGCAGCAAAGCAGCTGTCGGAAGTGAAACAGTATGTTATGACAGAGCCAGATAATCCGGCTGCTATTCATGCATTACAGCAGGCCGAACGCGATCTTAAGAATAGTCGCTATTATACTGCGGCGCAGGAATTCGCCCGTCTGGTCACTCAGCATAGCTGTCAGCATCCTGACTGCGCGCTGACCATTATCAGTGGTGGAGGCCCGGGGATTATGGAAGCAGCAAATCGCGGTGCCATGGAGGCTAACGGTAAAAGTATTGGCTTAAATATTGTACTGCCGAAAGAGCAGCACCCTAACCCCTATATCACCCCGGAATTCTGTTTCCAGTTTCATTATTTTGCCATTCGCAAAATGCATTTCCTACAACGGGCACGGGCGCTGGTGGCCTTTCCGGGTGGCTTTGGTACGCTAGATGAGTTGTTTGAAACCCTAACCCTGATCCAAACCAGAAAAGCAGAACGGGTACCGGTTATCCTGTACGATAAAGCTTTCTGGCAACGCTTGATCAATTTCGAGATGCTGGCAGAAGAGGGACTGATTAGCCCGCAAGACCTGGAACTGATTCAGTATGTCGACAGCCCTGAGCAAGCCTGGCAGGTGATTTATGATTTCTATCAGTTGGGTAAGTAGTATCCATAATTTCGGGCGCTAACTGCGCCCGTCTGCCGCTTTTTGCAGTAATTGCTTACTTTCCTGCAGAAATTGCTGCGCCAACTCGCCGAAGAACTGCTGGCCCTTGGCAAATTCCGCCATTAAACCGGCTTTATCCTGCGCGGCCAACAAGCCCAGCAACTGGGTAAAACGCTGCTGATAACGCTGCAGCAGCGCCGTCACATCAGCGGATGACAACATAATATCGGCATAAAGTTCAGCGTTCTGTGCAAACAAGCGCCCCACCATCGCCAGCTCCAGCCGGTAAATCGGTGAACTGAGTGCCAACAGCTGATGTAAATCAGCCTGCTCTTCGGCTAGATGCACACCATAGACCAAAGAGGAAAAATGCCGCATCGCCTGGATCAGCTGCATGGCGCTATCATGCTCTTCCGCGTCCTTAGTCGTCAGCTCCGCGCCCCAGATCACCAGTTGCTTTAATAACCACTGATAATCTTCCGGCTGCCGGCCATCACAAACCACGACTACCTGCTTAATCAAATTATTGATGTCCGGACCAAACATCGGATGTAAGCCAACGACAGGCCCGCTATGCTGCGCCAGCATCGCTTGCAGCGGCCGTGCCTTAATGCTCGTTAAATCGGCCAGTACGCACTGTGCAGGCAGTGTCGGTAACTGCGCAATCACCTGCTCAGTCAGCGTAATAGGTACCGCCAGTAATACCAGGGCGGCATCCTGACATAGCTGGGCTGCCTGCGGCCAGTCCTGAGGTTCCAGTATTACCACCTGATAACCGGAGCGTTGAAATAAGCTGACAAACCGCCCACCCAGCGCCCCGGCGCCGCCGACCACCACCACTTTGCCGCCACTGGGCCGGCAACAGACAAAGTGCTGGTCCTGGGTGGCGTATGACTCACGCATTACCCGACGTAACAGGTCCTCTACCAGCTCCGGCGAGACGCCCTGTTCTAGCGCTTGCTGTCGTCTGGCAGCAAGTAATGCCTGCTCCCGCTCCGGTACATAGACCGGCAACGCATAGTGTTGCTTCACCTGCCCGACCTGGGCGGTGACTCTGGCCCGGCGCGCCAATAGCTCGACGAGCTCGCTATCGAGCTGATCAATTTGCTCTCGCAGCGGCTGCAACGCCGCTGCAGCTGCATCACTGGACTTCACCTTAGGCCACCGCCGCCAGTTGCCGCATTTGTTGCGCTAAACTGTCCAGCAAATCCGCGGTTGTTGACCAGTCAATACAGGCATCCGTGACTGAAACACCATATTTTTCAGCTTTGCCATTGACGATATCCTGCCGCCCGGCCTGTAAGTGGCTTTCCAGCATAATGCCGATAATGGCCTCATTACCGGCTAAACGCTGTGCCAACACCTCTTGGGCCACCTGCGGTTGCCGGTTATGGTCTTTGTTGGAATTACCATGGCTACAATCAACCACAATACCGTGCGGTAAATTAAGTTTATTCAACTGCGCCAACGCAGCCTCGATGCTGGCAGCATCATAGTTAGGTTTGGCACCACCACGCAGAATAATATGCCCATCCGGATTACCGGCAGTTTGGATCAGGCTGACTTCACCTTTTTGGTTAATGCCAAAGAAGGTGTGACCGCTGGCAGCCGACTGCAGGGCATTAAGCGCGACGCTTAAGCTGCCATCAGTACCATTTTTAAAACCAACCGGCATCGACAAGCCGCTGGCCATTTCACGGTGAGTCTGCGACTCCACAGTGCGGGCACCAATCGCTGCCCAGCTAATCAGATCCGACATATACTGCGGGCTGATCGGATCCAAGGCCTCGGTCGCCACCGGCAATTCCAGCTCGACCATTTTCAATAACAGCTCTCTGCCCCAGGTTAAGCCGGTTTCTAAATCGAAAGAGTCATCCAGGTGAGGATCGTTAATAAAGCCTTTCCAGCCGACGGTAGTTCGGGGCTTTTCAAAGTACACCCGCATCACAATATACAAACTGTCCTGATAGGCTAGCTGCAATGCTTTTAACTTATTGGCATAGTCAATGGCGGCGACCGGATCGTGGATAGAACACGGGCCAGTTACCACTAACAAACGTTTGTCACGGCCATGAATAATGTTGGCGATGTCAGTGCGGGCCTTGGCAACAAAGTCCGCGCCTTGCTCTGATAACGGCAACACCCGTTTTAATACAGCCGGCGAACTTAAGGGTTTCTGCGCCACTATGCGCAGGTCATCGACGATCATGGACACGATTGAGCTCCTTTGCAGTGCTGCGGAGACTAAGCATAGGCAAGAGTCTGGGCTTATGCCGCCTGCTGACACAAAAAAGCGTTAATTTTCGCTATCTGCGCTAAGCAAGCTGTGCAAAAACCCAACCCAACAGCGTAAACTTATCGATACAGCACGTATCTATAAAATTACAATAAGCCAGAGTGTACGGATAGATGGCTATCAGGTCAACCCTGCAAGGCAATAAAAATAAGGATAAGTGCGCACTTAGCGCAGAAATGAAAAAGTATATTTAACTTTACAGTGGCGTAGCGAAATAGCGAGTTCAGCTAATGAACAGTAGGAAGAGGTTACAGACGCTGTAAGATTTTTTGATAGGCCAGTGAGATACGGACAAAGGTGGTTTTATCACCGCCCCGATCCGGATGATGTTTTAGCGATAAACGCCGAAAGGCCTTTTTCAGCTCGCTTAGGCTGCAGGGCCAATCCAGTTGTAGCAGCTGTAACGCCTCGTCATCATTGAGCTGGATCGTGCTACTGCTAACGCCATGGCGCTGCTGATAATACTGCCAGAAGTTCGCCAGTCGCTTACTTAATGCCACCGGCGTCATCCGCCAATAGTTTTGCCAGTCGGCATAATAAGCTGCCTTGCTATCGGTAAGCAGCGGCAGATGGTCTTGCCAGGGCGCAATTTTAATTCGTGCCAGGCCAATATCCAGATAAGCGGTGCTGCTTAGCGCCCAACGTTCAGCCAGTCGGTACAGCAAGTGATACAGCACAAAATGGCGTTGGAATAGTGCAAACTGGCTGTCTTGAATGGTGGTAAGGGGTTTTAAATCCAGCAGTGTCAGAAGTTGCTGCTCTGTCAGCTCGCCAAAACGGCGTAACAGGATTTGCTCCAACCGAAGTTCCAGTTGTTGCAGTTGAGTAGGATTAAGCGGTGCTGTAGCAGTCAGTTCTGCCATAAAAAAAACAGGGCCGGCATAGTGCCGGCCCTTAACAGCTTAGTTAAGCTTTTCGCGGATACGCGCTGATTTACCTGAACGATCGCGTAAGTAGTAAAGCTTAGCACGGCGAACGGCACCACGACGTTTAACGGTGATGCTGTCTACCAGCGGGCTGTGCGTCTGGAATACACGCTCAACACCTTCGCCATTAGAGATTTTACGTACGGTGAACGAAGAGTGCAGACCACGGTTACGCTTGGCGATAACAACGCCTTCGTAAGCCTGTAAACGGGTTTTGTCACCTTCTTTAACTTTAACCTGAACCACTACAGTGTCACCTGGAGCGAATGCAGGAACGTCTTGTTTCAGCTGTTCCTGTTCAAGTTGCTTGATGATGTTTTGGCTAACTTTGCTCATAACAATCTCACTTTACCTGGAATTAACTATCTTGCTGCTGCAACGCCTGGTATTCCTGTTGGAATTCTGCCAGTAACTTGCGTTGCTCCTTAGTCAGAGCCAGGGAATTTAACATATCCGGCCGTCTTAACCAGGTTCTACCGAGAGCCTGTTTCAGACGCCAGCGTCTAATTTCTTCATGGTGCCCACTCAGCAATACGGCGGGTACCTGTTTGTCTGCTAACACCTCAGGGCGGGTATAATGTGGACAATCCAACAAGCCGGCTGCAAACGAATCCTGCTCAGCAGATAAATCATGTCCCAAAACCCCGGGTACCAGTCGCGACACGGCATCAATTAATACCATTGCCGGCAACTCGCCCCCGCTTAGTACGTAATCACCGATTGACCATTCTTCGTCAATTTCGGTTTCGATCACGCGCTCGTCAATTCCTTCGTAACGGCCTGCTACCAGGAGCAGTTTCGGATGTTTTGCCAGTTCAGCCACACCTTGCTGGTCTAATTTGCGGCCTTGCGGCGACAAATAAACCGTATGCACCTTATCCCCTGCTTCGGCTTTCGCCGCGCGAATGGCATCGGTCAGTGGCTGCACCATCATCAGCATACCGGGGCCGCCACCATAAGGCCGGTCATCAACAGTCCGGTGTTTGTCCGTGGTAAAATCCCGCGGGTTAAAACACTGCAGCTGAATAATGCCCTGCTTTACAGCCCGACCAGTGACGCCGTATTGCGTAATCGCCTGAAACATCTCCGGAAACAGTGAGACAACGCCCACCCACCTTGGTTGTTCCTGCATTAAAACGCCGGGTCCCAATCTACTGTGATTTGCTTCGCAGTTAAATCCACCTGCTTGATCACGGTCTGATCAAGAAAGGGAATTAAGCGCTCACCCTTACCAAAGGCATCAGTCCGGTTGGCTTTCACCACTAACACATCGTTAGAGCCGGTTTCCATTAAGTCAGTTACCACGCCCAGATCATAGCCTTGCTGATTCACTACTTTCAGATCCATCAGATCTTTCCAGTAGTACTCGCCGTCGTCCAGCGCCGGTAAGGCATTGGCGGCAACCGCGATTTCAGCATTGACATAGGCCTGCGCCTGTTCCCGGACATTAATGTCAGTCAGTTTGGCGATTAAGCCATTACTATGCCGTTTCCAGCTGCTGACTGTTACTGTCTGCCAGTTACCCTGAAATTTGACCTGCCAGGGTGTGTAATCAAAAATCCCTTCCGGGATGTCCGTGTAGGAGTTAATTTTTAGCCAGCCATTGATGCCGTAAACCGCACCAAACTTGCCAAGTACTACAAAATCTTTTTCACTCAACAGTGACAACTCCACACGCCTTGCTAATTAAGCAGCTGCTTTCTTAGCGTTTTTTACCAGAGTGGCCACGCGATCACTCAGTGCAGCACCTTGTGCTACCCAGTGGTCAACGCGATCCAGGTCCAGACGCAGTTTCTCTTCAGTGCCGCTGGCGATTGGGTTAAAGAAACCCACGCGCTCAATAAAACGGCCATCACGAGCAAAACGGCTGTCCGCTACCACAACTTGGTAAAATGGACGCTTTTTCGCGCCACCACGTTGTAAACGAATAGTTACCATACCGTCCTCTAATTTCAATCGTTCAGGTTTTAAAAAATAACAAAGCCCGCAGTCGGACTGCAGGGCTGCTGCATTGTACGGATTTTTGCCGCGAATGCAAGGCATTTCGCGGCCTGGCAACCCGTCACACCAGGATCAGCGCGGTGGTAACATACCGGGTGGCAACTTGCCGCCCATGGCCCGCATCATCTTCATCAGGCCACCTTTACCACTCATCTGTTTCATCATTTTCTGCATCTGGGTAAATTGTTTCAGCAGCTGATTGATCTCCTGCACCTGGGTGCCGGAGCCGGCCGCTATCCGTTTTTTACGCGAGCCTTTTAGCAGGTCCGGAAACTCACGCTCTTTCGGCGTCATCGAATTAATAATGGCTTCCATCCGCACAAACTGCTTTTCATCTAACTGACCGGCGGCACCGGCCGGCAGATTTTTCATCCCCGGCAGCTTGTCCATCAGTGACATCATGCCGCCCATGCTACGCATCTGTACCAGCTGCTCGCGAAAATCTTCCAATGAAAAGCCTTTGCCTTTCATCATCTTCTGCGCCATTTTCGCGGTTTTTTCTTTATCGACCTTCTGCTCAAGCTCTTCAATCAGGCTCAGCACATCGCCCATACCTAAAATGCGCGAGGCGATACGATCCGGATGGAACGGCTCTAAGGCGTCGGTTTTCTCACCGGTACCGATAAACTTAATTGGCTTACCGGTGATATGGCGGATAGATAAGGCGGCACCACCACGGGCATCACCATCGGCTTTGGTTAAGATCACCCCGGTTAATGGCAAGGCTTCGTTAAAGGCTTTAGCCGTATTAGCCGCATCCTGACCGGTCATGGCATCGACCACGAACAGGGTTTCAATCGGTTTTACCGCGGCATGCAGCGCCCTGATTTCATCCATCATCTCGCTGTCGACATGCAGACGACCGGCGGTATCGACCAGCAGCACATCAAACATCCGGGTTTTGGCATGTGTGATAGCAGCATTAACAATGGCAACCGGCGCCTGCGAGATGTCGCTGGGGAAAAACTCAACATTGACCGCTTTGGCCAAGGTTTCCAATTGTTTAATTGCGGCAGGCCGGTAAACGTCAGCCGATACCACCAACACTTTTTTCTTTTTCCGTTCGGTCAGAAACTTTGCCAACTTGCCAACAGAGGTGGTTTTACCGGCCCCCTGTAAACCCGCCATCAGGATCACCGCCGGCGGTTGGGTATTCAGGGCAAGTTCTTCATTCGCCTCGCCCATGGCTTCTTCCAGGGCTTTACGGACGATTTTCAGAAATTCCTGCCCCGGAGTCAGACTTTTGCTGACCTCCAGACCCACAGAGCGCTCTTTGATCTGGTTGATAAAGTCTTTGACAACCGGCAATGCCACGTCGGCTTCGAGCAGTGCCATCCGCACTTCCCGTAGCGTTTCTTTAATATTGTCTTCAGTAAGACGACCACGACCACTAATATTTTTCAGGGTCCGGCTTAAACGATCTGACAGATTTTCAAACATAGCGGAGATCCAATTCGGTAATTGCGCCGATTATAGCGCGTTGTACTGTTATCGTCAGCCTTAAGCGCATCTTACTGTATGCTGCTGGGCTTTACCCGAAACTTGCAATACAATAATCCACTTACTGCGTCACAGGAGTGTTAAGTATGCCGATGTTGTTACCCGCGCTGGCTTTGGTTGCCTATACGGTTGCAACTGTTACCCTGCTATTGCGGCTATTCCATCCGGCCGGGCCAAACTTTAAACTGGTTTTCAGTGCCGGTACCCTGGGTGTGGTATGCCATATGCTCAGCCTGGCAGGCAGCATCTTTACCGAGCAGGGACAAAACTTCAGTCTGTTGAACGTTAGCTCATTGGTCGCCTGGCTGTTAACCCTGGCGGTAACCCTGATTTCCCTGCGCAGTCCGGCAGTGCTGCTATTACCCATAGTCTACACCGCCGCCGCCTTACTCCTGCTGGCAGGTCTGTTTATTCCCGGCACAGCGCTGTTACAGCATTTGGGACAAAGCCCGGGGTTGCTGGCCCATATTGGTTTGGCCTTTAGCGCCTATGTGGTGCTGATTATGGCCACGCTGTACTCAATTCAAGTGTCTTATATCAGTTATAAACTGAAACATAAAAATTTCTCTGGTGTCAGTCGCTTTTTGCCGCCATTATTACAGGCAGAGCAACTGCAATTTCGCTTGCTGGCAGCCGGTACCGTCCTGTTAACACTGGCACTGGCCAGTGGTGTACCCTATATGAAAAGTTGGGTTGACCATAAAACGCTACTTAGCCTGCTGGCGCTAATTGTATTCGGATTGCTGTGCTGGGGACATGCCCGTCAGGGCTGGCGCGGTAGAACCGCGGTATCTCTGACTTTAGTCGGCAGTATTTTCCTTACCCTGGCCTATTTTGGCAGCCGCTTTGTAAAAGAAGTCCTGCTGGGCAGATTCTGAAACCGCTCTAAACTTTGTCAGGCAATAAAGGTAATTAACTTTTGGACGCAATCTCAACCAGTACACTCTTTATTATTTTGGGAGTGTTACTGCTCATCTCGGCCTATTTCTCGGGTTCGGAAACAGGCATGATGTCCGTTAACCGCTACCGGTTAAAACACCTTGAAAATGAACAACATAAAGGCGCAAA
>DAIOUM010000014.1:26093-41570 GCA_036759505.1 Alishewanella sp. | reverse complement strand
GCGCCGATAAAGACCGTCGGAAAAGCCGGGATCTTACGCATCGCCATCAGCAGCAGTACTGCCAGCGGGACCAATGTCCACAGACTGATATTAAACTGACTCTGCAACACAGCACTGATTTGCTCAACATGCGCCAGATCAGCACTGACAGTAGTATTAAAACCGATCAGCACAAAGCCAAGCAACGCCAGCACTATGCTGGGAATGGTGGTCCACAGCATATGCCGGATATGCTGGAACAGATCGGCACCCGCGACGGCCGGTGCCAGGTTAGTGGTTTCACTCAGTGGTGAAATTTTATCGCCAAAATAAGCGCCTGACACTATGGCACCGGCGGTAATAGCCGGCGATAGCCCCAGGCCGGTCGCGACACCAATTAGCGCCACACCTATAGTCGCGGCAGTGGTCCAGCTACTGCCGATACTCATGGCCACAATACCACACAGAATACAGCTGGCGGCATAGAACCAGCTCGGGCTAAGCAGCTGTAAACCGAAATAAATCAGGGTGGGAACAGTACCCGACAACAGCCAGGTGCCAATCAACGCGCCCACCGCCAGCAGAATTAATACCGCTGCCAGCGATAGCGAAATCCCCTTTACCATGGCCTGTTCAATCGACTGCCAGCTATGGCCATTTTTCAGGCCAATCACCACGGCGACCGCAGCCGCAATAAAGAGCGCAATCTGGTTCGGACCATAAGAGGAGTCATCTTTAAACAGGATCACTGACGCCGCCAATAAGGCAATCAACACCACCATCGGTAGCAATGCATCAAGCAAACTCGGCGCTTTTTGTGTTGTGTTATCCATTTGCTGCTTCTCCGTTAGTTGCCGCTAAAGGCACGGAAGATATCCAGCACCCCAATCAGATTGAAAAACACAATAATCACTGCAACCGGCGTGATCCAACGGATAGCGAAGCGCCAACACTGATACGCCAGCTTGCTGGTCGCCAACTCTTCACGACTTGCCCGCTCCGACATCACCCAACCGGTAAAGATCGCAATAAAGAGCCCGCCAATTGGCAACATAATTGCCGAAGTCAGATAATCCTTCAGTTCAAATAAACTGGCAATGGGTTTGCCGAGCAGAGTCCAGTCCAGTGTCGCCCAGGCAGCACCAGAAAATGAGAACACCGTCGCCAACCCCAGCAACCATAACGATATACCAGTACCCAATGTAGCCTGATAACGCTTTAAGCCTTTCGTTTCAACCAGCCAGGCAACGGTCGATTCAATCATTGCTATGGCTGAGGTAAAGGCGGCAAAGACTAACATTACAAAAAACAACGTACCAAATAAGGTACCAAAGGGCATAGCACCGAAAGCAATCGGTAAGGTAACAAAAATCAGGCCCGGGCCCTCGGCCGGGGTTAAACCATAACCGAATACCAGCGGAAAAATCGCTAAGCCGGCCAGTAAAGCCACAGCGGTATCACAGAGCGCGATTAATAGCGTGGTTTTACCAATAGACACATTAGAAGGTAGGTAAGCACCATAAATAATCATCGCCCCCGAGGCCAGACTTAAACTGAAAAAGGCATGCCCAAGCGCCAGCAGTACCCCATTCATAGTCAGCTTGGAGAAGTCAGGCTTAAACATAAACTCCAGCGCTTCGGCAAAGGCGCCGTTTAAAGCAGAGTAGATCGCCATCAATAACAACAACACAAACAACGCTGGCATCAGATAATTAACGGCTTTTTCCAGCCCCTTATGCACACCGCGGCCAACCACATAGATCGTCAGTGCCAGTACGACGGCGGAGAATCCCATTAATAAGTACGGATTACTGATAAACTGGCCAAATTCAGCGCCGACTTCGGCGGCTGGCATATCAACAAAGGTGCCAACGGCTGTTTTGTACACATAGTACAGCGCCCAACCGGCGATCACCGCATAGAACGACAGGATCAGGTAGCTGGCCGCCAGGCCGCTCCAACCGGCGAGTTGCCAGCGGGTACTGCCATTGGCCTCCAGTGCCAGGGTTTTCACCGATAAACCTGGGCTTTGCCGGCCACGCCGACCAATCAGCACTTCCGACATCATCACCGGAATACCGATTAGAAAAATACATAACAGGTAGACCAATACGAAGGCACCGCCGCCGTTTTGTCCCATAATGTAGGGGAATTTCCAGATATTACCTAAACCGACTGCAGCTCCGGTGGCTGCAAGAATAAAAGCCAGACGGCTCGACCAGAGGCCGTGCACGGATTGACGAGTTCCCGACATAGTTAACCTTTATAATTATTATGTTGTTGTAATACGTATTATTATTGAGAAAAGGCGGTAAAAACCGCCTTTTCTTGCTTTGGCTATTTCTTCGCCAACCGGTTTAACTGCAACCAGTCAGACGTAATATAAGCGGCCTCTTCCAGCAGCGGATCCAGCTTGGAAAGCACTTCCGGTGCATCATCTACCGATTTCACAGTAGGCAGGGCTAGTCGCTTCAGACGCTCATTAGTGCGCTGCAGTGCTCGCGCTTCGTCGGCTTCGCGTTTGGCAATCCGCTCCGCTTTGTTCAGCGAAATGCGTTTTTCATCTTTCTGTTGCTGATACTCAGCAATATCCGCCAGCAGATAACTAAACTCCACTTCATTGGCGATGCGCCGCTGATGTTTCTTCACCAGTGCTGGCACCAACTGCTGAATATCCTGCTGCGCACTGTACTGTGCCGGGGCTATCGCATCCCAGGGTAAAGCATAATCTTCTTTGCTCTCGCCCCAATCTGCAGGGTCAATCGCCGATGGGAAGCTGATATCGGGGATCACGCCTTTGTGCTGGGTACTGCCGCCATTAATACGGTAGAATTTTGCCATCGTGTACTGCACGCTACCCAACGGCTGCTCAAACATATCGTAGATGCGGCCAATACCACGGTGCTGCTGCACTGTACCCTTACCAAAGGTTTGCTCACCAATCACCAGGGCCCGACCGTAGTCCTGCATCGCTGCGGCAAAGATCTCCGAGGCTGAAGCACTGTAACGGTCAACAAGTACCGTTAGCGGACCATCATAGTAAGAAATGCCATCGCGATCGCCATTTAAGTCAATTTTGCCATCACCGTAACGGATTTGCACCACCGGGCCACGCTCAATAAAGAGGCCAGTCAGCAGTGTTGCTTCCTGCAGTGAGCCGCCGCCGTTACCACGTAAATCAACAATCAGTGCCTCGACTTTTTGTTCATTGGCTTCGGCCAGCAACTTTTTCACATCTTCAGACAGGTTATTGTAGAAGCCCGGAATGGTAATCACACCCACCTTGCTTTGTAACTCGCCCAGTTTTGGCTGCAACACTTCAAATTTTGCCGCCCGATCTTCCAGTCGGATCTTGTCGCGCACAATCTCAACAATCTGTGTTTGATTATTCAGATCGCTGCCACCTAACACCTGTAACCGCACCCGGCTGCCTTTGGGACCTTTAATCAAATCCACCACATCGTCCAGGCGCCAGCCCACCACGTCCACGAAGTCTTTGTTATCCTGCGCCACACCAATAATCCGATCCTTCGGCTTTAGACGCTGGGTTAAGTCTGCCGGACCACCGGGCACCAGGCTCTGGATCACGGTATAGTCTTCTTCAGCACGCAGTACGGCACCGATGCCTTCCAATTGCAGGTTCATATCCTGCTGAAAGCGCTCTGCATTGCGCGGCGACAGATAAGAGGTGTGCGCTTCCACTGCCCGGCCGAACGAATTCATCACCAGCTGGAACACATCTTCGCTGTTAGTTTGCATTAAGCGTTTTTGGGTATTACGGTAACGCTTTTCCAGGATCTCTTTCGCTTCATCCAGCTTTTTGCCAGTCAGCTTCAGATTCAACAGGTCAAACTTAACTCTCTGCCGCCATAACTCGTCCAGCTCGGCGTTATCAACCGGCCAGGCCGCATCTTCACGATCGTAGACATAATAGTCATCGGCTTCAAAGTCATGCTCCTGCGCCAATTGGGCAATGGCAAAGTCAAAGCGTTCAAAACGGCGACGCTGCGCCAGATTAAACATATCAAAAGCGAAACTCAGATTGCCGCGGTTAATCGCATCGTCAAACTGATTGCGATATTGCTCAAACTGCGCCACATCACTGGCCAGCAGATGATTGCGGAAAAAATCGAGGTTTTTCAGATAGAGGTCGAAAATTCGCCCTGACAGCTCATCATTTAACTGTACCGGAATATAGTGAGCGCGGGTAAAGGTGGCTGCAACACGCTTACTCGCCGTGGCATGCTGCGGCGACTGACTGATCACCGGCAAGGCATTGATATCCGGTGGGTTCACCGACTCCGCTGCTACACCTAACGCTAAAAATAATCCAACCGCTATCAGGGAAAATTTCTTCATAACTCTCTCGTTTTACGTCAGGCCTGATACAGGCTATCCTGACGGGTTTTGATGACCATGCCTGAACTCAACTGCACTGTCACATCAGGCAAATTGACTTCGGTTACCGTCGCCGGCATTGGGCTTGAACCAAGTTTAACCAGCACCGCTGCGCCCACTTTCAGCTGTTCAGCAACCAAGGCCGTTAGTTGTACTACTGGCTGTACCACTGCAGGCTTTTCTGCTGCACGGGCTGGTTTTGCTGACCGCTGTGCAGCATTAGAGGCTGCTTTTGGATTTTTGTTCGCGGTTTTTTGTACCGGTCTTGCCACTTTGTCTTTCGCAGCGGCTCTGTCAGCCTGAGGCTTAGCAGTTTGCTGCGCCCGTTGCTCCTGCTGTTTTACTTTACGTTTCTCAGCGGCTTTTTGTTTACTTTCCGCCAATAATTTTGCCGCATGCTCTGCCTGTTGAGCGTCAATCAGCTCGGCCGGCTGGCCTTCCAAATCAATCCGGCTTACGCCTTCTTTAGTTGCCTCCAGGTAACGCCAGCTAGACGTGTAAACCCGCAGCGCCTGGCGCAACTGGGTTTTACTCACCGTCGCGTTTTCACCTAAACGCGCAGCCAAGTCCTGAAAGATACCGACTTTTAATGGCTGTAAAGGGCCACTGCTAATAAAACATTTCGGAAAACTCTGACATAAAAATGCCAGTACATCTTTAACATTAGCAGGTTTTTCTGATGCCGGAACAGCTTGTTGCTCGGTTGTTACTTGTTCCAGGGTTGTTGCTTGTTCCGGGGTTTCAGCCGTTACGGGGGTTGCAATGGTCATGCAGCATTCACTCTTCTTCGTCAGCAGCAGGCTCATCATCAGCCATGCCTTCTTCTATTTGTTGTTGGATATAGGACAGCGCCCAATCAATCAGTTCGTCTTCGTCAGCGTCCAGCAAGACCGTATCGCCGCGCAGCTGCTCCCACAATTGTGGCATTAATTGCTGGATTTGGGTAATACTCAGGCTGTCAGGCAAGGCATCCCATACACTATGCACTATGGCATTAAACTTATCGGCAACCAGCTCTTCTTCGCCATCCCAGTCGCCGACTTCTTCCACCTGCAGCAGGTAATCCTGTACCGAGAGCAAGTCTTTCATCAGGCGGGAACCAAGGCTTGTTCAAATACCGCAACCAGTGCCGCCAGGCCTTGCTGGTCGGCGTCGTCAAAGCGGTTTAGCGACGGACTGTCGATATCCAGTACCGCAATAATCTCGCCACCTTGCCTTACCGGTAGCACAATTTCTGAGTTACTGGCAGCATCACAGGCGATATGACCGGGGAATTCATGCACATCGGCAACGCGTTGGATTTCACCCGTTGCGACACAGGTGCCACAAACGCCCTTGCCTACCGGGATCCGCACACACGCTACCTTGCCCTGGAACGGCCCCAGTACCAGTTCGCCCTGGCGCATAATATAAAAGCCTGCCCAGTTTAAATCAGGCAGGCTTTGAAATAATAAAGCACTGAAATTGGCCATATTGGCAATCACATCGGTTTCTTCCTGCAGCAAAGCCTTAGCCTGCTGCAGCAATTCAGCATAGAGTGCGTGTTTTTCGCTCGACATCTTCGTTCGTAAAGTGAGTTAGGGTCAAAAGCAGTACATTACTTGTTTTAAGCGCTAATTTAAACCTTTTTTAGCGCGTCACGCTGGCGTCCAGGCGCAGTCCGTACACTAAACACGGCTAATTGCTGCTTATTTCAGCAAGAGCCGCCTGCGGCGTTAAACTGCAACGGGTTGGCGGGATACAACAGCTGTGGTGCTTGACTCTGATGACTGAACTTACGGGTATCTTTATATGGCAGCTTCATAAAGCCCCCAACACCGTCACCGCTGATTAAACCGACCTTGCTGAGGATACTCTGCAGTAAACGGTTAAATTCTGGTTCAGCCGCCGGATCCAGCAGGCGGTAGTAGCTGTGGATCTTCATATATAACGGCGTGACCTCAAAGATAATACAACCGGTGTGCCGGATCAGGTTAAGCCGCGCGATATCGTCCATAATGGCATCGGGTAATACCAATTGCTCATCCGGATCCTTACCATCTTCAAAGTAAGAATGCTGCTTACTGGCTTCTTCTGCACTGAGTACCGGCGCCAGCTGATACGGAATACGACTCTCTGGCGGCGCCACAAAGGGCTCAGCTTCCGATGCGCGGCTAATATGAATAGTATTGCGGGCATTAAATAAACAGGCTTTAAAGATCCCGACCTTGCCGATAGCACGAGCCAGCGTCACCACATTATTGACCGCCAGCGCGAAGGCCTGACTCAGGCTCTGGTCATATAAATTCAGACTGCTGTCGATATAGATCCCCCCAGCCTGCCAGTGGATGGCTAAACCGCCCACTACCGGATAGCGCCCGAGCCGGCTGACGGCAGCGATAAAGGCTTTTTCGGTTTCGCCCATCCCTTCCAGATAGTTTTTGTAATAGCGTTCCAGCTGCACATCATCGACGTAGGCGATATCCAGCTCTTCGTTATGCTCGCGTAAGAAGGATTTGCGCGACGAGTACACCACGGTATCCAGCTCACGCCGCTGTGGGCTCACCCAAACCGGCAATACAGGGCTGTCATCAAACAGCGGCAGGTCCGGTAATACCAACTGCTTTAAGCGCGGCATCTGCTTGATAAAATAATCGCCGGCCTGCTGGCGTAGCGTCAGATCATCGGCCAGCATGCTATCCAGTAAGGTGGCAAACTCCAGCGGCAAACCCAGGCTACGTGCCGGAATAGCTTTGCGGCCAAAGCGGCAGGCCTGCCCCGAGGCCAGCGCATAGAGGGTACTGGCGACGCCCTGCTCGTCAAAGCGTGGGCTGGATAACTGCCCGCTACGCTGTTCCGGACCAATAAAGTAGACATCGCCCATCCGGGCATTGGAATGCTGCAGATCAGCTGACATCAGCTGCATCACATTATTCGACAGATAATGCCCCTCATGATCCAACTGAGCAAACACCGAGGAGCCCCAGTCAATCAGGCTCAGGCGACCACTTTGCTCCTCAAATACCAGATTAGACGGCTTAATATCGCCATGGACTATCGGCGCCGGCGCGCCGTCTTTTTCGATACTACGTAAATATTGCAGCAACTCAGCCAGTTGCGCCGCCAAATCCACCAGCAAACGCACCGGCAGGCGGCCGTGCTGCAGGCTGTATTGCTCTAAATCGATACCCGGCGCCCGATCCATCATCAGAATGCCCTGCTTGCGCACGACCTGATAGGTGATATAACGCGGCACCGCCGGATGTTGTACCTGCGACAACATATAGGCTTCATCGGCAAGCCGTTCCTGAATATGCTGCGGCAGATTGATGCGCGAGAACTTAAACACATAGCATTCGTCGTTAATGCCAAAGCCGGCAAAGGCAAAACCATAAGCGCCTTTACCGAGCAAATGGATATCCCGGTATCCCAGCTGTTGTAACTTGCTGATACAGAGCGCCACCCAATCTTTCAGCTTTTTCGCGTCATTGGCATTTAGCAGATAGATCGACTGTTCTTCCGGGATATAGAAATTGCGCAGATTACGTTCTTGCATCAGGGCCATTACTCAGCAATTTGACTCAGTGATTTTATTCGACGATACCACGCGCCATCTGGGCACTGATATTAAAATACCAGTTAAACTCATACTCATCGCGCGGATTAATAATGGTCATCAAATCAAAGGGTTGCTCCTGATGCCACACCAGCGCCTGGGCCTTCGCATTAAAACCATGCAAGTTGATAAAGGTATAGAGCTCGGTGGTGCTGGTACAGAAAAATGCGGTTTCCGGCGTTTTACCATCACCACTTTGCCAGATCGCGGCCATCAGACCGTCTAACACTTCCTGATGATACTCGCCCTGCTCGGTATTGCCCGACTCAAACTGACAGATCATAGCACCATAGTGGCCGTTTAAGCTGATAAACTGCTCCGCTAGTAGTTTGGCAGTATGACTCAAACACTGTTGCCAGTCTTTTTTTGCGATGGCTTCAAACATCAGGCTGGATAGTGCCCGCTCCACCATACTGTAGGGCCGGTAAGCTGAGGTTTTGGTATAGGCCTGCCGCAAACTGGCCAGTCGCCTTGGCTCTGGTGCTTGCTGCACCTCTGAGAGCAACAGCTGATAATGCTGGTCCGCCGCGTCTTGTTGCGCTCGCTGCGTAGCAGACATTAGGGGTGCAGCAGTCATTGGGGGCGAAGCAGACATCGCAGCTGCCGCACCCTGCTTTGATTGAAGCGGTTGGGCACAGCCGCTCAGTAATAGCAGTAAGGCTGTCAAAATACCGATCCGAAATACCATAGTAGTATCCTTTGCTAATGGTTTTATTCATCTAAGGGCAAGCGCCCGGCCCGTACGGTGCGTCTTTGCACCGCCTGTTTCAGCACCAGATAATCTGGCACCACCAGAGTCAGTTGCTTTGCCGCCCGGGTAATGCCGGTATACAACAGCTCGCGGCAGAGTACCGGGTTATCCCGCTCCGGCAACACCAGCACCGTATGGCGGAACTCTGAGCCCTGCGACTTATGCACTGTCATCGCAAAGACGGTTTCAACAGCGCCCAGGCGGCTGGGTAAGATCCACCTTAACTGGTTATCGGCATCAATAAAGACCACGCGTTTTTGCTGATCCTGCGGTGAAACCAGGACAATGCCGATGTCACCGTTACGCAAATTCAGATTATAGTCATTACTGCTGATCATCACAGGTCGCCCCTCATACCAGCTATCCTGCTGCAGATTGCGACTGGCAGGCAGTTGCGGCAAGGCCTGTTGTACCAGCTGATTTAAACCGGCAACGCCAAAGGGGCCTTCACGCACGGCCGTCAATAACTGAAATTGCTGATAGCTGTTAAGCACCGCCCGCGCCCACTGCTCAATAGCAGCCGCCTCGGCACCCGCTGCAGGTTTAGCCGCTAGCTGCTGCCAGTAGGCGGCGAAGCCACGGCGGCACAAGGCTGCCAGTTGTTGCAGCGGATCTTGCTCTGGCTCCCCGGCTAATAACTGCAGATCCTGATAGCCCGCCTGACCTGACAGCAGATAATCGACCTGCGCCTGCTCACCCTGATTGACCGCGCGGGCCAGGGCACCAATACCACTGTGCTGATCAAAACGCCGGCTAACCCGCAACATCACCACCTGTTGTAGCCGCTGCCGCGGCGTGCTGGTTGCCAACTGCGCCGGTATAGGTGCGGCGCTGAATTGCTGCAGATAAGCCATAGTTTCTGCACTATAGCCACCCTGCTCGGCATCCTGACAAAGCTGTCCTAAAATAGCGCCGGCTTCCACTGAGGCCAACTGATCCTTATCACCTAATAAAATCAGGCGGCCATCCGCCGGCAGTGCCGCTAACAGTGCCTGCATCAGCTCAATATCAATCATACTGGCTTCATCAACAATCAACACATCAAGCGCCAGCGGTTTACTACGCTGATGCTTAAATTGCCGGCTGCCGGCTTGTACCCCCAACAGTTTATGCAGGGTCGCGCTGTCGGCGCGGATCGCAGCAACCGCGCTCTGCCAGTCCGCTGCCAGCGCCTGTAAGCTTTGCATCGCCTGAGTAATCGCCTCTTTCATCCGCGCCGCGGCTTTACCGGTAGGCGCCGCCAGCTTGATGGTCAGTGGCGTAGGCGACAAACGCTGTAACAGCGCCAGTAAGCGCACCAGGGTATAGGTTTTACCGGTACCCGGCCCGCCGGTGATCACACTAAAACGGCTACGCAGGCTGTTGGCACAGGCCAGTTTTTGCCAATTGATCTGAGCAAAGGCATCGCCAGCGCTAACTGCTAACGATTCAGCGCCAAACAGCTGATCCAGATAAAGTTTTAGCTGCGCCGGCTCTGCCGGCAGGGTTACCGCTTGCATTAAAGCGCGCAAGTCGGCGGCGATCTGTTGCTCCGCAAACCAATAGCGGGCGAAATAGAGTATCTGTTGATCCAATACCAGCGGCCGTCCCGGCGCTGCGCTGGCAATCGACTCAGCGTTAGCCGGTGTTACAGTAAGCACCGTATCACACTGTGCCAGGCAGGCCTCCAGCTCGTCCAGACTATATGACGCCAGTAGCAGTGCCGGATCCGGTAACAGACTGCCATCCTGTTGACTTAACGCCTCAGGGGTTAACTGCGTACTCTGGTAATTGAGCAGCTGTGGCGCATCGGCCAGTAAATCCGCCAGTGGCAAACAGACATGGCCGCGGCCAACCTGGCGTGACAGTAAGGCCGCGAGCAACAAACTCAGCGGTTGTACTGCTGGTGCGTTCTGCGCCAGAAAGCGGGCAAAGGCCAGGTCAAGCTGACTTAACAGCTGCTGGCGCTGATAGGCGGCCAGTAGCGCCAGCATCGCCTGACGATCCTGTAGCCGTTGTAACACCTCAGGTAGCACTGCACTAATCAGCATTGGCGACCTCCACAGCAGACTGTGGCTCTTGTTGCATAAAGTATTGCTCTAAACTTAGGATCAACGACTCCGGTACCCGGTCAATAAAGGCGCCACGGCTACTGGCTTGCTGGCCACGCAAAAACAGATACACCACGCCGCCGACATGCTGCTGATAGCTGTAAGCGTCTTTTAAGCGGGCTTTTAAAAGCTTATGCAGGGCCAGGCTATAGAGCACATATTGCAGCTCATAGCGGCTTTGTAAGATTTTCTGTTGCATCGCTGCCGGATGATAAGCCGCATCATCCGGCCCCAGATAGTTTGATTTGTAATCCAGCACGTAGTACTTACCCTGATGCTCAAACAGCAAGTCGATAAAGCCTTTTAACATGCCATTTAAGTAGTTGCGGCTAAGCTCAGGTCTGGCGGCACCGCCCAGTACAGCGGCGCTAACCTGCTTATCCAGTTGCCGGGTACTGACCCCCTGCACGGCGAACCAGAACTCAGGCTCAGCCCGATAGCTACGCAAGGCATTAAGTGCTACCTGCCCACCACCCGGTAACGGAAAACTCAGCTGCAGATAGCCATGTAACCAACGACTTAATAACTCAGCGCGCTGCGCCCAGCTGCCGTGGCGGCAGCGCCGGGCAACCAGGCTTTGACACAGCTCAGGATCGGCTGCCACGGCGGCAAAGCCGTGCTCGGCTGCATCCTGCAACAAGTTATGCAGCAAGGTTCCTGGCCCGGCTCCGCGTGGAAAGTCATGCAAACTGACTAAGTCTGGCGTTACTGGCAAGGACTGCGCTACAGCGGCAAGCTGCACTGCGCTATCTGCTGCCAAGGCTGCCGGGGATGGATCCGACAGGGCTTCTGCAAGCAGCGCACTGGCCTGCTCTTCCAACAGGTTATGCTCCAGCGCGGTATCGCCCTGACTGGCAGCACCATAGGTTAAAGCCGAATAACTGGCGATCCACCAGGGCACAAAAGGCTGCGCGGTATTGCGTTGCCGCGCGGCAAACTGTGAGGCTGAGCCGCTAAGCGCCGGCGGCAGATGTTGCGGTGTGCTAAAAGCAGGCAAGGCAACCACCTGAATGTCTTTGCCATTAGCAGGCCACAGCGCCTCAGCTTGCTGCAGCAGCTGCAGCGGCTCTGTCGCCTGATCACAGCCCAGCAGATAGGCCAGCGCTGAGCGCTGCCAGTCACCTACCGGACTTAAACTAAGCCAGGTCGCATATTTGGCCCGGGTCACCGCCACATAGAGCTTGCGGATATCTTCGCCCAGCCGCTCCTGATCGGCGGTTGCCAGTTCAAGCTTGCCGGGCGTCAGGCTTTGCACCAATTCGCCGGCTTCATTATGAAAGCTTACCAGCCGGTCATCATGACTTACCGGACGGCATAAGCTGATAAAGGGCAAGAATACCAGTGGATACTCCAGCCCTTTCGATTTATGGATGGTCACAATTTGGATCAGCTCAGCATCACTTTCCAGCCGCACTATCTGATCATCGGCAGGCTGGGCAATGGCTTCCTGCTGGTACAGATGCTGATAGAAATAGCGTAGCACCGCATGCACACCATCCAGTTTGACACTGGCCTGCTGCAACAGCTCGGCCAGGTGCAGTAAATCGGTCAGATAGCGCTCGCCACCGGCGTCAGCTAACACCCGCTCTGCCACCTGAAACTGCAGCACTAACTGGCGGATCAGCGCTAACACGCCGCGCTGCTGCCAGCAATGGCTAAACTGATAAAACCATTCCTGATACTGCTGCCAAAGCCTATCGTCATGCCTTAGCGCATCCAACTGCGCCAGCGGCAAGGCCACCAGTGGCGTATAGAGCGCGTTTAGCAGCGCCTGCTGATTGGCCGGCTCGGCACAGGCCTGCAACAGTAAATACAGATCGCCGGCCACTTCACTGTCGAACACGGAATTACGATCCGATAAATACACGCTGGCCATACCGCGCTCACGCAGCTGCTGCTGGATCAAATGCCCTTCCTGATGGGTACTGACCAAAATCGCAATATCTTTACTTTGCAGCGGTTGTAAGGTCGTCGCTGTCGCAGACTCCTGCCGCAGCATAAAACCGGTGCGCCCGGCGGCCGCACTACCCAGCAGAGCACCAATATAGTCAGCAACCCGGCCTGCCAGCTGCTCCCGGTACAGGGTTTTACTCAGTGCTTTGCTATCGTCCGCACCCTCATCGAAACTGCCGGCACTGGCAGTCCACAGGGTTAAGGCAGCCGCAGCCGGTTGACCGTCAATCACCAGCTCGGCTTTAACGCCCCTGGCGTTAACTTCGGTAAAGGGCAACGGGTTGCCGCTACTGTCAGCGAATAAAAACGCCTGCCTGGCGGCGCTTTGCTCGGCCGGTCGGAACAACGCATTAACGGCCGCCACCATCTGCTTACTGGAGCGGAAATTGGTGGTCAGCGTATAGTGGCGCCCTACAGTATCGCGGCGGGCTTGCAGATAGGTGAAAATATCACCGCCACGAAAGGCATAAATCGCCTGCTTCGGATCACCAATCAAATAGACTGCCTGTGCCGCTGCATTGCTGGCCAGCTGGTATACCGCATTGAAAATGGCGTACTGCGCCGGATCGGTATCCTGAAACTCATCAATCATTGCCACCGGGTACTGATGGCGTAAAATAGCAGCCAGTGCCGGCCCGGCATCACCCTCCAGTGCACGCCGGCATTGCTGGATAATGTCATCAAAGCCCATTTTGGCTTGCTGCTGCAGTTGTTGCTCCAGCCGGGCCTTACACCAAGCTACCGCCTGTGGTAACAGTAATGGCCGCAGCGCCGGCCCCCCGGAGAGTAGCGCAACCAGCTCCAGCAAGGCCGCCGGCCAGTCTGCTGCCAGCGGTTCGCCCTGATAATGCTGGTAAAACTGCTTGCCATAATTGTCGACAAAAGAGGTTTTTAGTTCAGGTAACTGCGTTACGGCCTCTGCAACAGGTAAGGCCGTCCAATCCAGCAAGGGGGCAAAATCCTGGCGGGCTTTTTTCAGATTATAGGTTCTGGGTTTACTAAAGCTACCGGCCGCTTCGGCCGCGGCAATCCAATCCAGCCAAGCCGGTAACGCCTGTTGCCAGTAGTAAAAGGCGCTACAGAGCCGCTGCTGATAGGCTTGCTCGGCCGCCAACAGCAACTCAGCTAATTGTACCGGCTCAGAACTGGCACTGGCCTGGGCCCATAACGGCCGTAGATCATCCAGTAAGGCTTCCGGCTCACGGTATAAAGCCTGGATCTGCTGCAGCTGTGCTTCAGGTAGCGGATAGCAGCAGCTACGCCAGAAGTCTCTTACCGCCTCTAATTGCAGAGCGCTAAGATCGGTCAGTAACTCCTGTTGAAACAAACTGCCGCTATTAAACGCATGTTCGCGCAGCAGCTGCTGGCACCAGCTATGGATAGTTTTTACACTGGCCTCATCCATGGCTTCGCTGGCCATTTGCAGCGCATAGGCGCATTCCGGCCAATGCTGCGGGGCAAAATCGGCTTTTAGTGCCTGCAACACCGCATCGGCGCTGGCCGAAGCGTCACGAAACACCGCCGCCGCCTCCACTAAACGCTGACGGATCCGATCCTTTAGCTCGGCCGTTGCCGCCTTGGTAAAGGTCACCACCAGAATATCCGCCGGCAATAGCGGTGTGCTGCGACTAGCTGCCGCTGTCAGCCTCGGCAGATGCGCCAGAATAAAACGTAAATACAGCGCTGCTATGGTATAGGTTTTACCGGTACCAGCACTGGCTTCAATCAATACACTGCCGTGCAGCGGCAATTGCAGCGGGCTGGTTAATTCTTGGCTCATGGCTGCTCCTGACTCATGGCTGCGCCTCCGCTGTTATATCCGCGGAACTCAGATCTAAAGCGCCTAACGATGCCACCAGGGCACTAAGCGGTTGTGCTGTTGCTGCCTGCAGCTGTTGGAAGAACGGCCGGTAATACGCCACCCATTCACTAAAGCCGGCATCCAACAATTGCTGTGCCTGCGGGTAATAGCGCGCCAGATAAGGCGTATCGGCCCGCACCCCTGACTGATACGCGTTACCGTGATAACGGCCGGCAAGTTTCGACAGACTGTACTCTTCCTGCTTCTGCTCGGCTTTATACCAATCAGCCGCCAGCTCTAGTGCCAGCGGTAATGGCTGACACAGCGCCTGTTGTAACCAAGCTGCAAGTTGCTCTAGCTCTGCCCTGGCTTGCGACGCGCTTAGCGGTGCCAGAGTCAGAAAACCATCGGCGCCCAGGATCACCGTGCTGGGTGCCTGCGCCAGCACCGTGCAGGCGACCAGATGTTTCAGATACCCTGTAACCAGATTACGCCACTGATAACTGACACTGCGCGGTTTGACTTCGACCACCTTACTGGCGGTCAGCTCCAGTTGCAACATCGCCTCTGGCGAGGCATAGAGCGTATTGAGCTCCGCCTCCAGCAACACATCACCCAGTTGCAGCTGATAAGTCTTGGCCGCGAGCGGCGCACTTTGCTGCACCAGCGCAGACCGTGCCTGATATAACGCCAACACGGTTTGCTCGGTGCGGGCCAGATCCGGCCCGGCTGCTGCACCATAGGGTAAGTCACCGGCTTGCTTTAGACGTTGTTGCTGCTGCCGCAGCAGTGCTAAAGCTTGTTCATCATTTTGCGGCTGCTCTGCCAGCAATGCTGTCAGTAGCTGGTGTTTTACCTGCCACACCGCCAGTCCGTTCAAAGCAAAGGGCTCAACATCCGGCAAGGCCTC
>DAIOUM010000014.1:0-25993 GCA_036759505.1 Alishewanella sp. | reverse complement strand
GCATTCAGTTGGTCCTGTAGTTGGCCGACCAGCACCGAAGGCGGCAGTTCACTGTTATCCTGGGCACTGGCGCCAACCCAGCTGATATAGAATTGTTGTCTGGCCGATAATAAGGCTTCTAAAAACAGATAGCGGTCATCTTCACGACGCGAGCGATCGCCGGGCCGGTAATGCAGGCGCATAAGATCAAAGTCGGTTTTCGGGCTTTGCCGCGGGTAATCACTCTCATTCATCCCCAGCAGACAAATACGCTGAAACGGAATGGCCCGCATTGGCATCAACGTGGCGAAATTTACACTACCGGCCATAAACCGCTGTTGCAGGTTGGGCTCGTCGACACTGGCAAGCCACAGCTCTGCGACGATACCAATAGGTAAAGCCGCGTCGAACTGCGCCTCTAGCGTACTCTGCAACCAGTCATCCAGCGCATCGCGTAACCTAACCAGCAGCAACATTTCCTGCTCGTTGTCGGCCGTAAACAGTTGATCTAACAGGTTACTCAGCAGTTGATGCCAATTGGCCGGGCTGCGCTCGACCTGCAGCTGCTGCCAGCAGTGCTGTAAGGTTTCCACCAGAGCTGCCAGCGCCCCTATCGCTTGCGCTTCCAGTGCTGACACCTCAGCATAAGCGGCGATATCTTGCCAGGATGCGGCCGTGGCGCCGGCAGCATACCCATAAAGCAAGCGGTTCAGCGCAAACTGCCAGCTGTTTTGCTGCCAGCTATAACTTAACCCCAGCCCCTGACGCTGAGTGGCATCCAGACCCCAGCGTGCCCCTGCGGCAGCTGCCCACTGTTGTAGTTGACTGACCTGCTGCTCGCTCAGAGCAAAACGACGCCGCAGTGCCGGGACCTGCAGTAAGTCAAACAGTTCACTGTGACTAAAGCGCTGCGTTGGCGCCTGTAATATCAGCTCCAGCGCCTGCAATAGCGGGTTGCGCTGGCGCTGGCCCTGATCGGCCAGCGTATAAGGGATATAACGCGGATCATCCGCCGCCAGCCGACCAAACACGGCAGCAATATAGGGTGCATAGCTGTTGATGTCAGGCACCATCACCATAATATCGCGCGGTTGTAAGCTAGGATCGGCATCAAAGGCCGCCAGCAAATGGTCATGTAACACTTCCACTTCCCGCAAAGCACTGTGACATCGCTGAAATACTATCGATTTATCCGTTAGCGGGTCCGGCGCTGGCCAGTGTTGCTGACTTTCCTGATTGGACCTGAGGTGCAGAATATCGTGTTGCAGGCGGCCTAATAAATGCGTTGGCTCCGCCTCATCAAACAGATCAAACCGCAAATTGGTAAAGGCAGCCGCTTTGGCTGCGGTTTCATCAAATTCATCCAGCAGCCGGATATAGTCCCGCCCCTGTTTGCCCCAGGACGCCAGCAACGGCGGCGCATACTGATGCAGCTCTGACAGCAGTAGCGAGCCGGAGCTTTGGTTTTTGCTGCGAAATCTGGGCTTAGCATACTGGCGCAGCAGATCGCGGCCGGCAATAATATCGGCCCAATAATACTGACAGGGGTTATGGACGCAGAGCACGATCTGACATAGTCCTTTCAGGGCATGCAGCACTTCCAGCGTTTGCCGCGGTAATGAGGAAATACCGAACACCACAATCCGCGGTGGCACGCCGTCGGGGCGCTGCTGCGCCGTCAGGCTGGCCGCAGCACTTAAAAAGCGCTGATGCAGTGCCGCCCTGTTGCTACAAATTTGCTCAGCACCAATATCCTGCACCAGAGCCTGCCACAGTTTTGCCTGCCAGCGCTGCTCGTCGGGCAAGGGGATATTCTGCCCCGACTGGGCCAGCACCAGCTCACCACGGCCCCAACTATCCAGCCAGTCCGCGCGATACACCTGATACTGGTCAAACAGATCGGCCAGCTTGTCGCTTAATTGAAATAATTTGCGCTGATCAGGCCCGGCCTGACTGCTTTGCTGCTCGTCGGTGGCAGTTTGCAGCTGATGAGCAGCAGCGCCGGGTTGAGCCGCAGCCTTATCTGCCGGCGCGATATAATGCGCCAGCGCCTTAAAGTCTGGATCCGCAGCGACCAGTGCCGGCAATAGCCGGAGAATACGCCAGCGCAGCCGTTGCTTATCAAAGGGGGAGTGTTTCGGAATATCCGGGCCCAGCACACTGCGATAAAGCCGCCATACCAGACGCGCCGGCAAACTGACTTCCAGCATAGTCGCAATACCGGTCTGCCGTGCCAGCGCCTGCTTTAACCACTGCGCTATCCCATTGGATTGCACCAACAGCACTTCCTGCTCCAGCGGCGGCAGTGGATAGCGATCCAGCAATTCGACAGTTAGGGCGGTCAGATCTTCGAGGCGGTGGCTATGCGCAACAATAAAACCAGGCGTCAGCATCAAGATTCCTTTTCACGGGCGACAGTGAACAGCAGGCCGACAGCATAGAAGATCCGGCTTCAGCTGTCAGACTGTAAATATATCCACTGTACCCTAAACCAGCAGCAGTGCAAGCCAGACACTGCTAACTGCCCGAACTTTAAACAAATTATTTGAACTTGACTTGATGAGGCGCCACTCGTTGATAAGTGGCACTGTGCCCCGGCACCCATTCGCCGTTTTGCAGATAACGCGAATTTACGGTTAAGGTATCGGCACTCAGGGTACTGACCGACTCCACCATCGTAATGCCGTTGGCATTATTTTCGACTGCCTCGCGGGCGATGATCCGCTGGTTATTATCTTCAAACGTCATACTGCCGTGGGTATAAAAACCGGCCGTCGTAAAATAGTAGTAATTAATACTTTGTTTGGCTTCATCCCAATAAATTATCGACTCGCCGCCATAAACACCATCATTAATCGAATGCACCGTTTTTATCGCATTGCCGTTTAAAGCCCGTTGCCAGTGTGAGCGATCAATCATTTTTTCGGCGGCGCCGCTTTGGGTCAGATCGCCCTGCCAGTAGGTATCCAGATAGGGTCTGAAGGGTTCAAGTTTTGGATGTAATGTAGGTTGCTCGGCCTGTAGTGAGAAGCTAAACAGGCTCAATAGCAGAAGCAGCAGGATTTGGCTTACTCGCAGCATGGGATACTCCGTTATCGTTATCATTATTGGGGAACGGATCCTAAGTAAAACCTATCAGGCCAATAACTGCAACTCGGCCAGCTCGCGATAAAGCGGACAAGTCGCCACCAGTTCGCTATGGCTGCCACTAGCCAGCAGCCTGCCCTGATCCAGCACCAGGATGCGGTCAGCATTTAATACCGTGCTAAGCCGATGGGCGATAATCAGCGTGGTTTTTTGCTGCATCAACTCCTGCAACGCCAGTTTGACCGCATGTTCACTGGCCGCGTCCAGCGCACTGGTGGCTTCGTCCAGTAATAAAATTGGGCGATCCGCCAAAATGGCCCGTGCTATCGCAATACGCTGCTTCTGACCGCCAGACAGACGCACGCCCCGCTCGCCTAGTTGAGTCTGATACCCCTCAGGCAAGTCGCGGATAAACTGATCAGCCCGCGCCGCAACACAGGCGGCAATCACCTGCTCCAGACTGGCCTCGGGCCGGCCATAACGCACGTTTTCCAGCACCGAGTTGGCAAAAATCACTGCCTCCTGTGGCACCAGCGCAAACTGACGGCGCAGTTGTGCCGGCTCGAGTGCTGTGATCGGCAGTTGGTCCAAATAAATGGTACCGGCGCTAACATCATAAAAACGCTGCAACAACTGAAAGAGGGTACTTTTTCCGGCGCCACTGGGACCAACTAACGCCACCCGCTCACCCGCCTTCACCGCAAAGCTAAGCTGGTGCAGCACCGGCTGTGCCGGCGACAGCGGATAAGCAAAGCTGACCGCGTCAAAACGTAAATCGCCGCTCAGCTTTGCTGGCAGTGCAATCGGCTGAGGCGGCGCAGTAATTTGTACCGGTTCACTGGCTAGTTCCTGCAGCCGCTCTGCTGCACCTGCGGCCCGCTGCACTTCACCTATCACTTCGCTAATAGTGGCCATGCCGCCGGCGACCATCACCGCATAGAACAAAAACGCGGTCAGTTGGCCGGCGCTGATACTGCCAGTTAACACATTCTGCGCACCAATATAGCCAACTACTGTCACAGCGCCGATGCTAAGTAGCATCACCGAGGCAATCAGTAAGGCTCGATAAAAGATCCGGCCTCGCGCCGCTGCCAGTACCGCATCGATTTTTTTCGCAAAATGCTGCTCATCGCGCAGTTCATGGCCATAGGACTGCACGGTATGAATTTCATGCAGGCTTTCATCAACATGAGCGCCAATATCAGCCAACCGATCCTGACTTTGCCTGGCCAGCTGCCGCACCTTTTTACCAAGGATAAAAATCGGTGCCAACACCAAGGGCACCGCGAGAAATACCAATAATGTCAGCTTAATACTGGTAAAGGCCATCATTGTCAGGCCACCGATAGCGGTAACCGCTGAGCGCAGCGCCATCGACAGGCTGGAACCAACCACGCTTTGTAACAAGGTAGTGTCAGCAGTAAAACGTGAAATCACCTCACCGGTGCGGGTTTCACTGTAAAACGCCGGTGACAGCTTAAGTAAATGTTGAAACACCTGGTTGCGCAGATCGGCACTGACCCGCTCACCGAGCCAACTCATAAAGTAGAAGCGGAAAAATACCGCCAGAGCCCCCACCAGCGTGATAGCCAGTACCAGTAGCGTCAGTTCGTTTAACCGGCTGCTATTGCCGGCAACAAAGCCTTCGTCTACCAGTAAACGTACGCCCTGCCCCAAAGCCAGCCAGGCCAGCGAGCTGAGCAGTAAAAACAGCAGCGCCGCTAACACCCGGCCGCGATAAGGAATTAAAAACCCGGCAACCCAGCGTAAAACGCCAGGCTGCTGTTGTTGTGGCGAAGCACTCATCATTTATCCTGCCATTCTGCTCGGCTAAAAGCTCAGAGGTGGCGCCGCAAGCAGCATTAAACAAGAGGTCGACAGAAAATTTCAGCATCTGCGCAAAATGCAGCTCAAATCTGTGCGGCGACAGCCGATATAAAAATACTAACGTTAAACCCGTTCTGATCGGAGTTAAGCATGGCCAAATTTCATCCGCAGGCAATTACCCCAGAGCAAACCTCGGAACTGCGTTACTTACATAAAGTGATGCAGGCACTGGATATCCTGGGAGAGCACCCACAGCTGCATGTGGTCGCCTACGGCCGGATCTGGCGCTATCCTGATATGCTGCAAACCGCCATGCGCTATGCCTATCTGGCGCAATTACATGGTTTTAATATTGAGCCGTTTCGGCGCTGGTATAACCGCGATGCTGAAATCTTCTCACACTATGGGATCCAGTGGTTTAATGGTCAGCCAGGCTGAAATAAACAGTTAAAATCTTGCTTTTTAATTGCTAAAAGCTATTAGGCTATTCGCTTTAAGTTATTTTTCCTTTTCCATATTGGGGTCTATAGTTATTGCAACTTATTGACGTATCACGCGTCGTACCCTTTGCAATAACCAAAACAGGAGTGACCCATGGACAAGAACACCCCCTCCACTGGTAAGTGCCCTTTCGCGCACGGTGCTAATACCAGCAGCAGCGATAACGTGATGGCCTGGTGGCCGAAAACGCTGAACCTGGATATTCTGCACCAGCACGATAGCAAGTCTAACCCGCTTGGTGCTGACTTTAACTATGCGGCCGAGTTTGCCAAGCTGGATCTGCAAGCCGTTAAAAACGATCTGAAAGCGCTGATGACGCAAAGCCAAAGCTGGTGGCCGGCAGACTGGGGCCATTATGGTGGCCTGATGATCCGGATGGCCTGGCACAGTGCGGGGAGCTACCGCATTGCTGATGGCCGTGGCGGTGCCGGCACCGGCAATCTGCGTTTTGCCCCACTTAATAGCTGGCCGGATAACGGCAATCTCGACAAGGCCCGCCGTCTGCTGTGGCCAATCAAGAAAAAATACGGTAACAAAATTTCCTGGGCCGATCTGATGATCCTGGCCGGTAATATGGCCTATGAGTCGATGGGCTTTAAAACCTTCGGCTTTGCCGGTGGCCGTGAAGATATCTGGCATCCGGAAAAAGACACCTACTGGGGTAGCGAAAAAGAATGGTTGGCCAAATCCGGTAGCGAAGGCAGCCGTTACTCTGGTGAACGCGATTTAGAAAATCCGCTGGCTGCGGTAATGATGGGTCTGATCTATGTCAACCCGGAGGGTGTGGATGGCAATCCGGATCCGCTAAAAACCGCCCACGATATGCGCGTTACCTTTGCCCGCATGGCGATGAACGATGAAGAAACGGTGGCGCTGACCGCTGGTGGTCATACTGTCGGTAAGGCGCACGGTAATGGCCGTGCCGAAAACCTGGGCCCGGCACCAGAAGGTGCTGAATTACATGAGCAGGGTTTTGGCTGGATGAACCATAAAACCCGCGGTATTGGCCGTGATACCGTGACCAGTGGCCTTGAAGGTGCCTGGACCAGCGAACCGACTAAGTGGGATAACGGCTACTTTAAAATGTTGCTGGAACACGACTGGGAGCTGAAAAAGAGCCCGGCCGGTGCCTGGCAGTGGGAGCCGGTAAATATTAAAGAGCAGGACAAGCCGGTTGATGTTGAAGATAGCGCCATTCGCTATAACCCCATTATGACCGACGCCGATATGGCACTGAAAATGGATCCTGAATACCGTAAAATCTCGGAGCGGTTTTATAAAGATCAGGCCTACTTTGAAGATGTATTTGCCCGGGCCTGGTTTAAACTAACCCACCGCGATCTGGGACCAAGAAGCCGTTATCTCGGACCAGATGTGCCAAAAGAAGAACTGATTTGGCAAGATCCGGTACCGAGCGTGAGCTACAACCTGACTGAGGCCGAAATCAGTGAGCTGAAAGCAAAAATTCTGGCCAGCGGTTTAACGGTAAGTGAACTGGTCGCCACTGCCTGGGATAGCGCCCGCACCTTCCGCGGTTCAGATTATCGCGGCGGCGCGAATGGTGCCCGCATCCGGCTGGCGCCACAAAAAGATTGGGAAGCCAATGAGCCGGTAAGGTTACAAAAGGTACTGAAGGCGCTGGAGGGCATTCAAGCTGGCCTGAGTAAAAAAGTCAGCCTGGCTGATCTGATTGTACTGGGTGGCTCGGCGGCGATTGAACAGGCAGCTAAAGCGGCCGGTGTGAATATCACAGTACCTTTTGCACCGGGCCGTGGCGATGCGTCGCAAGAGCAAACCGATGTTGAGTCATTCGAAGTGCTGGAGCCGCTGCATGATGCCTACCGCAATTATCTGAAAAAAGATTATGTGGTACAACCTGAGGAAATGATGCTGGATAAAACCCAGTTACTGGGTTTAACCGCCCCGGAAATGACCGCTTTAATCGGTGGCATGCGGGTATTGGATACCAACTTTGGTGGCAGTAAGCATGGTGTCTTTACCGATAAGCCGGGGGTGCTAAGCAACGATTTCTTCGTCAATCTGACCGACATGAGTTACAGCTGGCAACCGACCGGTCGCAACAGCTATAACATTGTCGAGCGCAGCAGCGGCAAAGTGAAATGGACCGCAACCCGGGTTGATCTGGTGTTTGGTTCCAATTCGATTCTGCGCGCTTATGCAGAAGTTTACGCTCAGGATGATAACAAACAGAAGTTTGTACAAGACTTTGTTAACGCCTGGGTAAAAGTGATGAATGCAGATCGGTTTGATTTGCCAAAATAGTAGGTCAAGGTATCACGTCAAGCAAAAAAGCCCGCCGGGAAACCGCGGGCTTTTAATGTTTTCCAGTTCGCCACTTTTGTTAGCAGACGAGCCTCACCGGGATACTGTACCGCTAGAACACGGGGGCAAGTTTAGGTAAGGTCACCGTCATTGTTTGCTGCGCCAGCGGCAACGTCACCACTTGCCGCGGCACATCCTGCTCGTTTAATAAGTCTTTATGCCATACCCGCAAGGTATAACTGCCGGCCGGTACCTGCTCCAGCCGAGATATTCCCTGCTGGTCACTGCGACTGTAATAAGGCGTATCCAGCGCCACTACCCAGGCAATCATTTCATCGTGAATATTGCAGCCAAGCACAGCAACGCCGCTTTGGTCAAATAGCACCGGCGCCGACGGGGTACCAACATAGAGCTTAATTTCAAACGGCTTGATGGCAGAAAACGAATAGACATGATGCCGCACCGTATCTTCATTCGGAAAATACACGGCGGTACCGCGCGGGATCACCAGCACATCCGGGATAAAGGTTTTATCCTTTTGCACAATACGGGCATCGTCGACAGGCTTTACCGCCGCACTGGCAGCAGCGGATTCTAAAAACACCACCGCCCCGGCAACCGGCTGGCCCTGCTCGTCAATCACCTGTACCTGCAACCCGGCGGCCAGACTAACGCTGCTAAACAGCAGCGCCAGCGTCATTAGGGTGGCATGTAACTTAGGGTTCAATGGCAATACCCGTTATCGTGGTCGGCAACTCACCAAGTAACCGCGTTTTACCACTGGCGAGATCCACCTGATATAGGCTACTTACCGCAGCGCCTTGTTTGCTGACTGCCAACAGGCCAATATTACGCAGATCGGAGATATCAAAGGCGACGTCGCTAAGTGCTGCCAGGCCCAGGCTACCTACTGTGAACAGGGTACCGGTATTGGGTGAAACAGCCGGCTCCTGGCCTTCAATACTGCCCTGAGTCACCAGCGTGCCTTGTGCCAGATCGATAGCGTAATTGGTAGTGAGTTTCTCATTTTGCTGATTGTAGGTATAAGCAGCAGCGACTATCGCCGGCTGCTTGGCCGCATTGACGTCGTCCGCGGCATAATGCAGCTTGGGATCGGTAAAGGCCAGTGCGCCGGTTTCCGGATGCAGGCGTAAATTTTGTCCCTGCACATTAACGACCCGGATCCGATCTGCCGCCGGGTTAAAATCAAAACCATAAGCAGCCTCAGTCAGACTGTCGGCGGGTAATGCAGTACCAACTTTAGTCAGGCTGCCGTCTGTCGTATTGATCTGATAGAGCTGGCCCTGATTCGATAAACCAAACAACACGCCGTACGCCACCCGGTAATCAATACCAATTAACCGCTCTGCTGCAGAGAGTCCCTGCAAGGCACGTTGCTCGATAACTTGTTGTGGCGCCTTGGCCGCAACTTTAACCAGCTGCTGTTCAGCCGTTAATAACCACAGCTGTTCATTGCCTTTCAGTTCAGGCATTGCCTGCAAACAAAGAGGACTTAACAATAGCGCTGCTGCAATACTACAGGTCTTGGTTGTTACCGTCATGGTTGTACCTCGCTTTAAGAACGCCAACTGGCAGTTACACTACGGTACTGCCATTTCAGCGGTTCAGCAAGCGATTAGCGGCTAATCAGTCCTGCCAGCAGACCAAGCACACCACCAAAGACCCCGCCCCAAACCACCAGCCAGCCCAGATGCTCGCGGATCATCCGTTGAATAATCTGTTTCACCAGCTCTGGGGTCAGCTCAGCCAGCCGCTGTTCAACAATTTGCTCAATTTGTTGTCTGAGCTCGGCTAATTGCTCCGGGCTGTCCAATTGCGTCAACAGCAACTGATTAAACTGCTCACTCTGACTAATCTCAATCAGTGCGCTCTGTAATTTTTCAGTAAAAGGCTGCTGTAAAGGCTTTAGCATCGCACTACCGCCGAACATCGACAGCATACTGCCAAAAGAAGATTGCTCTACGGCACTGACCAGCGCATTAAAGGCCGGACTAAGATCGGTTTGCTTGATTACCGGTTCAAAATCAAAGGCCCGGCTGTGTTGTTGTTTTTTCTCCGTTAAAAAGCGATCAATATTTTCACTGCTAAAAAACTCGGTCATCACCAACTGATAGATCCCCTGCCGGAATTCCGCAAAGCGCGCCGGGATCACACCCGAGCCATACAGCATGGGCACCCGCTCAAACAACATATGGATAGCCAGGGTATTGGTAATGGCGCCGGCCAAAGCAAACATACCGATACTCAGCAGCAGAGGTTGAGCAAGCAGCACGCCGCCCAGTACCAGCACCAAAGCCGCCCCATTTGTCAGTAGATTTTTATTCACCATACACTCCGCTTAGCATTGAAGATCCAGGCCGGCGATTTTATGCAGAAGCGCCGCCCTTGGCAACGTCAGCTAGCAAAGCATTTTGGCGCGGGCGTACGGCTGGTCTTTCTGCCCGCAATATGCGTATACTCAAACTATAACAGCAGGTTGGAGCCAGGTATGGCCGTATTACAAAAAATTGCGCTTCTAAAAAGCCGCTTACGCAGCGCTGAACTAGCGATAGCGGACTATGTGCTGGCGAACTCAGCACAAATTCGTCAATTATCATCACAGGAGCTGGCACAGGCTGTTGGTGTCAGTCAGGCCACGGTGGTCCGCTTTACGCAAAAGCTGGGTTATAAGGGCTATCCGGATTTTAAGTTTGCGATTAATGACAGCCTGCACCAGCAAGCCAGCCCGAAAAGCATTAAATTGCATGGTGATATTGCGCTAAATGATAATTTTCAGGAAATGGCGCGCAAACTGCTGGCGGGTAAAATTGAAGTTCTGACCAATACGCTCAGTGCCAATGACCAGGCCAGTATGGAGCACGGCTGTCAACTGCTGACCCAAGCCAAACGCATTATGTTAACCGGTAAAGGTGCCTCCTTTCTGGTGGCACAGGATTTTTGCCTGAAGCTGCGCAAACTGGGGCTGCAAGCCATCGCCGAAAGCGATAACCATATCCAATTGGCTGATTTAGCCCACTACAACAATAAAGATTTACTGGTGGTGATCAGTGAATCCGGTGAAACACCGGAGATGATCGTGGTCAGCCAGTATGCCAGTAGCCGTGGCATTCCGTTACTGAGCCTGACCGGTTTTGCGCCTAATACCGTAGCGAAACTCTCAGTGCTGAATTTAAAAACCGTTGCCAATGAAAATGCCGCCCGGCTGTCGTCTATTTTGTCGCGTAATGCTCAGGAGCTGGTCATTGACCTGCTGTTTATTATGCTGACGCAAAGCTCCGCACGCGGGCGCAAAATGGTCGAAGCCTCAAATCAGGCAGTAGCTGAATACCGTAAACGCTAAAGACACGACCTAGCCAGAGCGGGAATATCTGAGTAAACTACTCAACTACTCTGTCACTGCCTTAGAGCCGTTATGTCATTATTTCAGGTTGAACATAGCTACCGAACCCTCCCTGCTGCCTGCTACGCCGATTGCGCGCCAACGCCGGTGCGCGCTCCGGTTTGGCTGGCATTTAATCAAACACTCGCCAGCGAACTAAAGTTGCCAGAACAGTATCAGCGCACAGCTGAGGGCTTAGCGCTGTTTAGCGGTAACAACTTACCCGATTGGACATCGCCGTTGGCTCAGGCCTATGCTGGCCACCAATTTGCTAACTATGTTCCCCGCTTAGGCGATGGCCGCGCGCTGCTATTGGCAGAGCTGCGGGCCGCGGATGGTAAGCTTTACGATCTGCAATTAAAAGGCGCTGGCCGTACCCCATTTTCACGCAGTGGCGATGGCCGCGCCCCACTGGGCCCGGTACTACGGGAATATCTGGTTAGCGAAGCGATGTATGCCTTAGGCGTACCCACCACCCGGGCGTTGGCCGCCGTTAGCAGCGGTGAGTTGGTGTTCCGTGATGAAACACTACCGGGCGCAATCTTAACCCGGGTTGCCAGTAGTCATATCCGGATCGGTACAATGCAGTATGCTGCCAGCCAGCCTGATCCGGCTGTGCTGCGCGCACTGGCCGACTATGTCATAAACCGTCACTATCCGCAGCTGTGGCAACAGGATAATCCGTATCTGGCGCTGTTACAGCAGGTAGCGGAGCGCCAGGCGCAGTTGGTCGCGCACTGGATGAGCCTGGGCTTTATCCATGGTGTCATGAATACCGATAATATGAGCCTGAGCGGCGAAACCATTGACTATGGCCCCTGCGCCTTTATGGAAGCCTATCAACCGCGGCAGGTGTACAGTTATATCGATCAACAGGGGCGCTATGCCTATCAGAATCAGCCAGCAGTTGCGCAGTGGAACCTGGCCCGGTTGGCCGAAGCCCTGCTGCCCCTGATTGACCCGGATCAAGAGCAGGCGATTGCGCTGGCAATGTCGGTGCTGAACGCCTTTCCACAGTATTATCAAACTGCATACCGGCAGCGCTTTCGGGCCAAGTTGGGATTAACTGCACCGGCACAGGAGGAGGCGGACGATCAACTGATCGCCGATTTTCTTGCGTTACTTAGTGCTGGCCAGGCTGATTTTAGCCAGAGTTTTTTCGCGCTGCGGCAAGGCGACAATGTCTATTTAACACAACAACTGGACAAGCAACAGTACAGTGCCTGGCAGCGGCAATGGCAGCAGCGCCTGAGCCAGCAGACAGCCGATCCGCAGGCTATTATGGCAACCGCCAACCCTTATCTGATCCCACGCAATCACCTGATCCAACAGGTGATAGACCAGGTTAGCCAGGATGGCGATTTAGCTTTATTCCAACAATTGCAGCAGCTATGGCAACAACCCTATCAGCAATCCGCAGCAGGTGAGCCATACAGCCTGGCAGCGCGCCCGGAACAGCGCGTCTGCCAGACTTTTTGTGGTACCTAAAGGATCCAGCTTTGGTAAAGTGGAATACCGATTAAGATATTAAACGGGAAGGTGATCCCCAGCGCCGCCAGCATCGACAGACCGATATCGGCCTGCGGAATGGCGGCACGGATCGCCGCGGGTGCCGCGATATAAGAGGCACTGGCCATCAGCGTCGCAAACACCAGGGCACTACCCGCTGGCATACCCAGGATGCCGGCAACCAACAGTCCGACACTGGCCAGCACCAAGGGGGTAACCAGTGCGAAAATCATCAACCGCCAATGCTTCCACGGCAACGGATTACAGACCCGCGCCGTGCACAGGCCCATTTCCAGTAAAAACAGCGCCAGCATAGTTTTAAAACCACCCAGCAATACCGGGGTAATTTCCGACAAGCCCTCATTACCATAAAAAGCCCCAATCAGCATGCCACCCAATAGCAGTAGCACGCCGCGGCTGGTCAGGGCTTCATGTAAAATTGCCAGGCCATTGGCCTTGGTGCCATTAATAAAGCGATACAGCCAGAGCATTACCACGATAGCCGGTAGCTCCAGCAGCACCAGGTACAGTGTGGTCTGGGCGGATAATTCCAGGTTATTCGCCATCGCGACCGCCAGCACCACCGCAAAGGTACCCGCGCTGACGGAGCCATAGTGCGCGGCAATACTGGCAGCGTTGGCACTATCCAGCTTAATCAGGCGTCTTAACAGCGGATACAGCAGCAGTGGGATCAGGGCGCCACAAAATACGATTAGCGCCAGCTCCGGCAATAGCGGCAGTAAGGGTTCACCGTGCAATGCCATACCGCCTTTCAGGCCAATTACCAACATCAGTAAAATTGACAGGATTTCATAAATCGACACCGGCACTTTGAGATCGGATTTCACCAGGCCGGCAATTAAACCCAAGGCAAAAAACGCTATAACCACATCTGGCATTAAGTTCTCCCTGTTCTAGTTATCGTTTTAAGTTGTGTAAATATCGGCGGCGATCTTGCCTGCAACCTACCCTTTATGCTAATTAATAATTTAACAAACCACTATTGATAATTATCTATGGACGCCCGTCATCTTAGTTTCCGGCTATTACAGGTTTTCCGCCAGGTTGCCGAAAGCGGTAATATTACCGCCGCTTCCCGTTTCCTGCACCTGACGCAACCCACGGTATCATTACAACTTAAAAAACTCAGTGAAATCATTGGCGAGCCACTGTTTGATTATCAGCAACAACGCTTACAACTGACCGCCAGTGGTGAACTGCTATATCAGGCGGTGCTGGATATTGATGAACGGCTATCAGAATTTAATCAGCAGCTGCATCAACAGCGCCGTGGCGATGCCGGCACCATTTCGCTGGCGGTAGTCAATACTGCCCAATATCTGTTGCCACAACTGCTGGCTGATTTTAGCCGTGACTATCCGAGAGTCGTGATCAACCTGCAGATCGGCAACCGGGCTCATATTTTAAACCGCTTTGCCCAGCAACAAGACCACCTGTATTTATTCAGTCACCCACCCGGCGGAGAAAATGTTAAAGCCAAGGCCGTAGTCGCCAACCCGCTGTATCTGGTGGCCCCGCCCGGGCACTGGGCCAGCCGGCAACGCAGCTTAAGTTTTAGTATGCTACAAGAAGAGCGCTTTATTCTGCGCGAACCCGGCTCTGCCACCCGTATGACCTTTGATAGCTGGCTCAGTAGCCAGGCCACTGAAATCAAATATAGTATGCAAATGGAGTCAAATGAAGCGATCCGACTCAGTGTGATGGCTGGTCTGGGCGTAGCCTTGTTATCTGCCCATACCTTACAAGGACAGCAACATCGGCTGTCTGTGCTGGAGGTAAGCGGTTTTCCGCTACTAAGTCATTGGTATCTGGTACGGCACAGTAATAAACGCTTGCCGCAGGCAGCCGTCAAACTCGGCAGCTTTATTGAACAGCAATTGGCGCTATGGCAGGATCCACTACAGTCGGAAAGAAACGCTCGCCCTGGGCCGCAAAATCCTGTAACCATAGGCTAAAATCTTTGGCAGACAGCGGCTTGGCGAAGTAATACCCCTGCACCTGCTGACAGCCAGCATTCAACACGCGACTTAAACCGGCATGATTTTCCAACCCCTCCGCCGTAACGGTAAGCCCCAGTCCACCC
This sequence comes from Alishewanella sp., assembly GCA_036759505.1. Taxonomy (GTDB): domain Bacteria; phylum Pseudomonadota; class Gammaproteobacteria; order Enterobacterales; family Alteromonadaceae; genus Alishewanella. Next base: position 11,303 of record DAIOUM010000014.1, on the reverse strand, counting down.
GCCAGCTGCGCTGTCGCCTGTACAATCAACGCATCCTGTTGGTTATGTTCGATATCTTTGATAAAGGCGCGATCGATTTTCACTTCATGCACTGGCAAGTTTTTCAAATACGCCAGTGACGACTGTCCGGTACCAAAATCATCAATCGCCAACTTGATCCCAGCCTGCTTTAAGATTTTTAAATTAGTAATAGCCCGGCCGGCATCCTGCATCACCGCGCTTTCGGTCACTTCCAGTGTTAAGGCACTCACTGGCACAGCTGCTTCAGCCAGTGCCGCCAGAATGCGTGCTGGCAAAGCATCATCCAGCAGATCGGCTGCCGACAAGTTTACCGCCACAGCCACTTGCGGATGCAGCTGTTGCCAGCTGGCGAGTTGCCGGATCACCTGCTGTAACATCCAGTTGGAGATCAAGCTAATATTGCCGGTTCGCTCGGCCAGGGTAATAAACTCCATGGGTGAGACAAAACCCAGTGTTGGGTGCTGCCAGCGGATCAACGCCTCAGCCGCCCGACAGTGGCGGGCAACGATATCAACCTTCGGCTGGAATACCACCGAAAATTGGCCACTGTCTAACGCCTGTGGCAGATCACGGATCAAGGTCAGCTCACGCTGATGGCTCTCATCCTGACCGGTGCGATACCAGGCTTGTGGCAGATTTTCAGCTTTGGCGTTAGCCAGGGCAATTTCCAGTCGCCGCAATACCACATTTACATCATCAGCCAGATCCGTGGTGGGATAAACACCGGCCACTAACTTCAGATTAATCGCCGAGCCAGCCAAATCAAAGGGCTGGGCCAGGTTAAGTAGCAAACTAGTGATCTGCTCTTCATCCAGCGTAACGGGGATCATCAGCAAAAACTCATCCGCCCCCAGCCGGGCGCAAAAGCTGATTGTCGTCTCGTTATTAAGCCGCAGCGCCAACTGCTGTAACAGCAAGTCGCCGCTGTGATAACCCAGGCTATCGTTCACATAACGAAACTTCGCAATATTTAACAGCAGTAAAGTAGACGCCTGCAGTTGCAACAAAGCCGGCAAATGTTTTTCGACCGCCAGCCGGTTTGCTAACCCGGTTAACGGGTCGCGCTCTACCTGCTCCAGTAGTTGCCGCTCCCGCTGCTGAATAGCCGCGCGCATCTTGGTGAGCGTATTCGCAAGTAAGCCCACTTCAGCTAAGGTAACCGCTGGTGGCTGTACTTCCTGACCACGCCCGATAGCCTTGGCGTAGCGCACCAGTTTATCCAGTGGCCGGGTGACACTGCGGGTATAGACAAAGGCGACCACCAGCGCCAGCGCCAGGCCCAGACTAAAGATCTGTAGCAGCTGATTACGCAGTGCCTGATAGTTCGCCAGCCACTGCGCATTTGGCAGGTGCAATACTCCCCATAGCTGCTGGGTTTCACTAAGCGCAAATAGCTGGCTGATATGCTGAGGTAACAACTCTGTTAATAAGCGGTCATCTAGCATGATATGTTGCAGCTGCCCTGCCAACTGCTGTTTGGCAGTTGCCGAAAGCGTGGAACTTAGTACCAAACGTTCACCGCTGAGCCTGATAAAACTCACCTGCAGCCCGGTTAAATCAGCGATTTGGCTGGCCAGTTGCTGATCGACACTAAAGCCCATACCAACCCAGGCAATAATATGCGGCGCCCGCACCGGTACCAACACTAACTGATAAGCGCGCTCTCCCACACTGAGCACACTTGCCTGTGAGCCTTGCTGAGCACGGGCTTGTTCAAATAAGCCGGGCAATACAGCGTTATCCTGCACCGCAGCGGTACTGGCCAGCATCCGGCCATCCGGGGTAAATAAAAACGCCAGATCGGCGTTAATCCGGGCGCCATGGTTTTCCAACACACTGCTGATAGTTTCCGCTTCCGCGGTGGCCACGGCCTGACGAAAGCCAAAGTCGGCCGCCAGAAGGCGGACGCTGTCAGTTAACTGATCGCTGCGCACTTGCAGCGTTTGGCCGGCGGCATTGCTGGCAACTTTGAGCAGCTGCCGTGCTTGCTGTTCACTATCGTTACGCATGGTATTTAGGGTGGCATAACCGGTAAATACGGCCAGCAACAGCAATAAACCGACCAGCAACAAGGTTAACTGACTACGTAACGACCTTAACATCGAGCCCCCGGGCCTGCGATTTGCGTTTAGCGTTTAGCGTTTAAACCGATGAACCAAATCGGCCAGATTATCCGACACTTTTTTCAGCTGGCTCAGCGTATGGGCCGCTTCCGTCGCCGCCTGAGTGCTATGTCCCGCCAATGTGGAAATGCTGACAACCTGACGGTTGATATCGTCTGCCACATGGGCCTGCTGCTCTACCGCAGCTGCCATCTGGGTTGACATATGGGCAATTTCATTCACTGCACCATTGATACCACTTAGCATCTCACCACTTTCCAGTACTTTTTGTAAGCCATGTTCGGCGTCCTGGGCACCTAATTGCGCCACCTGTACTGCATTATTCGCCCGCGCCGTCAATTCCGCAACGATAGCGTAAATTTCTTTGGTCGATTGCTGAGTACGCTGTGCCAGATTACGTACTTCTTCAGCCACGACGGCAAAGCCCCTTCCCTGCTCGCCGGCGCGAGCTGCCTCTATCGCTGCATTTAACGCCAGTAAATTGGTTTGATCGGCAATCTGCTCGATAAACTGTGCCGCCTTGGCAATCTTATCAGTTTGATCGGACACCTCAGTCACCGATTGGCCGATACTGCTGACCGTATCGCGCAATTTCTCAATCGAATAGCGGGTGGTACCAGCAATTTCGTTGCCCCGTGCCGCCAATTTGTTGGCTTTGTCGGCCTGGGCTGCAGTATCGGTAACATGGTGCGCCACCTCGGCGATAGTCGTCGTCATTTGGTTCATCGCCGTCGCCACCTGCATGGTTTCTGCCTGCTGGCGATCAATCTCCTGGTTAGCTTCCTCCGTTAGCTGTAAGCCTCGCAGTGAATCCTTAGCGACGCTACTGGCTGCATTTTCAATCCGGGTTAACATAGCACGCAAATGCGAGCGCTCGCTCAGTACATTAACCTTTAACTTACCAACGGCATTACGATCATCAGTATAGCTTTGTACCGCGAGACGATCACCAAAGGCACCGGGTAATAAGGCATCCAGCTCACCAAAGAGCTTGGCCAGTTGCCATTTTTGTAATAATGCCCAGCCCAATGCCGCCGCAGCCAATACCCAGGACAGCGCCGCCAATCCGCCAAGCCAAAGCGCCAAGCAACCGAGTAGTAGCGTAAAGAAGGCTAGTCCGAATTCCACCGGCCAGCGCCTTGCCACAGTATTGCCCTGATTAATTTGTTGATACAACCGCTCGGCACGAGTGACATCCTGCTCTTTCGGCGCACAGCGTACCGATTCATAACCGACAATCTGGCCTTTCTCGAAAATCGGCATCACATAGGCATCGACCCAGTAGTAATCGCCGTTTTTACAGCGGTTTTTTACCAGACCCATCCAGTTTTTCCCCTGCTTCAGATAGCGCCACATAGTTTCATAGGCTGCCGCAGGCATATCCGGGTGCCGTACCAGATTATGAGGCTGTCCCAACAGCTCTTCTTTGCTATAACCACTTACCGCGACAAAGGCCTCGTTGCAGTCAACAATAATACCACGGGTATCGGTAACCGAGATTAGCCGCTCCTCTGGTCCAAAAGTGCGGCGTTGATTGGTAACAGGCAGGTTTTTACGCATTGTGTAAGCTCTTTAAATAATTAGAAAAACGCTAAAAACATTGTAGCGCAATTTACCACTTTGGTAGTAGAAAAGCGTGCAGCAACGGTTTTTATCCGATAAAAGTGCGTCGGCTTAGCATACGCCAGCGCCACCTGACTGTACCTTAATGCAAGCTATCGGTTATGATGCTGACATCTGATATTACGCTAATAAGCTGCTGAAATTCCGGACAGGAACCGCCATGAGCCAAGCGCCAAGCTTTTATTTCTACGACTTTGAGACCTGGGGCGCCGATCCGAAAAAAGATCGCCCTGCCCAATTTGCCGGTATCCGTACCGACCATGAACTGAATATTATTGGCGAGCCAGACATGTGGTATTGCCAGCTCGCTAACGACTACCTGCCCCATCCGGCAGCCGCCCTGATCACCGGTTTAACTCCGCAGCTCTGTAATAAAAAAGGCTTAGTTGAAACCGAGTTTATGCAGCGGATCCTAAACGCCTTTAGTATCCCCAATACCTGCGTGCTGGGGTATAACAGCCTGCGCTTTGACGATGAAGTCACCCGCTACGGTCTGTATCGTAACTTTTATGATGTATACGGCCGCGAATGGCAACAGGGCAATAGCCGCTGGGATCTGATTGATCTGGTGCGCGCCTGCTACGCGCTGCGCCCCGAGGGTATTAACTGGCCGCTACGTGACGATGGCAGCCCCAGTTTTAAGCTGGAGTTGCTAACCAAAGCCAATAACTTAGAACACAGCGCCGCCCACGATGCCCTGTCCGATGTGTACGCCACCATCGCTATTGCCAAACTGATTAAACAGCAACAACCCAAGCTGTTTCACTATCTGTTTGAACTGCGGAAAAAGCAAAAAGTCGCCGAGCTGATTGACGTTGCAGGATTAACACCCTTAGTGCATATTTCTTCGAAATTCCCGGCGACTCAGGGCTGTGCCAGCTGGATAGTACCGCTGGCCTACCACCCTAGCAATAAAAACGCGGTTATCTGCTATAACCTGCAGCTCGATCCCAGAGCGCTGCTGGATGATGATTTAGCTACGCTGCAACAAAAACTCTACCGCAAGAGCAGTGAACTGGCCGACGGCGAACAGCGACTGGGATTAAAACTGATCCATCTGAATAAATGCCCGGTGCTGGCTAATGCGAAAACTCTGAGTGCTGAACGCGCAACCGAGCTTGGCATTGACCGCAACCAATGCCTGCGCCACCTGGAATGGCTGCGCCAAAATCGCCAGTTACAACAAAAAGTGATCGAGCTGTATCAACAAGCCGGCGACTACAGCGCGGAAACCAATCCTGACTATCAGCTGTACAACGGCTTTATCAGCGACGCCGATAAACAAAAAATGCAACAGCTGCACCAGCTGGATCCGGCCAGCTTAACCGCCGATAGCCTGATCTTTAGCGAAGAGCGGCTAAACCGCTTATATTTTTTGTACCGGGCACGTAATTACCCGCTCAGCCTTACCGACAGCGAGCTGCAAAAATGGCAACGTTACCGCACTGACAAACTGATGCATGGTCTGGATAATCCCAACCTGACGCTGGAACAATTTAGCCTGGCACTGGAAAACCTGGCACATGAACACAGCGCCGATGAGCAGAAAATGGCGATTTTAAAAGCCTTGTATCGCTACGCAGAAGCACTGTAACAGATCCCATCTGATTGTCGGGTGGTCGCAAAAGCGGCTTTTTTGTGCGCCGTAGCGCCTATTGCTTCGTATACTAAAGTGATTTTAAAGCAAATCAGACGAGGTAAAGATGCGTACCACCCTGACTAAAGTCAGCCAGTTAAGTTTACTTGCTGCGGCACTCTGGGCTGCCAGCGCCGCTGCCCACCACGGCTGGAACTGGACCGAACAGCAGCAAACCGAGATGAGCGGTGAAATTACCGAAATCTATATTGGCCCGCCGCATCCGCGTTTAATGATCAACACCCCGGATGGTGCCTGGCAGGTCGATCTGGGCAATCCACGGCAAACCCGGGATGCCGGTTTTGTCGAAGGTGAAGCCGCTGTCGGTGATACCGTACTGGTGCGTGGCCATCGCTCGGCAAAAACCGATGAGCGGATTATCAAAGCAGTTCGCGCCACCATTAATGGTAAGGTGTATACCTTTTATCCGCAGCTGCTGCGCGAAGACTAAGCCTTGCTGGCAAACTGCCTGACCAGCCTGTCCGAACTGGCGCTAATTAATCTTATCCGCCAGTCGGCACTGGCGTATCCGGCGCTAAGCGCGCTGCATATTCTGGGCATCGCCCTGCTGCTTGGTAATATCCTGCTGTTAGATCTGCGGCTACTCGGAGTGCTACGCCAAAGCGCGTTATCAGACTTATTCAAGCTGTTTAGCCGGCTGGCGGGCGTCGGTCTGCTGCTGGCTATCGGTAGTGGCGCGCTGTTATTTAGCGTGCAACCCCTGCAATATCTGAGCAATCAGGCTTTTTTGCTGAAAATGCTGCTCCTGGCCCTGGCACTGCTTAACCTACTAATAGTACACCTGAGCCGGGCCTGGCAGCAGGCCTGCCGTGGCGGGCCAGTCAGTAACAGTCTTAAGCTTGCCGCCGCCAGTTCGTTACTGCTCTGGCTAACCATACTTTTCGCCGGGCGCTGGATTGCTTTTATTTAAGCACAGTAGCTGTCTATACATCGTACTGTAAATCCTTGGCTCATTACTCATTAGTTTGCTGGGGTTCGGCGAAGAAATTACGGTTACGCCCAGTTTCCTTTGCGCGATACAGCGCCTGATCTGCCTGACTCAACAGCTGCGTAAGATGCTCGACACCTTGCTGCGTCCCCACAACACCCGCGCTAAAATGCAATGGATAATCCGGCGCCAGCTTCAACCGTTCGGCAGCCGCGGCACTGCGCAACCGCTCCAAAATGGTATTAGCCCCCTCACGATCAACGCCCTGTAATACCAGCAAAAACTCTTCCCCTCCCCAACGGCCGAATATATCCCCCGGACGTAGAATTTTACTCGCCACATAAGCGAAACGTTTCAGCGCTTCATCGCCGGCATCGTGACCATAACGATCGTTGCAGGTTTTAAAGCGATCCAAATCCAGTAGTGCAATAAATAGCGGCTGTTGCCGGGCTTTCGCATGCGCAAAGGCCTCCTGTGCCCGCGCCTCTGTGTAGCGGCGGTTTGCCAAGCCGGTTAAGGGATCAGTAAAGGCCATCCGCCGGTAAAAACGCCGGTGTCGCAGCAGCATCATCACGATAATGCTCAGCAGCAGCGTCACTATAACACCACTGACCACGAGCAAGCGGTGGCGGCGATCCTTTTCTGCTGCTTCCAGAGTTTTGCGCTCCAGACTTTGTGCCAGCTGTTCTACACGAAACCGCGCCTGTACCAGTCTGTTATTACGTGCCCAACTGTTATCACCAAACTCCAACAGTTCGCTTAAGGCGACATTAAGATCTGACACCGCAGCTTCGTAATGACCCAAAGCGGCATAAGTTTGCCCTCTGATAAAGTAATACCGATAGCCATGATAACCGACGTCCCATTCTGGCCAGTCCTTTGCTAACGATTCAAGTATCACCATTGCCTGCCCCGGCTCTTTATTCGCCAGCAGCGCCGCCGCATAATTCACGTTAGTGCTGTACTCGGTGATATGCCAAATACCCTTTAGTTTAGGCAAGCTGGCGCGGCAGCTTTGCAGAGCCTCTGCAACCCGTCCCTGCTGCTCCAGCACACCACAAAGTCCGGCTTCGGCGTAGGCCACACCAAAAGGATTATCGGCCCGTTGTGCCGCATCGGCAGAGCGGCGAAAGAGCTGTTCGGCGTTTTTCAGCGATTGGCTATCCCGTTGCTTCCACCAGGAAAACGCACTCATATATAACTCATTGGCAACCATATCGTGCATTTGCTGAGCCTCGAAGTAACGCAGCGCCTCTTCGCTTAGCATCCGACCGTAATCACCATCTGTTCTCAAAGCAATCTGCCCGAGCACTGATGCAGCTTCAGCACGCATCCAGGCCAGCGACTCATTATCAGCGCTCCGGTAAGCATTTGAAGCCAATTCAAAGGTTTCGCCATTAAGTGCTTCGATGTCGGCCATAACAGAGGCAAGACGAATTTTCAGACAAAGCGAGGTCGGTTGATTGACAGGCAATAAGGCAAGCTGCGGTAGCAGCCGTTCAAGGGTTTCATCAACTGAGGCGCGTAACCCGCCACCGTAGAGATTAGCAATCTGCAGATGCAATAATGCCGGATGATTGGCCGGCAGTACCTGCGCCGCCTCTAAAGCAAGCGGTAGCTCGGTTTTTTCCTGACCAAGCATGCGTTTAGCTTGAGCGCGCGCAGCTTCCAGCCAGGTGCGCCGCTCAATAGTCAGATCTGTCTGGCTTAATACTTGCTCAATCGCAGCTAAAGCCTGATAAGGTTGACGGCCGATGTCTTTGGCAAGTGCCTCAATCTTAGGATCACCACTGCCCAGGCAACTGGCGGACGCCGAGGCATTTAGAAACAATAAACCGCTATAGAGCAAAATTCCTTGCCAAACTAATCTCATCCTTTCTCCCTACGACCGCTCGGGCTGACTTGCTTAGTTCACTTTAACTAATAATAGTCATAAGCTTAGCGAAAAGCCCACCAAAGACTATTACTAATGAGGCTGTCACTGCAGCATCAGTCGTTATCGGATGACATAATTGGCTAAAGCCGACTATTGCCCAACATACCACCAGAACCATACTGCGACATCCCAGCTTCTTTATCCATCGGGAAAAACCACATATCCATTTCTACCTCAGGGATCGGACTTAGCATCTTCTCCAGCGTCGTGGCAAAGACGGCTTCATAAAAGGCTTTTGCCCGGGCCATATCAGCGACATATATTTCAAAATGCACGACAGGGTTAGTTTGCATGGTGACGCTCCGCAGTATTGTATTATTTATCTCAACAACAGAAATTCAACTGTTCAATGTTTCTGATAACTAATCTTGTTCTAACTTACTAAACTCACGGCTAATTAAAAGTTCAACAAATCGGATAACGTATTTTTTTTCAAGATGGCCACGTCATCTTTTATCAACAGATCGGCAGCCAACAAATTAAAATCATCCGTATTCTTCATAAAAGTATGGATGTTAATCCGATACTTGGCGCATAACGCCCCGCGCAAGCGCGCGAACGTGTCAGCGTCGCAGGGGCCGTAGGTTCCGAATGCCGCACCCTTTTATGTTTTTGAACGCTGCGCATTAGCTTTACTTTCTAAAATTTTTAATAATTCTTCGTACTTTGGCCCTGGGCCAAATTGAGGAAGTACAATAGCCAAAAAAACAGCCGCTAGCGCCAAATAAACAATTTGCTCAGCAATAACCACTCCCGTGAACATTAAGCCAATTCCGCACATCATGACAACAACCAGCAAAATTCTAAAAAATGTTGCAGTCTTAATTTTTTTCTTAGCACCGGCAATCACCGCCAGTTCTTTGTCGCTAAATTCCATAGATAAACCTTTTAAAACGTAACGCTTTGCATAAGCGGCGTCCGGTGGTGACCCATCGGGCCGGAACAGACTTAATGCATTTATTAGGAGTTCCTCTCAAATTTGGCAGCAATCGAAGTGAAGTAAGCTAGGGCCAAGATAGCTCCGTCTGCCAAACCAAGGATAGATGATATCGCCGCCTCATAAGGTGAAAGTATTTGCACTCCGTCGAAAAAGCTTCGGGCTATGACTATGCAGCAAAAGACTAAAAAGCCAATCCTGGCTGCTTTAATATAGAAAAACAGCCCAACCGACAAACCGAGCCAAACAGCCAATTCTCCCCAATATGCGAGCTCCCGTCCTGGAATAACAGAACCTAAGCCGCCTTGTTCGAGGAGTTGAAGTTGTTCAACCGATAACCATATGTAATCAACGTATGGCATTGACCAAAAAAGTACCGTGAGGAGCGCCATAGCGACTACCAGCGATCGAAAGATTGCTTCCATTCATTTACTCCAAACGCTTCAATCAGTTGCCGCATTAGCGGTCGGTTGCATTGATTTGTAAGGCCCACTTTGATGCTTAAACCACCCTAGCAGCCCTACCACAAGTCCATAACCCAAAATTGGCCCAGCACCATAGCCAACCAAAGGGGCTGGAGTAATACCCGTAGTAGAACACAAAAATAAAACTATGTAGTACGCCGCTACGGCAGATAGCCAGAGAGATCCGCTAACCGATTGAACCAACAACCCGACAATCAACGCAATAGCACTGGTAATTATGGCAATACCAGCAAATAGCGAGTGACCAAAAGCCAAGGCAAAGACCTCCTCCACATGCGGCACAGGGGCTAGAGGATCAGGCAGTAAGAACGCCCACAGAGCGAGCAATGCTAACGGAAATACGATCGCACCGAAGCATAATAGGCCAAGTTGGTACCGCACAATGACAACAGCCGCAGCAACCAACAACCCAAGAACCTGAGACGCATCTGGCTGTAATGCCAGTAAAAGCGATGCCACAAGAACGGCGGCGAAGGGAATAACTTGGTATTTACCGTCTTTTTCAAGAAAGACCGAACAAGCTGCGATAAATGAGGGCAGAAGGAGTGGGGCTACATACAGCCTCAACGGCCCGATCGGAATCCAGCGCTCAGGCCCGGTCGAGTCACCAAGTAACGATATCGCCAACCCAGTCAAAGTCAGCATGACGACAGCAAAGGCTACATTCTGTCGATTCCCGAGCTTGCTCATATGGCTTCCTGCTAAGCCAAGACAACAGGCTAAGAAAATTGCCAACAAATGAGTGATCCAGACACCCCACCCCACAGCAGCCAAAGCAAGGACAATAAAACTGCCAACAATAGGCGGGGCCGCCACGATGAATAATGAGAGAGACGAAGTATTCATATTCTGCTTAACGCCCAGTTCAGCCGCAGCGAAAATGGAGCGACCTTTGTACTATTGTTTGAGCGACAACGAGTAACACAAATGTTGCGTAGTGCACGCTGTCGGTCTGGAACTGATTGTTATGCCTACACTGCACCATTTCAGGCTCGCTTTTTGAGAGACGAGTAGACCTTGCCCTTTTCCCGCTTGCCTACGGCAAGTAAATACACAAGCAGCTCATCGTCAACAACCTCATAGGCTAACCGGTAACCAGCGGAGCGTAGTTTGATTTTGTACACCGAGTCATAGCCGCTTAACTTATCAGCAGGCACTCTGGGATTTTCCAATCTCTCTGCCAGTTTTTTCTTGAACTGGCTCCTGATCGGGGCGCCAAGCTTTTCCCACTCCTTCAGCGCAGCCGGTAGAAAGCGGAGCTTATAAATCATCCAGCGACACCGTTACAGCCTGATCTTTGTCGCCACGTCGTTCCTCAACAAGTTGAGCCAGCTCATAGTCGTCGATCATGTCCATCAGAGCCTCGTAGGTCTCCGCTGGAATCAGGTAGGCCGCTGGCTTGTTGTGATTTAACACAGCTATAGCCGAACCATTGGCCTGGGAAAGCAGGGCTGAAGGGTTTTTCTTTAATTCTGAAATGCTTACAGAAAGATCTGCCAATACTTGACGCATAAAAACCTCTATATAGGTCTATATTTTGGTCACATATTAGCTCATATAAGCGCCGAATGCTAACGCTTGTAGGCATAACGC
>DAIOUM010000013.1:20668-42487 GCA_036759505.1 Alishewanella sp. | reverse complement strand
CCGGTCACGCTCACCGCCACCGAATTTCAGATTTTGGAGCAGCTGATGCGCCGCGCCGGCGAAATTGTCAGTAAGGATGAATTAAGCCGCCTGGTGCTGGGGCGGCGGCTGCAGCAGTATGATCGTAGTCTGGATATGCATATCAGTAATATCCGCAAAAAGCTGGCGCAACATAGCGACAGCGAAAAAATCCAGACCCTGCGTGGCAGTGGCTATTTATTTCTGACGCAGGGTAACGCATGAACTGGCAACGCTTAAACCCGTTAAACTCGCTGGCCGGTCGGATCTTCCTCTGGTTCTGGCTGGTATTGCTGCTGACCGTGGCTTTAACTTTAGTGCTGTCGCGCCAGCTAATGGAAGATACCGAGATCCGGCGGCTACCACCCGGCGTGATCCAGCAACTGCAGCAACAGCTGCAGCCCTTGCGGCAAAGTCAATCCGCTGCTGAGCTGCTGCAGCACCTGGCTGCGCTGGGCGAAGCGCGCTGGGTGGTGGTGCAAACGGCGGATAATCAGCTGCTGACGCCGGCACTGCTGCCGCGTAACTTTAACCAAAGCTGGCTGGCTGAGCTAAATCAACTGAACCGGCCACGCTTGCTACGCCACAATAATACTCATCTGGCTGGCCCCTTTATGTTGCAGCTAGGTGAACAACAACTGGCACTTTATCAGCTACGGCAACGGCCGGCGCAGCCATGGTGGCGCCTGAGCAGCCTGTCACAGCCGCTCTTGGTTCTGCTGCTGGTGCTGATATCCGCGACCGCCAGCTTTGCACTGGCCATTTCAATCTCGCGGCCACTGCGCGAGCTGGTGCAACAAAACCTGCAATTTGCCAGCGGCAAACTCGATAGCCGGGTGCAGCGACTGGCCAGACGCCCGGATGAATTGGGGCAACTGGGCCGTAGCTTTAATACCATGGCTGAGCAGATCAGTGCCCTGCTACATAATCAGCAGCGGCTGATGCGGGATATCTCGCATGAGTTGCGCTCACCGCTGGCCAGAGCCCAACTGGCGATAGCGCTGAGTGAACGCCAGCAGGATCTGCAACAACTGCCGCGCTTAAAAAGCGAATTAGAACGGCTGGAAGCCATGCTGGATGAATTACTGACTTTCAGTAAGCTGGACGCCGGTCAGTATCAACTGGAGCGCTACCCGCTGGATCTGGTTGCCCTGGCCGAGGAAGTCCTGAGTATTAATCAGCTTGAGGCCGACGCCAAACAACAGCGGTTGGTACTGCAGGCTCCTGAACAGCTATGGCTGGAGGGCGACAGCCGTTTACTGGGCCGGGCACTGGAGAATATTATCCGTAATGCGATGAAATACAGTCCATCCGGCAGTCAGATTAATTGCACCATAAAGGTGCATGACACTCAGGCACAACTGAGTATTAGCGATCAGGGCCCGGGCTTAGCCAATGATCAACTGGAGCAAATTTTTCAACCGTTTTACCGTGTTAGCCACAGCCGCGATAGCCAAACCGGCGGTACTGGTCTGGGGCTGGCTATTGTGGCTCAGATCATCCGCCAGCATCAGGGACAGGTCAGCGCCAGCAATGTCAGTAGTGGCGGTTTGCAGATTAATGTTACACTGCCCCTTACCTGAACCAAGCCGTTACCCTGCCTGCCGATGACCCAAGCTTTTCCCGATATCCAGCAACTGGCCACCGAAACCAACCTCAGTGAGCACTGGCAAAGCCGCTTGCTGCCATTCTGGCAGCAGCTGCAACACGGGGTTTTAACCGGTAGCGGCGGTGTGCCACTGGCCTATAGTTACCATCGGAGTCCTACTGCCAGCACGGCCTGGGTGATCAGCAGTGGCCGCATTGAAACGGCGGTTAAATACAGTGAATTGATGCTGGAACTGGTCAACGCCGGCTACAGTGTTTATATCATCGATCACCGCGGTCAGGGCCGCTCCGGCCGCCTCCTGGCTGATCCGCAACCCGGTTATGTCGAGAGCTTTGCGCACTATCAGCAGGATCTGGCACAGTTTTTACAGCAAATCGTCGAACCTGGCGGCCATCAGCGGCATCTGCTGCTCGGTCACTCTATGGGCTGCGCCATCGCAGCGGGTTTACTCACTGGCGACCTCTGGCAGCGCTGGTGGCGTTTTTTCGACGCCGCGGTATTCTGCTCTCCGATGCTGGGGATCCATAGCGGACCTGTGCCAACCCGCGTCGCCGAAGGCCTGGCGCTGGCTTATTGCCGCAAGCTCAGAGCTGAGCCTGCAGCTCAGGCTGGCTATTTCCCGGGCCAACAAGCCTATCAGGCTAAGCCTTTTGCCGGTAATGATTTAACTTCCAGCCCAGCGCGCTATCAGGCGCTGCGTGATTGCTACCAGCGTGAGCCCGAGTTGCAACTTGGCGGTGTCAGTTGCCAGTGGCTGGTGCAGGCGATCCTGGCCATGCGCCAGCTCAGGCGGGATGTAGTGCATTGCCAGACCCCGCTGCTATTGCTACAGGGCAGTGCCGATAAGGTGGTAGCCAATGGTGCCCAGCGGCAGTGGTTTGATGCGCTCCCGGCCGCGTTGCCCAAGGCACTGTATAGCCTGAATGGCGGCCGACATGAACTGTTGATGGAGCAGGATGCGATCCGCCAGCAGGTACTGGCCGCCATTAATCAGTTTTTACAGCAACTCAGCATCAGCAGCAAAGCGTCCCTTTAAAGTCCGCCCGGATAGCCCAGCTGGCGCCACGCCTCATAGCTAACAATAGCCACGCTGTTAGACAGATTCAGACTGCGGGCGCCCGCCTGCATCGGGATCCGTAATTTCTGCTCTGCCGGCAGGCTATCGCGCACACTGTCCGGTAAGCCGCTGGTTTCCGAGCCAAACAGCAACACATCGTCCGGCTGAAAGCTAACCTGATGATAAAAGCGGGTACCCTTGGTGGTAATAGCAAAAATCCGCCGCCCCTGCATGGCACCTAAAAACTGCTGATAATCCGGATAACGGCTGACATTGGCCAAATCATGGTAATCCAGCCCCGCCCGCCGCAGCTTTTTTTCTTCAAAATCAAAACCCATTGGCTCGATAATATGCAAGCGGCAGCCATTATTGGCAGCCAGACGGATAATATTGCCGGTATTGGGGGCAATTTGTGGCTGAAATAGCGCCAGATGTAACATTCACTCGTCTCCGGTTTTTATTTCGTATTAGCTCTTGTCCTGTAGGTAACAAAGCAACTATATTCAATAGTGGTTATTAATTAAACAAGGAATGTGTTCCCATGCTGTTGCTCACCCTCGGCCTTTGGTTATTGTTGCTGAGTTGGTCGTTCCCCGCTGCTGCCGAACAAAGTGTTGTGGAAGGCGGTTTTTTACTGACGCTGGCGGCACTTGGGGTGCTCAGCCTGGCGCTAGCCCTGACCTGGCTTAGTTTAACACGCCGTAGCCGCGCACTGGATGCCCGGCGCCAGGATTTTCAGCAATTACTGGCCGAAACCCCGGGTGCCATTGCTATTCTGGATCGTAATCTGGCAGTGCGTAATGCCAGCAGCTCGCTAAAAAGCCTGTTAAAGGAGCAAGATAACAGCAGTGTCAGTATCAGTTTGCCGTTATTTGCCGATGCCGATGGTCAACAGCCACTGGACCTTACACTGAAACAGCAACTGCGACAGCAAGGTTTTTGGCACGGCGAAGCCTGGCTTAAAAACGAACGTCACTGTGAAGCCTTCAAGCTAAGTGTCCACACCCTGCGCCAGCAGAGCGGTAAAGAACCGCGCTATATGTTGTACGGCCAGAATATCACCCATTTACGCAACCAGAGCGCGCGGCAACAACAGCAAGTGTTACGTGATGACAGTACCTTACTTCCGAACCACCTGTTGTTTACTGAACAGTTACGGCAGGCCATCCTCAGCTGTGATGAACATTACCCCAGTGTCGCACTACTGCTAGTTCAGCTCAGAAACAGCCCGACCGCCACTGTCGATGCCGCTCCTGCTGAATCACAGCTCATCGAAGCAGCAAAACGTTTGCAACTGCTGGTGTCCGATAAATTAGTGCTGGCACGCTATCAAAGTGACTGCTTTGCGATTTTGGTGCCACCGCATCTGTGCCAAACCAACAGTACTATTCTGCTAAATCAACTGGCACATAAAATCATTGCCGGCTTCCGCCAAGCCGATCCCGGCACTGCTTATGCTAACTTGCGGTTAGCAATAGGTATCAGCTGTAGTCCAAATGACGGTGAAGACGCGACCAATTTAATCAACAGTGCCGAGCGCGCACTGCGTCTGGCCAGCCAGCAACAGGACCATGCTCTCTGCTTTGCCGACAGCGGCAGCCAGCAGCAGGCGCCGGATTATCTTGCACTGGAAAATGAGCTTTATCGCAGTGCCGCACAAGGGGAGTTTGAGCTGTTTTATCAGCCCAAGTTTAGTATCAGCAGTAATCGTATCGTCGGTTTCGAGGCCTTATTGCGTTGGCCAAGCCCGCGTCGCGGCATGTTGCCCCCTCCGACCTTTTTGCCACTGGTTGAGGAAACCGGCCTGATTATTAATCTGGACCGGCTGGTATTTCGCAAAGCCTGTAAGCAAGTTAGTTATTGGCAACAAACCGCGCTGATGCGCGGCCGGCTGGCACTGAATATTTCAGCCCAGCAGTTTGCCCAAACCGACTTTATCCGTTTTATGCAGGATACGCTCAGCGAGTTTGAGCTGAGCGCCAGTTTGTTCGAACTGGAATTACCGGAAGCCATTTTCAATCACCCGACTATCTGGCTGCGAGAGCGCTTACACAGCTTAGAGCGTATCGGGTTCCGGGTAGTGCTGGATAATTTCGGTGATGGCGTGGCATCACTGAATCAGTTGCGGCAATTCCCGTTGCACGGCGTAAAACTGGCACCATCGCTGGTACGTTATATTGAGCAGCAGGAACAACAACGTAATATCTGCGCCACCCTGATCCGGTTAGCGGGCTATTTGCAGTTGGATGTGATTGCCACCAATATCGAAACTGAAATGCAGGCATACCTGCTGCATGTGATGGGCTGTGATTGTCAGCAAGGACATCGCTTCAGCCGGGCGGTGCCGGCTGAGGACATCGGGCAACTATTACTAAAAGAAAATCAACTGCTGAATAATCAGCGGCAGCTGGCTAACTGATCTCGTCTTTACGCTCGCGGCCCAGCAGGTCCTGGGCTGCCAGCTTGACGTTTTTCCCTTGATACAACACCTGATAGATCTGTTCAGTGATCGGCATTTCAACGCCAACCCGCTGCGCCAGATTAAACACCTCTTTGGCGTTGCGGAAACCCTCCACCACCTGACCAATCGCCTGCATCGCCTCTTCGACCCCTTTCCCCTGCCCCAATAGCAAGCCAAAGCGGCGGTTACGTGACTGGTTATCGGTACAGGTTAAAACCAAATCGCCCAGCCCGGCCATGCCCATAAAGGTATCCTTTTGCGCGCCCATGGCACAGCCAAGGCGACACATTTCAGCCAGCCCCCGGGTGATCAGGGCCGTGCGGGCATTAGCACCAAAGCCAATACCATCGGCCATGCCGGCACCTATGGCGATCACGTTCTTTACCGCGCCACCCAGTTGCACGCCAATAAAGTCACTATTGGTATAGACACGGAAAGTACGGGCACAATGTAACAGATCAGACAGCTGTTTGATAAAAGCCGGATCGGCAGAAGACAACGAGATAGCAGTAGGTAAACCAGCAGCCATTTCTTTGGCAAAGGTTGGCCCGGACAGTACCGCCAGCGAGACCAGCTCACCGAGGATCTCACGGGCGACATCCTGCAATAAGCGACCGGTTTCCGGCTCCAGACCTTTGGTTGCCCAGGCCACCCTGGCATCCGCAGCCAGTAACGGCTTAATCTGGCGCAGGGTTTGTGCAAAGGCGTGGCTGGGCACCACTACCAGAATGTCGCGGCTTTGCTGCACAGCATGCGCCAAATCCGCTGTCACTTCCAAGGTTGGCGGTAGTGGAATATCCGGCAGGTATTTCTGATTCAGCCGTTGCTGCTGCATCTGCGCCATTTCGGCAGCGTTGCGGCCCCAAAGCGTAATAGGGTTACCATTGCGGGCCAGACAAATGGCAAGGGCAGTGCCGTAAGACCCTGCCCCTAATACCGTGATCGCAGAAGCGCTGCTCATTAAGCGTTCAGTTGCTGAGTTTCGGCCTGACGCTGTTGCAGATACTGTGCAAATAAGGCGTCAAAGTTAACCGGAGCCAGATTCAGCTGTGGGAAGGTACCACGGTTAACCAGGTTAGACACCGCTTCCCGCGCGTACGGGAACAGAATGTTCGGGCAGAATGCGGCCAGCATATGCGCCATTTGCGGCTCTTCTAAAGCACCGATAGAGAAAATACCTGCTTGTTGTACTTCACACAGGAAGGCGGTTTCGTCACCAACAGTAGTAGTCACGGTCAGTGACAGGATAACCTGATAGACATTCTCTTCCAGCTTTTCGCTGCGGGTATCTAAATCCAGTTTAACTTCCGGCTTCCACTCTTTGCGGAAAATCGCAGGGGCATTTGGCGCTTCAAAAGAAATGTCTTTTACGAAGATGCGTTGAATTGCAAACTGTAAACCCTGTGCAGCCTGTTCTGCTGCGATGCCATTGGCTTGTTGTTCTGCCATGATAAATCCTGTTTAGTTATGCTTGTAATAATGAATCGAGTTTACCCTGGTTATCCAGAGCAACCATATCGTCACAGCCACCAATGTGCTGTTCACCAATAAAGATCTGCGGCACTGTGGTGCGGCCATTCGCCCGGCTAATCATCTCATCCCGGCGCTCAGGGTGCAGGTCAATGCGAATTTCCTGATAAGCCACCTGCTTTTCACGCAATAAGCCTACCGCTCTGACACAGTAGGGGCAATATGCTTTAGTATAAATAACTACGTCTGCCATGCTTACCTCTTTGCTTTAACAACCGGCAAACTGGCACCGGTCCAGGCATTCATACCGCCCTGCAGCACTGAAACCTGAGTAAAACCTTGCTTAGATAGGGTGGCCGCGGCTTTTTGCGCACTGACACCCATCTGACACACTACTATAATGGGCGTATCTTTTTGCTTTTCAAGGCCAGACAACTGCAGATTAGCAATTTGCTCCTGCTTAACGTTACGGGCGTCGGTAATATGCCCCTTCCGGAAATCGTCCTCACTACGAATATCCAGTAGCACCGCATTTTCACGGTTCACTTTTAACGTCAGTTCGGTCGGGCTGACCGCTTTCACCGGTGACAATTTCGACTTTAACCAGCCACCGATAATCAGTACCACTAACACCAGCCAGATCATGCTGAGCAGCAGATGATTTCCAACAAATTCGATCATTTGGTCCATAGGGCAAAATTTCTTCTGGTTGAGATTAAAAACAGCGCTGAGTATACCGATTTTATCGAAAATCGACAGCTAAAAAACCGCTCAGCCGGTTAGTACCGGCGGCTAACGGCGAATCATCACTGGTGCAAAAGCAAAAAAACGGTAAGATAAGCGCATTATTCCGCCACCTTTGTAATCTGTTAAGGGAGATGCTATGTCCGCACCGAAAAAACCCCT
This sequence comes from Alishewanella sp., assembly GCA_036759505.1. GTDB lineage: Bacteria > Pseudomonadota > Gammaproteobacteria > Enterobacterales > Alteromonadaceae > Alishewanella. Next base: position 34,966 of record DAIOUM010000013.1, on the reverse strand, counting down.
GGTTTTATTAATTCTGGATGGATGGGGCTACCGTGAGGAACAACAGCATAATGCGATCGCCCAGGCCAACACCCCGGTAATGGATGCCTTATGGCAACAGTATCCACACACCCTGATTTCCGGCTCTGGCCTGGATGTCGGTTTGCCTGACGGGCAAATGGGAAACTCCGAGGTTGGCCATGTCAATCTTGGCTCGGGCCGGGTGGTCTATCAGGACTTTACCCGCATTACCAAAGCCATCGCCGATGGTGATTTTTATCAGAATCCGGTGCTGGTGCAGGCGGTAGATGCCGCTGTCAGTCAGGGCAAAGCCGTGCATCTGATGGGCTTGCTGTCACCGGGAGGCGTGCATAGCCATGAAGAACATTTACTGGCAATGGTGCAACTGGCTGAGCAACGTGGCGCTACTAAGGTGTATTTGCATGCCTTTTTAGATGGCCGCGACACTCCACCGCGCAGTGCCGCCGCCTCGCTGGCACTGTTTGAACAACATTTTGCGCAAAGTGGTAAAGGTCAGATCGCGTCCATTATCGGCCGTTACTACGCGATGGACCGCGACAAACGCTGGGACCGGGTAGAACAAGCTTATAATCTGCTGACGCAGGGTCAGGCCGCGTATCGCTTTAACTCGGCCAGTGACGCCTTGCAAGCCGCCTATCAACGTGATGAGAACGATGAGTTTGTCAAAGCCTCTGCCATTTTGAATGCTGCCGGCGAACCTATCCACTTACAGGACGGCGATGCGCTGATCTTTATGAATTTCCGCGCTGACCGGGCCCGCCAGTTTACCCGCGCCTTTGTCGATGAAGGTTTCAACGGCTTTGTCCGCCAGGCGCAACCGAAGTTAAGCCAGTTTGTGATGCTGACCGAATATGCTGCTGATATTGCGGCGCCCTGTGCTTACCCGCCGGAAAGTCTGAATAATGTGCTGGGTGAATGGCTGGCTAAGCATCAGAAAACCCAGCTGCGGATCTCCGAAACCGAAAAATATGCGCATGTGACCTTCTTTTTCAGTGGCGGTCGCGAAGAGCTGTTTGCCGGCGAAGAGCGGATCCTGGTGCCGTCGCCACAGGTCGCCACCTATGACCTGCAACCGGAAATGAGCTCGGAAGAACTGACTGACAAGTTAGTCGCCGCCATTCACAGCGGTAAGTTTGATGTGATTATCTGTAACTATCCGAACGGCGATATGGTCGGTCATACCGGCATTATGTCAGCCGCCATCAAGGCCGTCGAAGCAGTTGACCGTAGTATTGGCCGGGTGGTTGCAGCCTTACAACAGGTTGGTGGTGAGTGCCTGATCACCGCAGATCACGGTAATGCTGAACAAATGCAGGATCCGGATTCTGGCCAGGCCCATACCGCCCACACCAGTGATCCAGTGCCGCTGATCTATGTCGGTCGTCCGGCTACAGCAGTGGAAGGTGGCATCCTCAGTGATATCGCCCCGACCATGCTGCAGCTGATGGGTATGCCGATCCCCGCCGAGATGACCGGCAAAGTCCTGATGCAATTGCGTTAATGTCAAAGCGCTTGCCTTACCTGTTTGCAGGCTGTTTCTGGCTCAGCCTGCTGTCCACGGCCGCGTCTGCCCAGCAGACGCCGCAGGCTGAGCGGGAATTACAGCAGCTCCAGCAACAAATCAAGCAAACCGAGCAGCAAGTCCGGCAACAACGCCGGCAGTTGCAACAGGCGGAGCAGCGATTACAGGCCGCAGACAAAGCCCTGGCGGAAGCCGCGCGTAAACTCAGGGACACTCAGGGCCGTCAGCAACGGCTGGAGCGGGAAAGTGCTAACCTGAACCGGCAACAACAGCAGTTGCAGCAACAACTGGCAGAGCAGCAGCAGTTATTGGCTGAACAACTAAAAAGTGCCTATAGCCTCGGCCAGCACGATTATTCGCGCTTACTGTTAAATCAACAGGATACCGGCAGGCTGGAACGTGTGCTGACCTATTATCAGTACTTTAATCAGGCCAGATTACGCCAGTTAGCCCAAATCAATCACACCGTCAGTGAACTGGAGCAGGTCAAACAACAACTGGCAAATCAACAGCAGCAGTTACAAACCGAACTCAGTGCCCTGCAACAACAGCAGCAACAACTGAGCGAGGCCCGCAGCAGCCAGCAGGCGTCCGTCAATGAACTGCAGGCGCTGTTAAAGCAACAGGGTAATCAGCTTAGTTATCTGCGACAAAACGAAACCACGCTGCAAAAAACAATAAACGAACTGCGTCGTCTGGCCGAGCGTAATCGCGATCTGTCAGGGCTGACAGCCGGTCGGGGCAAGTACCCCTGGCCGCTGCGTGGCCGGGTATTGCAGCGTTTTGGGCAAAACCGGCAAGGTGGCCTGGCCTCACGCGGCATCCTAATTCAGGGGGCAAGCGGCGCTAATGTGCAGAGCATCGCCGATGGCCGGGTGATCTACGCCGACTGGCTAAAAGGCTATGGCTGGGTGATTGTGGTTGACCATGGTAAAGGCTTTATGAGCCTGTATGGTCATAACCAGAGTTTACTGAAGCAGCCCGGTGACAATGTGCGTGCCGGTGATGCCATTGCCCAGGTCGGTGCCAGCGGCGGCCAGGCTGATCCGGCACTGTACTTTGAGATCCGGGAAAAAGGCGAAGCGGTTAACCCGTTAAATTGGCTGGGCGCACAATAAAAAACTTGCACCCGACTAAGGCTGTCCTATAACCTGAATGGGTGAGGTTAATATCAGGTTTTTCAGTATGCTGCGCATGACAAGCGGAAAACCGGAGCAATAAAAGGAATCCTAGTGCAACTGCTGCGTCTGCTTTGTCTGAGCCTGTGCTGTCTGAGTTTACCGCTACTGGCCAGCCCCCGGATTGCGATCATTATCGATGATATTGGTTATCAACGCGCCGATCTGAAGATGGTTGAGTTGCCGCATGCGCTAACCTATGCCGTACTGCCGCACACTCCCTATGGCCGACAAGCCGCCAGACAGGCGGCTCAGGCGAAAAAAGATGTGATGCTGCATATGCCGATGGAAGCCAATCAGCACAATGCGCTGGGTCCGGGCGCGCTGACCCGCGATATGAATCGCCAGCAAATTCATCACACCCTGCAGCAGGCGCTGGCGGATATCCCATACGCCATTGGCATTAATAACCATATGGGAAGTCTGTTTACCGCGCTGGAGCAACCAATGGACTGGACCATGGAGTACCTGCAGCAGCGCCGGTTGTTCTTTGTCGACAGCCTGACCACCCCACAAAGTACCGCCAAAAAGTACGCCGGTCAGCATGGCGTGACGCTGCTGTCGCGGCATGTATTTTTAGACAATGAGTTAAGCGAAGCTGCGCTGGAGCGGCAGTTTAAGCAATTACTGCAAATTGCCCGCCGTCATCAGGTCGCGATTGCGATTGGTCATCCGTACCCGGAAACCTATCGCTTTCTAAAACGCCGTCTGCCGCAGTTGCAGGCAGAAGGCATTGAGCTGGTGGGGATCTCGGCATTACTGCCACAGGAACATCAGGTGATAGCGGCAGGGGTGACCGCACCGGCGATCGCGGCACCACAAGAAGAATAATCACGACCTAATAAAAAACGGCGCCGCGGCGCCGTTTTTGTCAGTCTGTTTTGACTATTAGTGCTGCAATGCCTGCTGCAGCTTTTTCATCGCATTTTTCTCCAGCTGCCGCACCCGCTCAGCTGAGACCTGATAGCGATCGGCCAGCTCCTGCAGGGTCAGCTTCTGGTTATCCAGCCAACGGGCACGTACGATATCCTGACTGCGATCATCCAGGGTGCGAATCGCCGCCTGTAACCGATCTACCGCTGCCGTATCCCACTGATCGTCGGCAACCTGTGCCGCCAGATCAGAACTTTTATCTTCCAGATAGTATACCGGCGCCGTATAGGCCTGCTCATCGTCTTCATCCGGCGCATCGAATGGCATATCATAGTTGCTCATCCGGGCTTCCATTTCACGCACTTCGTGCTCGGCCACACCCAGCGATTCAGCAACCTGCTGTACTTCCTGCTGATTAAACCAGCCCAGATGCTTTTTGGCCTTACGCAGATTAAAGAACAGTTTGCGCTGTGCCTTAGTGGTGGCAATTTTAACGATGCGCCAGTTTTTTAGCACATATTCATGAATTTCGGCTTTAATCCAGTGCACGGCGAAAGACACCAGGCGCACACCGACCGCCGGATCAAAGCGCTTTACCGCTTTCATCAGGCCAATATTACCTTCCTGAATTAAATCGCTGATTGGCAGGCCATAACCGGCATAGCTGCGGGCGATATGCACCACAAACCGCAGATGCGACATAATCAACTGGCGCGCCGCTTCTAAATCACCGTCTTGCTGCAGGCGTTCGGCCAGACCGCGCTCTTCTTCAGCGCTCAGCATCGGGATAGTACTGACGGCATGGGTGTAAGCCTCCAGACTACCGCTGGCTGCTACCGTAAGGGGCATGTAAGCTGATTTCGTCATGGTATTGCTTATCCTGTGTTGAACTAAGTGAGCTGATATTAGCACTCTTTGACTGAGAGTGCTAATACTAGTTGCAACTCTTTATAGATCTGGTTTTTATAAGATAAGCAATTTTTATAACCAGCTGTCAGCTTAGCCGCAGCGGGCTCAAGACGGCTCAATGGCCCGTAAATGACGGCGTACCGACAGATAGGATCCCATTACTCCGAGTAGGATCGCCAGTAACAGCAAGCCGCCGAACTCATGCAGACTCATTGCCTGTAACTGAAAATCGCTCTGGTACAGGCTGCTGATACTGGCAATGGCGCCGCGCAACCACCAGAGTAAGGCTTCGGTAACCAGAAAGGCCAATAGCCCACCAAAGACGCCGAACCAAAGCCCGGTGTAAAGAAAAGGTCGCTGAATAAAAGCATCGGTCGCGCCGACCAGCTTCATCACTTCAATTTCATCGCGTTTATTAATAATTGATAAGCGGATGGTATTGCTGACAATCAGTAACACGGCACTGAGTAACAGCAGACCAATGGCCACCACCGCTTGCTGTAACAGCAGCACCAGCGCATCCAGCCGTTGCAGCCATTCCAGATCCAGCTTGGCAAATTCCACTATCCGCTCTTTTTCCAGCTGCTGTTGTAACTGACGGGCGGCTGCGGGCTCAGTATGCACCGGTAGCACCACCAGCACATCCGGCAGCGGATTATCGGTCAGATAATTCAGCGCCGCGCCAAAGCCGGACGCTTCGCGAAATTCTGCCATCGCCGCCTCTTTACTGATATGCCGTACGCCGGCGATCTGGCTATCTGCTTCGAGAATGGTTTTCAGGCTCTGCACTTGCTGTGGTGTCGCAGTATCACGGATAAATAAATTGATTTCTGCAGCCTTGGCAAAGCCACCACTGATCTGCTGCACATTCTTGACCAGCAGGTGCAGCGTCGTTGGCAGCGTCAGACTCAATCCCAGTACCGCTATCGTCATCAGTGAGGAACCCGGTGTACGCCAAAGCTCCCCCAAACTAAATACCGCCTGACGGATATGGTGCACAAAAAACATCACAAAACGCTGTATGGGATTGACCCGGCTAGCTTTAGCGCCACTGGCCCGACTACTGAACAAAATACTCATAACACCCCCGGAGCAGGCATCAGGCCGTCATTAATCATCCGGCCCTGCTTTAACGTCAGGGTGCGGTAACGCATCCGGGCGATCAGTCCCAAATCATGGGTTGCCACCAGCACCGAGACGCCAACCTGATTAAAGGCTTCAAACACCCGCATAATGTCACGTGATAGTTCCGGATCCAGGTTACCGGTTGGCTCGTCAGCCAGTAGTAACGGCGGCTTATTAACCACGGCCCTGGCGATACCAACCCGCTGCTGCTCACCGCCTGATAAGGTCTGTGGTAGACAGCGCTGCTTATCCAGTAAACCGACCTTATCCAGCGCGGCGTGCACCCGTTTTACCATTTCCTTACCGGTAAAACCTTCAATCACCAGCGGCAAAGCCACATTATCAAATACGGTATGGTTCATTAGCAGCCGGTGATTCTGGTAAATAATGCCGACATCGCGCCGGACATAAGGAATTTGACTGCGTTTTAAGCGGCTAAGATCGATATTGTTAATCATCACCCGGCCAGTGCTGGGGCGCTCAATCATGCTGATCAGTTTCAGGATAGTACTTTTACCTGCGCCGGAGTGGCCGGTCAGAAACACCATTTCGCCTTTAGCGATACGAAAGTTAATCCGCTCCAGTGCCACAAAGCCACCCGGATAGCTTTTACTTACCTGATCAAACTGCAGCATAGCGGTTATTCCTTGTTAAACAGCGCCCGGATAAAGTCCTGGGCCTGGAACTGCCGCAGGTCATCGATGGCTTCCCCTACCCCGATAAAACGGATCGGCACCTTAAACTGATCGGCAATCGCAAAGATCACCCCGCCTTTGGCGGTACCATCCAGCTTGGTCAAACTAATACCGGTCAGAGGGACCGCTTCGTTAAAGAGTTTGGCCTGACTCAACGCATTCTGGCCGGTGCCGGCATCCAGCGTCAGCATCACTTCGTGTGGTGCCGCCGGTTCAATCTTTTGCAATACCCGGACAATCTTCTTCAGCTCTTCCATCAGGTGTGCTTTATTTTGTAAGCGGCCGGCGGTATCAGCAATCAGTACATCGACTTTACGGGCTTTGGCGGCCTGATAGGCATCAAAAATCACTGAGGCGCTATCCGCGCCGGTATGCTGGGCAATCACCGGGATCTGATTAAGTTCGCCCCACACCTGCAGCTGCTCCACCGCGGCGGCCCGGAAAGTATCGCCAGCCGCCAGCATCACGGTTTTGCCCTGCTGCTTAAACTGCTGTGCCATCTTACCGATAGTCGTGGTTTTACCGACACCATTCACCCCGACCATCAGGATCACAAAGGGGCCGTTGCTGGCCACGGGGTGCAGCGGCTGCTCCACGTGCTGCAACAACTCGGCCATATCCTGCTGCAGTTTCTCATACAGCAAACCGGCGTCTTTCAGAGCCTTGCGATCAGCATGGCTGGTTAACTGCTTAATCAGCTTCTGAGTCGTATCCATACCAACGTCAGCCAGCAGTAACTGCGTTTCCAGCTCTTCGTACAGCTCGTCATCAATTTTCTTGCCAACGAACAGTGAGGCTAAACCGGCCCCCAGATTCAGACTGGTTTTCGCCAGTCCCTGCTTTAAACGGGCAAACAGACCCGGTTTTTTCGGGTTATCCAAGCTCGGGCTAGCCTTTGCTGCTGCAGCCTGTGGCGATGCTGCTGGCACGGCGGTGACTCGCTCCGGCTCCGGATTGCTGTCTACCTGCGGTGCTGTGGCCGGACTTTCCGGGACCGGCACGTCGGCCTCAGGCGCATCCGTTACTGACGCCGCCGTTACCGCAGCATCTGCAACCGGCGTAGCAGCGGCTGCGGTTTCCGTTGTTGCTGGCGCGTTAGCAGCTGTCGACTCAGGCTGAGTTGCGGTGTCCGGTGCGTCTGATGGCTTCTTACCAAAACCAAGCCAGGAAAAGAGTTTATTCTGTTTTGTCATATGCAGTTAGGTCAGAGCTGAAAACTAGGATAAAATTGGCCTTATACTAACACCTTTATCTGTCAGGCAAAAACGAATCAATGAAACAATCGAGCAGTCGTGGTAGCGCAGGCGGCCCCAGCGGTTTCGTCAGAATCATCAGTGGCCAATGGCGGGGCAAAAAGCTGCCGGTAGCCGATGCTGCGGGCCTCAGACCCACGACCGATCGCGTTAAGGAAACCCTGTTTAACTGGCTGATGCAGGATACGGCACAAAGTACGGTGCTGGATTGTTTTGCCGGTAGCGGTAGCCTGGGTTTAGAGGCACTGTCACGCTACGCTGCTTATCTGACTCTGGTGGAAAAAGCGCCGGCACTGGCGCGGCAGTTACAGCAACATCTGAAAACACTGGCGGCAGCCAATGCTGAGGTGGTCAATGCCGATTGTCTGCAATGGCTAAAGCGCCCGGCACAGCGGCAATATAATCTGGTGTTGATCGACCCGCCATTCCGGCAGGGCTTGGCACTGCCTTGCTGTCTGGCGTTAGAGCAACAGGGCTGGCTGACAGACAACGCCCTGATCTATCTGGAAACCGAGAAAGAGCTGGCATTGGGCGCCATACCTGCCAACTGGCAGCTGCTAAAGGAAAAGGTTGCCGGCCAGCTGGCCTACCGCTTATTTCTGCGTCAGAGTAGCCGCTAGATAGGGTTACTCTGTCTCCGGGCTAAGCTCCATACCGAGGTTAGTCAGCCCCTGCTCTCTCACCCAGGCTTTTAACTGCTGCATTTGTTCGCGGCCGATCCGCTTCATCGGTTTAACCAATTCGATCAGCTCCGCCAGACATTCCATCTCGTATTGCATCAAGGGATCATCCCGCACCAGCTTTTTCAGCTCAGCTTCGGTAGTAATATCCGCATCTTCTGCTTCATATTCAATCAGCCGGGCCACGGTGGCCTGTGAAATCTTCGCCACATTAATAAATTCGGCGGCATCCTGTTCGCGGATGCCATTAAGCATCATATCCAGTGCCGTGGCGCAATCAACCGCCGGATAGACCCCGAACATATCGTAATGATTGACCTCAGGCGTCGCCAGCTCCAGTTCTTCCGCCAGGCGCTCGAAATTGATTTTTGCTTTCGGTACCGTCAACCACTCCCAGCACAGATCGAGAATTTTACGCACCAACACCGGATCGCCGAACTGACTGACTTCGCTAAACAGTTGATAATTCGGTAACATCCGCTCCAGCAAACTGGCAGCAATTGCTGCCTGCTGCGCCAGATTAAGTTCGCGCATCTGCTGAAAGTTATTGGCTTTTTGTTTCATAGCATTCCTAAAAAAGAGTATTCCTGTCAAAAAAATAGCAGGCTTGCCGGCCTGCTTTGGCGCCTATTATGGCATGGTCGACAGCTGACGCTGTGCATATTCAAATTTCAGCTTATATTCGGTCAGCCGGCTTTGCAGATCGGATAAAGCCGCCTGATGATCTTCCTGGCCTTTGGCTAATTCCTGCCGCAGCACCCGAATGGTCTCCCGGGCCTGATCCGCTTCCAGCTGCTGTTTCTCGACTGTGACCTCCAGCCGCAATCGAGCCTGTTGCAGCAGTAAGTCTTGCCGCTCCAGTTGTTCCCGTAATTGCTGTTCACTGGCGGCCAGTTGCTGCAATTGGGCGAGCTGCTCGCTTTGTTGCTGATTCAGCACCTGATTTTCTTCCTGCAATTGCAGATACATCTGCTGCTTAAACTGCAGTTTCTGCCCCAGCTCTGTCTGCAGCTCTGTCAGTTGCTGTATCTGCTGGCGTTGTGACTCAAACTCAGCCTGTACCAGTTCAAGTTGCTGTTGTAATGACGACATCTGAGCCGCCAGTTCGCCAGCCTTTTGTTGTTCAGCGGCAACAGCTGCTGCCGCTTGTTGTTTATGTTGCAGCAGCTGTTCGGCTAACTCAGCCAGTTTCTGGCCGGCTTCTGCCTCAGCGGTCAGCGCTTGCTGTTCACGCTGTTGTAGCTGTTCGGTTAACTCCGCTAGTTTCTGTCCGGCTTCCGCCTCGGCGGCTGCCGCTTGCTGCTCACGCTGTTGTAGCTGTTCGGTTAATTCCGCCTGTTTCTGTTCGGCCTCGGCCTGTGCCTTGGCCGCCTGTTGTTCGTGTTGCTGCAGCAGCGCAGTAGTCTGCGCCAGTTGTTGTTGCAGCGCTGTGACTTTTTGCTGCTCAGCACTCAGCGTACTGGCAGTGCCAACACTGGCTGCGGCGAGCTGTTGCTCCAGCTCTGCCACCTTTTGCCGTTCCGCCGCATAAGCGGTATCGGCCACGGTCAGCGCCTCCTGCTGCACCTGCATTGCCTGTTGCAGTTCGGCTAACTGCTGCTGCAGCTGGCCAGCCGTTTGCTGTTCTGAGGCGTGTTGCTCTGCCGCACTGGCTTGTTGTTGCTGCAACCCGGCCAACTGCGCTTCCAATTGTTGCAGTCTTTGCCGTAATTGCTGATTTTGCCGTTCCTGTTCCTGCAACAGCCGCGGATCGGCAGCAGGTGCCGGCACGGCTAACTCCAGCTGCTGCCGGCTTTGTTGCCAATCTTTATAGAGTTTTTGATAAGCCTGTTCGTGGGCGATAAGCCGCTGCTGCCATTGGGCATCCAGCGCAGTTTGCATTTGTTGCAGCCAGAGTTGCTGCTGTTGCTGTAACTGGGTAGCAAAGCTGGCCAGTGCGTCAGACAGGGCAGCTGACGCCTGTTGATTGACCGCTTCAGGTTCAGCTCTGGCTGGCGTTTTATCCTTTGTTTTCATTATTATCTCGTAAAATCTGCCGTTACAGGCTGGCAATACACTATGCTAAGTGTAATAGCAGCACGCATGCAATGCTAACTTCTTAGCAGCATCAAGTCAGTGACTCCTGTCTGGCTGGGTAATTTGCTGTGCCAGCCGGAACTTAGTTTGCTTGCCGGCGTCAAAATATGCAAGTCGCCGCCGGGTTGATCGCAGAAATGGCTGGCGTAGTATAGTAAGATATCAAGGCTAAGTTGATTGAGATGGCGGTAGTTATGAATAAGCAGCATTCTTCCTGGCTCTGGCGCGGCATTCTGCTCGCCTCAGCCTTGTGGTTAACAGCCTGTGCCTCAGGTCCTAAAGTGCGAACCGATCAGGCGCCGAACGTCGATCTGAGTAGTTATCAAACCTTTGGCTTTATGTCCGAATTGGCAACTGATCGCGCCGGCTATACCAGCCTGGTGACCCAGCACCTGAAAGCCGCTATTACGGCGGAGATGACAGCGCGCGGTTACCGGCTAAGCGATGATCCACAGCTGTTGATTAACTTTAACTCTAACGTGGCCCAGCGTTCCGAAGTGCGCAGCACCACTTCACCCAGTCTGCATCCGTACAGCTACTATTATTATCGCCGTGGTCTGTATGCGCCTTTCCCCTACTATCAAACCGATGTGGAAACGGTGCATTACCGCGTTGGTACCGTAAATATTGATTTAGTGGATGCCAGCCGTAAGCAACTGGTGTGGGAAGGGATCGCCGAGGGCGTATTAAGCCAGCAGGATCTGCAGCAACCACGCGAGTCCACCGCGCGGGTCGTCAATCATATTTTTCAGCAGTTTCCAGGCCGCCGTTAAATGCGCTCAGCGCTGTTGAGCCCACAACGGGCTCAACGGCACAATGCCCGATACTATTACAACTTAGCTGCCAACTCTGCAACCTGCTGCTTTAACGGCGTACAGTCCGCACTGGCATCGGTTTGTTGGATCGATAACGTCAGCTCTGCCACCTTCAAGCCAAACTTATGCATCGTGGTGCGGTTAATCAGATTTTGCGGATCAATCAGATATAGCCAGTCTTTAACCGTCACATCCAGGGTGCTACCATCGTAAGGGATGCGCAACACATATTGCCAGTACAGCGCATTACCGGCCAGTTGGCCGCTGGCTTCCCCTACCACGTCACCGGCCGTACCACTGATTTTGCCTGAACTGTCCTGCTGCAGCCGCCAGTGCCGCTGCTCAATACGGCCGTCACTAAAATAGAACACCTCGTACAGGTCGCCACGGCCTTGTTGCCACTCGCCACAAAGATCCGCGGTAAAGCGCAGCGTCTGGCGGCCACGCCAGTCGTGTAGCACGCCATAGGCGCGGCCACTGCCAGCGAAGAACTCATCCAGTTTTAATACCGGCGTTTGTTGCCGGTAGTCCAGTACAGTTTTGCTGCAAGCGGTCAGCAGCAGTGTCGCCGCTAGTAAAGCGATGCGCATGGTCAATCCTCCTGTTTCTTACGTTGCTGATACGCGAGTCGCTATGAGCTGGCTCACTGCTATGGCAAACTATGTCCGTTACCGCTTTTGGAGTCATTATGTCAGCGCCAACCGCAACCGACTGGGACAGCATTATCACCCCCTTCTATCAGCAGGGCTGGGTTTGGCTACCCACTTTTTTACCCGAGCCGCTAACCTCTGCGCTATTGGAGGATTTGCAGCAGCAGCCGCTACGCGCGGCAGGCGTGGGCCGCCAGGCCGCGCATTTGCAGGATCAACAGATCCGGCGCGACCACACCGCCTGGCTGGACGGCAGTACGCCGGCACAACAGCAGTATCTGGCACTGATGCAGCAGTTACAGCAGGTATTTAACCAACGCTGTCTGCTCGGCCTGTTTGATTTTGAATGCCATTATGCGCGTTATCAAAGCGGTGACTTCTATCAGAAGCATCTGGACGCCTTTCAGGGCCGCTCCAACCGGGTGCTGACCACGGTTACCTATCTTAACAGCGTCACTGAAGGTGGCGCTCTGGCATTGTATGACGAGCAGGATCAGTTGATCCGGCAGTTTCAGCCAGCAGCCGGCGGGTTAATTGTATTTGAGAGTGAGCGCTTTCCACATGAAGTGCTGCCTGCCCGCAGCCCGCGCTTTAGCATCGCCGGCTGGTTTCGGCGCAATAACAGCCTGAATGGCCTGATTGACCCCAGCCGCTAAGCGGCTGTCAGTCGCGCACTAAGCTGAGCTGACTGCCGACCGTCAAGCCGCGGGCGGCAAACCAGCCGCGCGGTTTCTCCAGGGCAGCAATCACCGGGCCTTCCGAGCTGACAATGCTTTCATCATAAGGCTCAAGCGGCTTAATACTCTGGATCTGCCAGTTGGCATCAATAAAGGCGACATCCAGCTCCAGACCGGTATTACGCATCCACAAACTTATTGGCTCCGGCACCGTGTATAACAGCAGCATACCCGGCTCGGCACTTTGCTGAAACATCAGGCCGCGGGCACGTAACGCCGGCGTATCGGCCAGTTGCACCGCAACTTGCTGCCCGGCAAAGGCGATCTGGGCCCGGCCAAATGGCGGCTCTGCCTGCACGCTGCTGCAACCCGCTAACAGCAGTAAACTAAGTAAATAGGCTTTCATACTAAACTCCCAGCGCCACCGCCAAACCGACAAACAGCAACATACCAACATAATGGTTATCCAGGAACGCGGCAAAGGCGCCCTGAGGCCCCTTCGTCGCCCGGTAGTGCTGCCAGGCAAAAGCCGGCACACAGAGCGCCAGGGCTAAAAAGAACGGCCAGCCCAGTGCCAGCGTTTGCCCCAGCAGCGCCAGCAAGCCTAAAACGCCGAGTTGCAACAGTGCAATCACCGGCTGGGCATAACGGCCAAACAACACCGCCGTCGATTTAATACCGGCCTTAAGATCATCGTCGCGGTCGACCAGCGCATAAAAGGTATCATAGGCCACTGTCCACAGCAGATTCGCCAGATACAGCCACCAGGCGTACAGTGGCACCTCACCCTGCAGCGCCATAAAGGCCATCGGGATCCCCCAGCTATAGGCCGCGCCCAATACCAGCTGTGGCAGATGAGTGTAGCGTTTCATAAAGGGATAGCTGCTGGCCAGTAACACCGCCACCAGCGCAAGCAGTTGGGTTTGCCGGTTTAAGAACAGCAATAAGCTGGCGGCCAGTAGCAGCAACAGCAGAAACAGCTGCAGCGCTTCAACCGGTTGTAGCTGGCCACTGGCCAGCGGCCGGGCTTTAGTGCGGCTAACCTGACCATCAAAATGGCGATCGGCATAATCATTGATCACACAACCTGCTGAGCGCATTAACAGCACGCCGAGGCTAAAGATCAGCCAGTAATCGAGAGGCGGGATCCCATCCGCAGCAAGCCATAATGCCCACCAGGTAGGCCATAGCAGCAGATAGGTGCCGATCGGCTTATCCAGCCGCATCAATTGCCAGTAGGCCTGGCGTCGTTGCCAGCTTAGCGTTGTCATAGCGTCTCCACCACCGGCAGAAAAACCTCTGCCACTAATAAGGGCACACCGGCTACCGAAAACACGGAGCGTCTGGCCCAATATTCACCCGCAGCGATCTCTGCGCTTGGCCGCGGCAGGCTAAGCCGGGCAATTTCAATCGGACTACGTTGCAAATCCGGATACTGAAACAACAACTCGCCCAATGGCTGTTCCCCGAGGGCGGCCAGTTGCTGCAAGCGTTGTTGGCTGGCTTGCGGGATCCAACTCTGGGCATAGACGGCCGCTTGCTGATCGCACCACATTAACACCTCGCGGCGGGTACAAAGGCTACTGGCCGGCAGCAGCGACTGTAAGGTCTGCGGCAGTGGCAAAGATTGCTCCGCCAGCAACTGCAGCCGGAATTGCTGACAGTGCGCTTTTAAACGGGCGGTCAGTGACGCCGGCTCCAACAGCCAGGGTAACAGGGTAGCCGGTGCCTTACTGGCATCAGCCTGTTGCCAGGGTTCGGCACAGGCCGCCAGCGAAAATACTGCTGTCATCAGTTAGTCGGGTTCAGAATGCAAAAATTGCC
>DAIOUM010000013.1:16826-20568 GCA_036759505.1 Alishewanella sp. | reverse complement strand
GCCAGCGAAAATACTGCTGTCATCAGTTAGTCGGGTTCAGAATGCAAAAATTGCCGCATTATAGCAAGGGTAGGAATTTTTTTAAGCGGCAATTCGCCTAACTAAGAGACTACTGATATGATTATCAGAAACCCGCTCCGATGAGGAAAGCTAACCTTGCGCGCACTACTGCCCCTGATCTTTGCACCGCTGCTGTTATTAACAGCGCTGCCTGCCCAAGCACAGCAAAATGTGCCTGAGGTGGTGTATTACGGCTTTGACCCGGATATCGTCACCAACTATGTCACCGAAAACCGCCGCACCCTGGGTTATTTGCGGGTGTCAGTAGAGCTGATGTTACCCAGCCGAGATATGCTGAAAACCATCGAGTACCATGAGCCACTGATCCTGGATACCATTATTGGCATTCTGAGTAAGCAATCGGAAGAGAAGGTCAAATCCCTGCATGGGCGCGAAGAGATCCGACTGATTATTCTGGAACAGCTGCAACAGGTGCTACGCCGGGAAACCGGACAGCCGATGGTGCAGGATGTGTTGTTTACCAAATATTTGTATCAGTAACGGCAGAGCCTGCCGTTACTGCCAGCTGAATTATTGATGCCGCCGGTCCCGGCTTAACCAGGCCCAGAGTAAGCCACAGCCCAAGCCGCCCAGATGCGCCCAGTTGGCCATATTGACCCACAACAGATCGAAAAAGCCCAGCAGCAACCACAGCAACATAAAGCCAAACAAACCATGACCCAACTGATAGCGCTGACGACCGCTCAATACATCACTCAGGTAGCAATAGCCCACCAGTGCATACACCACCCCAGATAAGCCACCAAAATTGGGACCGGCCAGTGCCAGTTGCAAGCCATTAGAAATCACCGCACTGCTCAGGGTCAGTTGCAATAAAAAGCCACTGCCTCTGAAGCGTTCGATTTTGGCGCCCAACAAGCCCCACCAGGCCAGATTAAACACCAGATGCGTCAGTGAGAAATGCAGCAAGATCGGAGTTAGCCAACGCCAGAGCTCTGCATTATTGGTTAACAGCAGCGCCTGGGCGGCCGCGCGAAAATCCAGCTGTTGCCAGCCATAGACCGCCAGCGTCAGCGCAACCAGCAGCAGGGTTAACGGCAGTTGGCGCCACAGCTGCTTTGACGGCAGCCGGATCGATGACTCCAGTTGCACACTGTTACTCTGTTGCCAGGCTGCCGCCTGATAACGCGGATGATCCGGCTCACGGATAAATTCCGTCAACAGGGCTTCCACTTGCGGCAACTGCGCGCTGTCGGCCAGCAGCAGTGTCAGCTCGCCTTCCAGCTGCAGCTGCACGGTAAGCCCCTGACTGGTGCAGTAATCGGCAAATAACAGCGCCGCCGGCTGGGCCCGAAACTCCGCAACCTTAGTCAGCATCAGGCGTCACTGTGCCCGCTGACAACAGGCTGCTGGGTGCGCCAGCTCTCAACGCCGCCATCCATACTGTACACCTGTTCGTAGCCCTGCTCTGCCAGATAACGCGCCGCGCCCTGACTGGAATTACCGTGATAACAGACTACGACCACCGGCTGTTCAAATGGCACCTGGCGCATAAACTGGCCCAGGCTGGTGTTGGTCAAATGAAAGGCGCCCGCGATATGACCACTGGCAAAGCTTTGTTCGTCGCGGATATCGGCAATTACTGCCTGCTGGGCTAATAACTCCAGCGTTTCTGCCACTGAAATACGTTTAAAATCACTCATAGCTACTCCCGGTGCAAGGCCGTTATCATACCGCAGGTTGCCGCACTTTAGTACTAATCCGGCGAAATCCGGCTGCAGACACTGGACAGAAGGTTAAACTTTCATTAACAATACACCTTGATATCCTGTAAGGAGCTTAAAATGACGTTACTGATAATTCTGGCCTTGCTGGCGGCGGTGGTATTTTACCTGATCAGCATCTTTAACCAGTTGGTTAAACTGAAAAACCGTTTTCAGAATGCTTTTGCGCAAATCGAAGTACAACTTAAGCGCCGTTATGATCTGATCCCCAATCTGGTAGAAACTGCCAAAGCCTATATGCAGCATGAACGCGAAACACTGGAAGCCGTGATCGCCGCCCGTAATGCCGCGCTAGCCGGGCTGAAAGTGGCCGCCAATAACCCGGGCGATGCCGGTGCCATCAGCCAGTTAGCCCAGGCCGAAGGCGCCCTGCAAGGTGCAATGAGCCGCTTTAGTATGGTGATGGAAGCTTATCCGGACCTGAAAGCCAGCGCCAATATGCAGCAGCTGTCGGAAGAGCTGACCAGCACCGAGAATCGTGTTGCTTTTGCCCGTCAGGCTTTTAATGATGCGGTAACCGAATATAACACCTATAAACAAAGCTTCCCGCCGATGTTCTTTGCCGCCAGCTTTGGCCACAAACAGGATGCCAAGCTGCTGGAATTCGCTGACAGCGCGCAAATTCAACAGGCACCCAAAGTCAGCTTTTAAGCAATGGCGAGCAATTTCTTCCAGCAACAGGATCTGGCCCGGCGCAATACCCGGGTCCTGATCACGCTGTTCGCTTTGGCGGTGCTGGCGCTGATCATCCTGACCAATCTGCTGGTGATGCTGAGTTTCAGCCTGTTTCAGGGTGGCCCGGTACAACTGCCATGGGAAGTGATCAGCAGCATCAGCCTGGTGGTACTTGCCGTGGTGGGCCTGGCGATTATGGCCAAGTGGCAGCAACTGAAACTGGGCGGCCGCAGTGTAGCCGAAGCGCTTGGCGGGGTGCGTCTGAAACCGGATGCACAAGATCCGCTGCAGCGCCGGTTACTGAATGTGGTAGAGGAGATGGCGCTGGCGGCTAACCTGCCGGTGCCACCGGTTTATCTGCTGGCCGAACGCGGCATTAACGCCTTTGCTGCTGGTTACAGCCCGGCCGATGCGGTTATTGGCGTCACTCAGGGCGCGCTGGAGCAACTGAGCCGCGACGAACTGCAGGGCGTGATCGCCCATGAATTCAGCCATATTCTGAACGGCGATATGCGGATGAATATCCGGCTGATCGCGGTGCTGAATGGCATCTTATTTATCGGCCATCTTGGTTATTACCTGTTACGCGCCGGCCGTGGCGCCAGCTATGCCCGCTCCAGACGCAATAATAATGATGGTGCCGGCGCCATTATGCTGCTGGGTCTTGGCCTGGTCGTGATCGGCTATCTCGGTTCGTTTTTTGGTAATCTGATTAAAGCCGCCGTCAGCCGGCAGCGCGAATACCTGGCCGATGCTTCGGCGGTGCAGTTTAGCCGTAATCCAAGCGGTATTGCCGGCGCCTTAAAGCGCATTGGTGGCCATCAATACGGCGCCAAAGTACAACACGCCAATGCCGATGAAGTCAGCCATTTATTTTTTGGCGAGGCGCTAAGCCGCTGGGTGGCGATCTTTGCTACCCATCCGCCGCTTGAAAAGCGTATTCGCCGGCTGGATCCAAGCTGGAACGGCCGTTATCCGAGCAGCCAGCAGCCGGTCAAACCCACTGTATCCCAGATCCCGGAGCAACCGCAGGAGCGCCAGCGCCGCGCCATGTTGGCCGCTATCCCGGTGCTGCTAAGCCAAAGCAGCCATCAAACCCGTCCGGCACAGGCTATCGCCTGTGCGTTATTACTCAGAACTGAGCAGCTGGCCAACCAACTGGCCCAGATTAAAGCCTATGGCGGCAGCCAGCTGCTGGCCGAAGTCGATCAACTCTCCGATGCGGTACAACGCCTGGCCCTGCCACAGCAGGTGCAGTTGTT
>DAIOUM010000013.1:0-16726 GCA_036759505.1 Alishewanella sp. | reverse complement strand
CGGCACCACAGGTAGACTTTAGCCGTCTGGATCAGGCACTGCGGCCGCTACTGAGTGCGGCTCCGGCAATCAAACAACAGGTCTGGCAGAGCATCCTGGCAGCAGTAGCTGCCGATCAGGCGGCAACGGCTGCGGAGCAGGGCTTGCTTAACCTGCTGGCGTTACTGTTGGAGCTGCCGGTGCCGCTGACTGCGGATTTCCACTAGCCGGGCCGGCAATTGCGGTTAAATCGCTACAAGATCCGGCCAGAGGGCTTTAGTGCAGCTCCGACCTCAGGTAGAATAGCCGCTTGTTTAGCAAGCCGGGGTCGCCATGTCTGATAATCGTTTGTTCCTGTTGTACGATCCGTCGTTCGACGAAATGGATGCCGAAGGCTGCCCAGGTTTTGGCTATGTGCTGCTGTTTTCCGAGCAGGATGCCGAACAATTTACCCCGGGTGAAAACCCCAGCTGCGCCGCCGTTTCAATGCTGTTTACCGATCATGCCGATGGCAGCATCAGCGGTGACTTATTAGGCTGGGCACATCTGGATGATCCGGTATTTCAGCGCTATCCGCTCGGGCATTTTCTCGCCTTAATGGAGCAAGCCGCCCAGGTGGCAATTAATGCCTACCGTCAGGTGCATCAGGTACCGGATAAGCTGGTGGCGGTGCATTTAGCAGACGACGACCTGCTGCAATTTGATGTGCAGTTTCTCGACCTGCAGCTCACTGATCAGCAGGCAGAAACGCAACTGGCACAGCAATTAATGCTGGGCCGGCCTTACCTCGATTCGTAAATCCTTAGTTCTGATTAGCGGCGCACGACAAAAGGCATACCCAAAAGTGCACAACCGGGAGTAAAGCAGATGGTAAAAGCAATCGATATGAGCCTGGTTGAGCATGCGCTGCAGGGCTTTACCATTCCGCCACAACCCCAGGTGCTGCGGCATATCCAGCAACAACTGAATGCCGCCGAACCGGACTTAAACCGTATTGCCTCGCTGATTGCGCTGGATATCGGTATTGCCGGCTTTACGCTCAAGGTGGTCAACTCGGCCTACTTTGGGCTGCGCAATAAAATTACCTCGGTGGAGCAAGCCTGCCGCTATCTGGGATTAAACCGGGTAGTCATGCTGGTACGCAGTGTACTGCTGCGCTTTACGCTGGAAGAAGGCCGCCAGGATGAGTTTAGCCGCAAGCTCTGGACCAATGCCCTGCATACCGCCACCCTGGCGCTGACGCTGGCGAAACAGCTGAATTTTGATCAGCAGTGTCAGGACGATTGTTACTCGCTGGGGCTATTTCGCAACGCCGGCATGGCACTGATTAGCCAACAGGCGCCGCAATATGCCACTGTGCTGCAGCAAGGTTTGTTGCAACAGCAGGCAGTCAGCAGTATTGAAGAGCAGCATTTTCATACCAGCCATGAAGTGCTGGGCTATCTGATTGCCGAATCCTGGGGCCTGACCCAGACACTGTGTAATATTATTGCCTATCACCACAGCCCGGCGCTGTTGCTGGAAACCGATAACCAAGCCGAACATCAGCGCTTTGCCATTTTAAAAATTGCCGAATTTTTCAGTGGTGAAAGCCGGCAGCTGTTTCAGGTTAATCTGGATCCGGAATGGCAGCTACATCAAAGCCGTATTCTGGATGTGTTGGAGCTGGAGCCGCTGCAATTGCCGGAGCTGGCCGAGCTGTTGCACCGCCAGGAACTGCGCACCATCTATAGCGTTTAAGGCGGCTTTATGGCCCACCACAAAACCACCCTGCCGCAAAAAATCTGCCCGGTGTGTCAGTTAGCTTTTAGCTGGCGCAAAAAGTGGCAGCGTAACTGGGATGACGTGCGCTACTGCTCTGAACGCTGCCGCCGGCAACGCCAGCATGCGCACGCCACCTCGCCGCAAGACAGCAACTAAATGAAGCAAAACAGTAACTAAATGAAAATCGTACTGGCCCCGATGGAGGGCGTGGTTGATCACCTGATGCGCGAAATGCTGACGCAAATTGGCGGCTATGACCTGTGCATTACCGAATTTGTGCGGGTGGTGGACCAAAAACTGCCGGCCCGGGTGTTTACCCGGCTGTGCCCGGAACTGCTGCAAGGTGGTAAAACCCGCGCCGGCACCCCGGTACGGGTGCAATTATTGGGGCAGGAACCACACTGGCTGGCCGAAAATGCAGCGCGGGCGGTGGAACTGGGCTCACCCGGCGTCGATCTGAATTTTGGTTGCCCGGCAAAAGCAGTGAATAAGAGCCGCGGTGGCGCCGTGCTGTTAAAAGAAACCGAGACCCTGTATCGGATCGTAAAAGCCGTGCGCGACGCAGTACCGGCGCAGTTTCCGGTCAGCGCCAAAATTCGGCTCGGTTATGACGATACCAGCCTGGCGCTTGACAATGCTAAAGCCATTGCCGAGGCCGGCGCCAGCAGCCTGGCAATCCATGCCCGCACCAAAAGCGATGGGTACCGGCCACCGGCGTACTGGCCCTGGATTGCCAAAATAAAGCAGCAGGTAAAAATACCGCTGGTTGCCAACGGCGAGATCTGGAATGCCGAACAGGCGCTGCTATGTCAGCAGCAAAGTCAGTGCCAGGATATTATGCTTGGCCGCGGCGCGCTGGCGATGCCCAATCTGGCGCGGCATATCCGGGATCAGGCCGCCCCACTGCCCTGGCCAGAGGTGCTGGCGTTATTGATGCACTATTCCGAATTTGAAATTGCCGGCGATAAAGGCAAATATTACGCTAACCGGGTAAAGCAATGGTTTAGTTACCTGAAACTGCAATACCCCGAGGCGCAGCAGTTATTTAGCCAGCTGCGCTTACTGACCAAAAGCCGGGATATTTTGCAGTTACTTGAGCAACAACGCAGCGACTAGGAGACCATATGGCGCAGGGCAGTCTGATTTGCCTGGGTACCGGCATTATGCTGGGTGCCCATCTGGACCCGCTTAGCCGCAACTATATCGCTGCTGCCGATGTGGTCTTTGTGCTAATGGCCGATGCGTTAACCGAGCAATGGTTACTGGAGATGCATCCGGACGCCCGCTCACTGCAGCCTTACTATCATCAGGGGCCATCACGCCAGCATAGCTATCAGCTAATGGTTGAGGCGATGCTGGCTGAAGTCGCGGCCGGTAAAAAGGTGGTTGGCGCCTTTTATGGTCATCCGGGGGTCTTTGCCTGGGTACCGCATCAGGCAGTGAAGCAGGCGCAGCAACAAGGCTATTTTAGCCGGATGCTACCGGCGATCTCAGCCGAAGACTGTCTGTATGCCGATCTGGGGATTGACCCGGGCCGCTATGGTTGCCAGCTGTACGAATGCAGCCAGTTTATGTTTTATCAGCGCACTATCGATACCGCCGCCTACCTTATTTTATGGCAACTGGGTGTTGCCGGCGACCGCAGTCTGGCACGCTTTGCCACCCCCGGCCAATACCGGCAGCTGTTAAGCGACTATTTAGGCCGTTTTTATCCGCCGGCACATCAGGTTACCCTGTATGAAGCGGCCAGCCTGCCGACCCAGCAAGCCCGCATTGAGCATTTGCCTCTATCAGAGCTGGCACAGGCCACTGTCAGCGGTAAAACCACACTGGTGATCCCGCCCTGCAGCGCGCTACAGGCCAATACGGAACTGCTGCAACAATTGGCCGCACTGGATCAGGCAACAGATGTTAGCCGTTAACGGCACCAGCCAACCCGGCCTGACGTTACAGGCTCTTGACCCTGCGGCCGAGCCACTATTTCTGGCGTTATTTTGCGAACCCCAGGTAATGCGGCATATCGGTCCGGCACTAAGCATAACGCAGGCGCGGGCGCGTTTTAATACGCTGCTACAGCACCTGCAGCAGCCTGCCTCTTTGCCTGTGACCACAGCGACAACCACCAGCTGGCCGGCAGCGTATTTTCAGGTACAACTGGCCGGAGTGGGCGCTATCGGGCTGGCGATGTTATTACCGGGCGCCAATGCCAGCGAGGCTGAGCTTGGCCGTATGTTGTTACCTGCCTGGCAACAACAGGGGCTCGGCACTCAACTTAGCCGATTGTTGATTGCGCAGGCCGGGTGTCTGGGCGGAATTGAAACCCTGAGCAAAAGGATCCAGCAGCAAAATCTCGCCGCCCTGCATTCGGCAGCCAAGCTGGGGTTTAAGGTCAGTGCCGAACTAGCGGATGGCTTTTTACGGCTAAGCCGGCCACTTAAGCTGAACCCGGCGGAAGAATCCCGAAAATAAAACCAAAGGCCCCTTGCTGCTGTCATAAAAACTGCCTACATTAGGCATATCGACCTTTAATTACCGAGCCCTGCTAATGTCTACTTTATCCGAGCAACTACTAAGCCTGGCACTTACGCCGCTCTGGCAGCCCAGCGTCGAATCCGATAATGCTGCGCTACTGGCTACGCTTAATACGGCAGAGCAGGCATTATTGCGGGACAAAATCATCTGCTTTATCATCACCCCTGAAGAGGAGCCATTGCAACCTGAACCTGACGAGCCTGATACTCCTGAGCAGGTCCCCGAGGAAGCGCCCTCTAACGTTAAACTCGCGTGCTAGCTGCCGATACAGATGAGAAGTTCATTGCTCCTGTGCGTTATTCTGCTGATGAGCTTTTGGCCATATCAGGCACCTGCGCAGTCAATATCGGAGCAACTAAGCACTCTGGACGAGCTGAGATTAAAAGATTTCGCTGAGTTCAGACGCACGCTTGCTGAGCTGGCGGACACGTTAAAACCGGAAGCTTTAAATCCTACTGAACAACAGTATCTAAATTTACTGAAAGCATACGACCTTACCGCCAGGGGAGATTTTAGTACTGCTCTTGATATGCTGGAGCAAACCGAATTGCGGCCAGATAGCCATTTATCGCTCAGAATGACTGGACTGAAAGTAAATATCTATGCTTTGAGCTTTAGATACACCGATGCATTTATCAACATTGAACAGCTATTAAATGCATTGCCAGCATTAAATAATGCAAATGAATACTACCAGCTTGTTGGTCAAATTATCGTATTGTTCAATAACATTGAACGATACGATATTTCGAAGCAATTAATTGAACGCGGGCAAAACTTAACTAATGCCTATAATTTCACATGCAGGCTGCAAGCGTTGAAGCTACAAGGCGAATATCACACAACTAACTTTGATAACTATAGTAAAAATTTTAACGAAGTACTCTCTCGCTGCGAGCGCGACAATGAAACTATTTTCTCGCTGCTAATTATCCGCAACCATATGTTCTATTTACTGGAACAACAGCAAGCCGCTGCTGCCCTGGCGTTTTATCAGCAGTATTATTCTCAGGTTGAACAGATTAATTATCCGATTTTAACCGCAGGTTTTAACGCCGCCGCCGCAGAAGCGCTATTACAACAGGGCGAGTTGGCTGCAGCCAGTGAGCTGGCGCAGCGCGCTGAGCAAAGTTTACCGGGCGATCGCAATGATCCGGCGGTGCTGAGTACCTACCGGGTACTCACGCTGCTGGCGCAGGCGGAGCGTAACTTTGACAACCTGCTGCGTTATAGCGAAAAACGCCGTGATACCGAGCTGGCGATTGCCAGAGAAAAAGCCTCGCAGCAATTGGCTTACCAGCTGGCCAGTGGCGAGGCCCGTCTGAAAGAGCAACGGATCCAGCTATTGGATAAAGATAATGAACTGCTTACGCTGGAACGTAATTTATATCAGCAGCAGGCGGAAAATCGCTATTTAATGCTATTACTGATTGGTAGCCTGAGTTTAATCCTTGGCTTACTGACCTACCGTGGCCTGACCCGCAGTAAGCGTTATCGCAAAATGGCCGAGTTTGACCAACTTACCGGCATTAGCAACCGTTATCATTTTACCGAGCAGGCGCAGCGGGAAATTGCCCATTGCATCCGGGCGCAGCGGCCGGTAGCGCTGATCCTGTTTGATTTGGACCACTTTAAACAAATTAATGACCGTTTTGGTCATGCCGCCGGCGACTGGACCTTGCAACAGGTGGTGCTAAGTTGCCGCAACTTTATCCGGCATAGCGATATTTTTGGCCGTATTGGTGGCGAAGAGTTTGTGATCCTGCTGACAGACTGCACGGCCGAGCAGGCGGTGATGCTGGCTGATATTTGTCGTACCGCACTGGCAGATATTGATACCAGTGGTTATCAGCCAAAATTTAAGGTTACGGCCAGCTTTGGCATTAGCGACAGTCAGCAGGCGGGTTATGATCTCAGCGCCTTGCTGGCAGCTGCCGATGCAGCTATGTATCAGGCCAAACAGCAGGGACGTAATCAGGTGTACTGCCCCGCCACAGCGGACGGGGCCAGGGCGTGTTGATGTTTGCTGCTTGTTTTTGCAGCTGTCAACACGCCCTCGTTAAAACCAGCCTTGGCTTAAGACCAGTTTAGGATCACCTTACCCGACTGGCCTGAGCACATAATCTCAAAGCCTTCTTTATAGTTTTCCATTGGCATTTCGTGGGTAATAATCGGGCTTAAATCCAGACCAGACTGAATTAAGCTCGCCATCTTATACCAGGTTTCAAACATTTCCCGGCCGTAGATGCCTTTAATAACCAGGCCTTTAAAGATGACCTTATTCCAGTCAATCGCCATGGTCGACGGCGGAATGCCCAGCATGGCAATCTTACCGCCATGGTTCATGGTATCCAGCATGCTGTTAAAGGCTGCCGGAACACCAGACATCTCCAGACCAACATCAAAGCCTTCGGTCATGCCCAGCTCCTGCATCACGTCTTTCAGGTTCTGTTTGCTGACATCAACAGCGCGGCTGGCGCCCATTTTCAGCGCCAGCTCAAGCCGGTACGGGTTAACGTCTGTGACCACCACATGCCGGGCACCAACATGGCGCGCTACCGCGGCCGCCATAATACCGATAGGGCCGGCCCCGGTGATCAGCACATCTTCACCCACCAGATCAAAAGACAGGGCGGTATGTACGGCATTGCCAAAGGGGTCAAAGATCGCCGCGATATTATCCGGGATATTGTCCGGCAGCTTAAAGGCGTTATAAGCCGGGATCACCAGATATTCAGCAAAAGAGCCGGTACGGTTTACCCCTACGCCAATGGTATTACGGCATAAATGGACGCGGCCGGCGCGGCAGTTACGGCAGTAACCGCAAGTAATATGGCCTTCGCCGGAGACACGGTCACCCACTTTAAAGCCGCGCACTTCTGAGCCCATGCCTTCAATAACACCGACATATTCATGGCCCACTACCATGCCATGCGGAATGGTGTTCTGCGCCCATTCGTCCCATTTATAGATATGCACGTCTGTGCCACAGATGGCGGTTTTTTTAATCCGGATCAGCACATCGTTTGGCCCCACTTCCGGTTTCTCAACCTCGGTTTGCCAGATGCCCGGTTCTGCTTTTAATTTTGCTAATGCTTTCATTATTACGCCCCGCCTTATGCGATCACGCCCATGTCTTTACCAATGCGGATAAAGGCCGCAATGGCTTTATCCAGCTGCTCTTTTGTATGTGCCGCCGAAATCTGGGTGCGGATCCGCGCCTGCCCTTTCGGTACCACCGGAAAGGAGAAGCCAACCACATAGATGCCCTCGGCCAGCATGCGTTTCGCCATTTCGGCGGCCACCTTGGCATCACCCAGCATCACCGGAATAATGGCATGATCTTTACCGGCCAGCGTAAAGCCGGCGGCCGTCATCTGCTCGCGGAAATAATTGGCGTTTTGCCACAGCTTTTCCCGCAGCGCGCCGCCCTGCTCCAGCATCTCCAGCACCTTGATTGACGCAGTAACAATAGAAGGCGCTAACGAGTTCGAGAACAGATAAGGCCGTGAACGCTGCCGCAGCCATTCGATAATTTCTTTTTTACCTGAGGTATAACCACCGGAGGCACCGCCCAGCGCCTTGCCCAGGGTACCGGTAATAATATCGACTCTGTCCATCACCTCACAGTATTCGTGGGTGCCGCGGCCGTTTTTACCCACAAAACCCACGGCATGGCTATCATCAACCATTACCATCGCGTTGTATTTATCAGCCAGATCACAGACCGCTTTTAAGTCGGCAATCACACCATCCATGGAGAACACACCATCAGTGGCAATCAGCTTAAAACGGGCGCCATCGGCATCGGCCTGCTGCAGCTGGGCTTCCAGCTCGGCCATATTGTTATTGGCATAACGGTAGCGTTTGGCTTTACACAGCCGCACGCCGTCAATAATAGAGGCATGGTTCAGTGCATCCGAGATCACCGCATCTTCGGCACCGAGGATGGTTTCAAACAAACCGCCATTGGCATCAAAGCAGGAAGAGTACAGGATGGTATCTTCGGTACCTAAAAAGGCACTGATTTTCGCTTCCAGCTGTTTATGGATATCCTGGGTACCACAGATAAAACGCACTGAGGCGACACCAAAGCCGTGGCTTTGCAGGCCCTGCTGCGCGGCTGCAATCAGTTCGGGGTTATTGGCCAGGCCCAGATAGTTATTGGCACAAAAATTTAGTACCTGCTCGCTGCCAACGGTAACGCTGGCTTGTTGTTGTGAGCTGATAATACGTTCTGCTTTGTACAGACCTTCTGCTTTCACCTCTTCGATTTGTTGTTGTAGATGGTGCAGAAAAGCGCCATTGCGCATAAAGCCTCCTCTGGCAATGTAGGCGGGTAAGTTGATTTGACGCGCTATTGTACTTTTTAGCGGCCCTTGCTGCAGCGATTATACCGAAGATTAGCGGGGCTTGCCTGCCCCGCTTGTAAAGAATTGGCTACAAATCGGCCGCCGCCTGATCTGTTCCGACCAGCTGACTATAGTAGTGCTGCAGTTGCAGCATATCGGCGCGGGCGGCAGCGGTGGCATAGGGCTTAAATAACAGCAGTACTTTCAGGACGCCACGGTACAGGTTGGCCTGATTCACTTCGGCCTGTGGCGCCTGGGTTTTCAGATAGCTGATCCAGAAGGTAACCAGCAGTTTGATATTGTGCGCCAGATCGCGGATATCGGCCTCATCAACTGCAATGACGCCCTGGGCTTTTAAGGCTTTAATTACCGTCATCACCCGCGCCAGTACGCCCTGCTGCACCTGCAGGTAATCCTGTTGCAACGCCGGATCCCGTGACAGGATATCCGGCAGATTGGCGTAGAAAAAATGAAACCGCCACATCAGCTCAAATACGATATCCAGATAATCAGTCAGGGCATCCAGCGGCTTGGCCTGGGCTGAAGGCGGTTTAATCCGGGTTTCCAGCAGCTTGGTATATTCACGGAAAATATGCCGGATAATGTCTTCTTTATTGCGAAAGTGGTAATACAGGTTGCCGGGGCTGATGCCCAGATGGGCCGCAATATGGTTAGTGGTAACCTGACGCTCACCAACCTCATTAAATAACGCAATACTGGCTTGAATAATCCGGTCTTTGGTTCTGAGCTTCTTTTCCATTGCGAACTGCAGGCTTCTTTTTTTAGGCGGTTATTTTGCTATAGTAACGCCAAATTGACGTTAAATGCCAGCAAGCTCTGCGCTGGCCCTGACAGGAACTGCTTTTGATGCATATTCGTGCGATTTACCCCGGTACCTTTGACCCTTTAACCAATGGCCACGCCGATATTGTACTGCGTGCCGCCCGGCTATTTGAAACCGTAATTGTTGCGGTAGCGGCTAACCCCAGCAAACAGCCGTTATTTAGCCTGGATGAGCGGGTCGCGCTGGCCCGGCAGGCCTTTGCCGACTGCCAGAATGTGTCAGTAATTGGGTTTTCTGGTCTGCTGGCTGATTTTGCCAAAAGCCAGCAGGCACAGGTGCTGATCCGCGGCGTACGGGCGGTAGCCGACTATGAGTATGAGTTTCAGCTGGCCAGCATGAACCGCTCGCTAAATCCGCAGCTGGACAGTATTTTTATGACGCCGTCGGAGAAAAATACCTTTATCTCGTCGACGCTGGTTAAAGAAGTATGCCGGCATGGCGGCGATGTCGCCAGCTTTGTCCCCGAGCATGTGAAACAGGCCTTACTGGCAAAGTTTGGCCGCGCTTAGTCACGCTTAGCCGCGTTTAACAGTATGTGGTAGCCATCAAACGCAAAACGGCAGCCAAGGCTGCCGTTGCTGTTTGCCGATAACGCTTAGGCCTTGGCGGCTTCTTCGCGCTCAGCCAGTTTTTGTACCAGCTTCTGCGTATGCTGCAGTGACATCAGGTGCGCATAAATTGCTGTCAGATAACCCAGCTTACGCAGTTCGAGGAAGGCTTCGTCGCTCAGCTCATTCAGCTTCTGATCGTCAACCATATGGATGCCGTTGATATTGCGCTTTTCTTCGTTGATGGTAACTGTTAATACCTGCTCTTTCAGCAGACCCAGGCTTTTTAGTTTTTCCATAAACACCTGCGTCATCTGGGCATAATCAACGTACTCGCCCATTTGCTGCTTGCGCACAGTTAAAAACTCGCTTTCGCTGCCATCATCGTTAAACAGCGGAAAGCCTTCGGCTTCATTTACCCGCTCTGAGGCTTCATCAATCGCCACCATCAGGCGGTCACTTTCCGGTGCTTCCTGTACCAGCACCAGCGGATAGTTACGCACTACGCGCGGTACGTACATGGCTTGCCATTTATCATCAACCAGCATCAGGTTTTGCTGCGACGCCAGGCCCAGTAACACAACCGGCTGGAAACGCTCAGTTTGCTGATCTTTAACAAACACTACCGGGAACTCGGCACCGGCTACCACAAATTCATGTACTACTACCGGCAGCATATGTTCCTGCGCGATATGGCTAAAAGGCCGCACTGAGCTGATTTTGGTTTTCGCGTGTTTTTCTTTGTGCAACCCTACAACTTTATTCTGTTCCATAAACGACTCTGTTCTCTGAATTTTTTCTCTAATTGCCCGCCGGTCGCGGGCGCCTGTAGCAGATCGGCAGCGCTTTCGGGCCAGTTTAGCGAGCAGCTGACCGCGCAATCTGCCCGTGTTATATCACAGCTTTATGACCACAGTAAGACCCTGTTGCCTATTACTGCGTGAATTCATAATAGGTCGGTGAGCCCGGACCAACCGGCAGCCCCAGTAAAAACACCCAGATATAAAACAGCACCACCCAACCGATAAAGAAAATCATGGTATAGGGCAGCATGGTAGCAATCAGGGTACCTATGCCTAGGTCTTTCTTATAGCGGGCAGCCACCGCCAGGATCAGGCCAAAATAGCTCATCATCGGGGTGATCAGGTTGGTTACCGAATCGCCAATGCGGTAAGCAGCCTGGATCACTTCGGGCGAGTAGCCGACAATCATTAGCATCGGTACGAAGATGGGGGCAAAAATTGCCCACTGTGCCGAGGCCGAGCCCAGCGACAGGTTAACAATGGCGCACATCGCAATAAAGAACACAAACAGCATCGGGCCGGTTAAACCGATATCCTGCAGTAAGTTCGCGCCTTTCACCGCCAGAATGGCCCCCAGATTCGACCAGCCAAAAAAGGCCACAAACTGCGCCGCAAAAAATACCAGCACGATATAAAGCCCCATCGAGCTGATGCTTTTCGCCATCGCATTAATCACATCGCGGTCGGTTTGCATGGTGCCGACCACCTTGCCATAAACAAAGCCCGGAATCGCAAAGGACACAAAGATAAACACCACTATGCCTTTTAAAAAAGGCGAATCGGCGACTAAACCGGTATCCGGGTGGCGCAGCACGCCATCGGCCGGCACCACGCTAAGTGCCAATAGCAAACAAATACCGAGAAAAGCTAAACCGGCCAGCTTTAAGCCCTTACGCTCCAACGCGCTAAGCTGCTCCAGCTTTTGCTCGCCCAAATCGACGGCAGCTTCACTCACGTTATATTTGCCCAGTTTCGGCTCAACAATTTTTTCAGTGACAAAGGCACCCAGGCCAGCAATAACAAAGGTACTGGCAATCATAAAGAACCAGTTTGCTTCCGGGCCGACTACATAGTTCGGGTCAATCAGATTGGCTGCCGAGGTGGTAAAGCCGGCCAGTAACGGATCGACAGTGCCGATAAAGAGGTTAGCGCTGTAGCCACCGGATACGCCGGCAAAGGCCGCCGCTAAACCCGCCAGCGGATGGCGCCCCAGCGAGTGGAAAATCACCGCCGCCATCGGGATCAGTACCACATAGCCCAGCTCGGACGCAGTATTCGAGATAATACCGGCAAAGACTATAGTCACTGTGACCATGCGCTTAGAGGCATTCATCACCAGGCCGCGCATGGCGGCAGAAATCAGACCGGAATGTTCGGCAATACTGACCCCCAGTAACGCAACCAGCACCACGCCCAGCGGCGGGAAGTTGGTAAAGTTGGTGACCAGATTCGAGACAATACGCTGCAAGCCATCAACATTCATCAGGCTGACTACCCGGATCATGCCATCGGCGGCGCGACCGGCCGTACCTTCCGGGCGGGGATCGACAGCACTGAAATCAAAGTAACCGGCAATACCGCTGCCAATCACCACAGCCAGCGCAAAGCAGGCAAACAGCGTAACCGGATGCGGTAATAAATTACCTAAAAATTCTACGGTATCGAGAAAGCGGGTAAACCAGCCACGTTGTTCCGGGGCGCCTTGCGGCGTCCTGCTGGTAGTTGTCATAGGTGTATCCTCTTGGTCTGCGGCAGGCACTGTCTTGGCAGGCCTTTGTTCTGACTCTGGTTTTTAATGGACAGCAACGCTCGGCAAGCTAATGCCGGCAGTTTGCGATGGCGCAACCAGGCCTGATTATTATATAAAGTGGCTAAAGTTATCATAAGACGCCGCCTTAGCAAAGGCGCGCTGCCGCAGCTGACCGGCGCTTTAGCCTGCCGGCAACAACGCCAAACTGCGGGTTATAGCACTAAAGTACCGTTGAGGAAGCGGCCGCGCTTTTCTAGTATCGCAGCATAACCCTTTGCCGGAGAGAAAAAATGCGGGTACTGATTACAGGAGCAACAGGTGGTATTGGCTTTGCGGTCGCGGAGGCCTTTGCCGCCGCCGGCTATCAGGTGGTACTGGCCGATTTGGATGAAGGCGTGCTCAACACCAAGGCGTTGTTGTTGCGTAGCCGTGGCTATCAGGCCGACTGCTGCGTGCTGGATGTGACCAATGCCGACCACATTGCGGCCTGTGCCGCGCGTTTTCCGGCCGATATTCTGGTCAATAATGCCGGTATTCAGCATGTGGCGCGGCTGGAAGACTTTCCACCGGAAAAGTGGCAGCTGTTAATTGAGGTGATGCTGACCGGCCCGGCGATGCTGACCCGCGCCATGCTACCGCAGATGCGCGCCAACAATTTTGGTCGGATAATTAATATTGGCTCTATTCATGCGCTGGTCGCCTCGCCGTTTAAATCGGCCTATGTCGCCGCTAAACACGGCCTGCTGGGCTTTAGTAAGGTGGTGGCGCTGGAGAATGCTGACTGTAATTTGACGATCAATACGATCTGCCCGGCTTATGTCAAAACGCCACTGGTAGAAAGGCAGATCGCCGCCCAGGCCAAGGAGCATAATCTGACCGAACAACAGGTGGTGGAGCAGATTATGCTAGCGCCAATGCCGCAAAAAGCCTTTATTGATGTCAGTGAAATTGCCCAGACCGCGCTGTTTTTATGCCAGGACGCCGCCAAACATATCACCGCGCAAACGCTGGTATTGGACGGTGGCTGGACGGCGCGCTAGCAAGTTGCCCACTTCTTCGGCACAATCAGCTTAATCTTTTATGCAAGCTGCGGCTGAAATGATTCAAAATGCCAGCGGCATCGGTCTGGCGACCCTTGCTGCCATCTCATTGCTGTATTTACTGGTGCTGTATTCGGTGGGCTTATTTGGCCGCCGGGTCAGTGCCAGCCATCCGCTGGCGCCCTGGGTTTTTAGTTTAGCGCTGTCGATTTACTGCACCTCCTGGGCGTTCTATGGCGTGACCGCGCAGGCAGTGGTAAATGGCTGGTGGCTACCGCCAACCTATATCGGCTCCTTTATCCTGTTCTGGTTTGGCTTTAAGTTGGTGGCGCGTATTGCCATTGCCTGTCGCCGCTACCGCATTACCTCCATTGCTGACTTTATCGCCACCCGCTTTGGTCACTCCCGGCTACTGGCAGTATTAACCACCGTGATCCTGTTTCTGGCGGTGATGCCCTATGTCGCACTGCAGCTGCAGGCGGTAGCCACCAGTATTAATACGCTGGTTGGCAGCGAAACCGGTGAGCATTGGTATACCGATACCGGGCTCTATGTCTGCCTGTGGATGGCGGTATTTGCGATGTTGTTTGTCAGCAAAAGTGCCAAGGCACACCAGCCTAACCCCGGCCTGATGACCGCCATCGCCTTTGAGTCTTTGGTCAAGTTACTGGCGTTGCTAGCCATTGGGGCCTTTGTGGTTTGGGGCATGTTTGATGGCTTTGCCGATATTTTCCAGCGCGCAGCCGACAGCGAGGCCGTGCAGCAGGTGCAACAGCGTGCACTGCCGGCACATACCTATTGGGTGCATGTGCTGCTCGGTTTTGCCGCCACCCTCTGTTTACCGCGGCAGTTTCACGTCAGCTTTGTCGAAAACCAGCGCCTGAGCCATTTACGCAGCGCACGCTGGCTATTTCCGCTCTATCTGCTCCTAATGGGGATCTTTACGCTACCGCTGGGGCTGGCCGGGGTAATGTTACTGGGCAGTCAGGCCAATATTGATTTGGTGGTATTACAGCTGCCGCTGGCGGCCAACCGCACTGATATCGCGCTGCTGGCCTATCTGGGCGGCTTTTCGGCAGCGACCAGTATGGTGGTGGTGGCGTCGGTAGTACTGGGGATCCTGATCACCAACGAATTACTGGTGCCACTGTTATTCCGGCGCCGCCGCCTGACCGAAACTAACCAGAACCCGATTAAAATTGCCACCCTGCGCCGGCTGTCGATGCTACTGGTATTGTTAATTGGCTTTATTTATTACCGCGCTGTCGGCAGTGGCACAGCACTGGCACAGCTGGGTTTAATGGCCTTTGCTCTGGTCGCCCAGTTGGCACCGGTACTGATCCTGGGACTATTATCGCGGCGCATTAACCGCAGCGGCGCCATTGCCGGCCTGATTAGCGGTGCGCTGATCTGGGCCTATATCCTGCTGCTGCCCGAACTGGTGCGGGCCGGTGTTTTCCACAGTGATTTGCTGCAGCATGGGCCCTTTGGCATCGGCTTGCTGGCACCGCAGCAATTATTCGGCTGGCAGGGCGACAGCATTACGCTGGGGGTGGTGTTAAGCCTGAGTGTAAACTGCCTGATGATTTTGCTGGTGAGCCAGTTTAGCAAAACCGGTTTGGGCGAATATCTGCAGGGCAGCCGCTTTTTACGCCATAGCCGTGCCAGTGGCACTAAACCGCAGTTACAGCTGACCAGCGAGGAGTGTGTTTTGCTGGTCAGGCGCTTTGCCGGCGAGCGCGAAGCGCAGCGGCTGTTACAGCGCAATCTTAAACAACCGGCAACTGAGCTGCAGCGCCAGGCACCGGCTAATCTGATCCAGGCCACCGAGCGCAGCCTGGCAGCGGTACTGGGTGGTGCCTCGATGCGTCTGGTAATAGATGCGGTGAGCCGCCATCATCCGCTGCCGATGGAAACGGTCGAACGCTTTGTCGATGAGGCTAGCCAGGTCTTTCGCTTTAACCAGAATTTGCTGTTATCAACCATCGACAATATCAGCCAGGGCATTGCCGTGGTGGATGCCGAGCAGCGGCTGATCGCCTGGAACCGGCGTTATATTGAGATGTTTAACTACCCGGCCGGTATGGTCGAAGTCGGCAAACCCGTTGCCGAGCTGATCCGCTTTAATTTGCAGCGCGGCCTGATTGGCAGCGCCGATATTGAAGCCGAAATTCAAAAACGTATCGGCTATTTACGCCAGGGCAGCCCCTATAAGGTGCAGCGGCAGCAGCAGGATGGCCGGGTGCTGGAAATTCAGGGTAACCCGCTGCCCGGTGGTGGCTTTGTCACTACCTATACCGATGTCAGCTCCTTTATTGCCGTACAGCAACAGCTGGAGCAGAGTAATCAATTGCTGGAACAAAGGGTAACGGAGCGCACCAGCGAGCTGCAGCAGTTGAATAATCAGCTGCAAAAAACCCAGCGCCAGCTGGAGGCCAGTACCCAGGCCAAAACCCGCTTTTTTGCTGCTGCCAGCCATGATTTGATGCAGCCTTTTAATGCCGCCGCCCTCTTTGCCAGCTTATTGCGGCAAAAGTGTACAGAGCCTGAGCTGCAGCAGCTCAGCAGTAACCTTAGTCAGTCACTGGACTCAGCTGAAGAATTACTGACGGCCATTCTCGATCTGACCAAGCTCGACTCCGGTATTGTGAAACCGCATTATCAGCCGGTAGCGGTCGCGCAACTGCTGCAGGATCTGGCGCGTGATGCTGCAGTGTTGGCCGAGCGTAAAGGGCTGAGTTTCAGGTTACATAGCAGCAAGCTAACGGTAAATACCGACCGCAAGCTGCTAAAGCGGGTGCTGCAAAACCTGCTGGCCAATGCGATTCGTTATACGCCAAGCGGCCGGGTGGTACTGGGGGTGAAACGTAGCGGTGGCCAGCTCAGAATTTGTGTGCTGGATACCGGTGTTGGCATTGCCGCTGCCGATCAGCAACGTATTTTTGAAGAATTCCAGCAAGGCAGCCAACCCGACCAAAAGGGCCTCGGCTTAGGGCTGGCCATTGCGCATCGGATTAGTACCATGCTGCAGCATCCGTTACAGCTGCAGTCGATAGAAGGCCATGGCAGCTGCTTTAGTGTCGCGGTGCCGCTCAGCGCAGCCAGCCAGACAGC
>DAIOUM010000012.1:39478-44324 GCA_036759505.1 Alishewanella sp. | reverse complement strand
TGCGCCAGTAATCCTGAGCCGGGGTTGCCATAGGCGCACTGGGGTGTTCTGCCTGTTCAGCAGCATCAAAGGCAGCCAGTTGCTCCGGGCTATACTCTTTACTGGAGATAATGGTCCAGCCCACCGCTAAAAATAGTACCACACCACCGGCATAGAAAGAGTACACCACCGAATCCGGGATCAGCCCTTCAGCAGCCGTATTGGCGACACCAAACCAGTTGGTCATGATCCAGGGTAAGGCTGACGCGACCACGGCACCGACACCGATAAAAAAGGATTGCATGGCAAAGCCGGTTGGCCGCTGCTGTTTATTCAGGTTATCACCGACAAAGGCGCGAAACGGCTCCATCGTCACGTTAATGGCGGCGTCTAAAATCCACAGCATACCGGCGGCGATCCACAAGGTCGGCGAGTTTGGCATGATCACCAGCGCCGCGGTGGTGGCTAAAGCGCCGTATAAAAAGAACGGCCGGCGGCGGCCCAGCTTAGTCCAGGTTTTATCACTAAAGTGGCCAATGATCGGCTGAACCAGTAAGCCGGTTAGCGGGGCGGCGATCCACAGGATCGGAATTTGCTCCATGTCGGCGCCCAGGGTTTGGAAGATCCGGCTGACGTTGCCATTTTGCAGGGCAAAGCCAAACTGAATACCAAAAAACCCAAAGCACATATTCCAAATCTGCCAAAAGCTGAGGTTTGGTTTGGTTTGCATAATGCTGTTCTCTTTTGCGGTTTTATAATTATTTACCTGTCAGGCTGTTTGATACCTGCATTTACCGGCAAGGACAAGATGAATACGTATTCAGCAAGCACCGGTGCCACTGCGGCGCCGGTGCTGTGAGGTTTTAGAGTCCGGCAAATACAAACGGCTGGGCCGGCTTAAACTGGGCCAGCGCATCGCCGGCATACACCTGATGCTCTGCCAGCCGCAACTTGCGCACCGGTTGTCCGACACTAAAATCGACCTGACGGATATCAACCCAGAATACGTTAGGCGTTAGCGCCGTTTCAAAGTAGTAGGTCAGGTTTTTATGATCCGCCAGACTGCGCCAGCGGGTAGAGGAAATATTGGGTTCGGCTTCGGAGGAAATACCAAAGGGCACCGAGGCATTGCGAATCACACTAAAGACGCTGGCCACCGCCAGTTTCGCATCGCTGGTTTGCGGTATCGCATTTAAGTAAAACGATGCCCGGACAAAGCGATCAGCGGCACGGTTAGTACCAGGTAACATCACGGTGCCACCAATTTGCCGCCAATACTCATTAATCGCCAGCTGCTTTTCAAAAATCGGTGAATTGGTCATCACGGTATAGTCAGGGCTATGGTGGATCACCAGTTTGCCATCCAGATACTCAAATACCGCATTATCCCCACTGGCATCCGACAGCGACAGATGCAGGGTCGCAAACTTACTGGTGCCCGGAATATCGGCCGAAACAATAACAAAAGGCTCCTGCCGCATAAAGGCCACCGCTTCGGCCACGCTGGCAAAATTATCCAGCATATACTGCACCCAGGCGGCGATAGACAACCCCGGCGCCTTGCCGTCGTAATCGGCATAGCGCGACTCGACCAACCACAATAAATTCGCTACCAGACCTTTTTCATTCATACCATCAGCGCTGGCAATATCAAAGGCACTGGCCACCACACTGCCATATTTGGCGGTCCAGCGTACCGAGTTAGGGCCGACTTCGCCCTGGCGCTCGATACCGCGCGGGAATAACCAAAGATTCGCCGGAATTTCATCTTTCCAGTCCATCGAGCGGGCGGTAATAATGGTTTGCTCCGGGCCCTTATAGACAGCGCGGGTGCAGGCATCGCTTACTGCCAATGGCAGTAGCGCGGCCAAGCAGGTCACAGCAAGCAGTTTTTTAATTCGCATTGGAAAGTCCCTGTTAAACAATGAAAAATTCACTGCTAACTATGGCAGAACAGTCGTAGTTTAGCGAATATCTAATACCAATACGCCCCGCGCCGGCACGGTTAGCTGTTGTTGCAGCTGCAATTTTGCACCGGTTAGCACCTCTGTGGCTTGCACCTTGGCTGGCAGCACCTGCCTAAAACGTGCCAGCTCCAGTGTTACCGGATGCGGTTGCTTATTCATCACCACCATCACCGTTTGCTGCTCGTTATAGCGGAAATAGGTATAGGTGCCGCGATCCGGGGCAAAGTGAAGTAGCTTACCCTGATGGATTGCGCTGGCAGTTTTACGCCAGTTTAGCAGCCGGCTGACCAGTTGCTGCGCCATACGCTGGGTAGCCGTTAACCCCACGCCGGTAAAGGCATTGACCTTGTCACCCGCCCAACCGCCGGGAAAATCAGCCCGTACCTTGCCATCATCGCGCTGTGGCGGGCTGGTCAGCGCCAGCTCAGTGCCATAAAACAGCTGTGGAATACCGCGCATGGTAAAGAGATAGCTCAGCGCCATCCGGAACAAGTCTTGATCTTCGCCCAGCACTGAGAACAAGCGGGCGGTATCATGGTTACCCTCAAAGATCACCAGGTTAAAGGGATCGGCATAGACATGGTCATTGCTCAGCATTTCATACAGCCGGATCCAGCCGCTATTCCAGCTCTCTGGCTCTGCCAGTGATTTTAGCAGGGCGTCATACAGCGGAAAGTCGAGCATCGCCGGAGTATGCGAGACATAGCCATCTTTATTCTGCTTGCCGGCCTGCCAGTACGAGACGATAAGCGGATTCGGGCTCCATTCTTCACCGACAATATTAAACTGAGGATATTCCTGCATAATGCGCCGGCCCCACTCGCTTAAAAAGGCTTTATCAGCGTAAGAATAGGTATCTTCCCGAATACCGGACAGCCCGGCGTATTCCACCCACCAGATACTATTCTGAATAAGATAGGTCGCTAATCTGGGGTTACGCTGATTTAAGTCCGGCATGGTGTCGACAAACCAGCCATCGGTAAATAGCTCGCGATCAATATCGGCCGCATAAGGGTCCTGAATGGTGCTGCGGTTATGATTGGTTGGCACAAAGTTGCCATTGCCATCGCCGCTCGGGAAGTTCAGCCAGTCTTTAGCCGGTAAGTCCGGCAGCCACCAGTGATTACTGCCAATATGATTAACGATAATATCCTGAATCACCTTAATACCGAGCGAATTGGCGGCTGCAACAAAATCGCGGAACTGCGCATTGCTGCCAAAGCGGGGATCCACCCGGTAAAAGTCGGTGGCGGAATAGCCGTGATAGGAATAAGCCGGTTGATTATTTTCGGTTAGCGGCGTTGGCCAAACCGCGGTGACGCCCAGCTGCTGCAAATACGGCAGCGCTTGTTGCATCCCGGCCAGATCGCCGCCATGACGGCCATTATCATCCTGCCGGTTCGCCTGCTCCAGCATCTCGGGTACGCTGTCGTTACTGGGGTCGCCATTTACAAAGCGATCCGGCGTAATCAGATAAATCGCATCAGCGGGTGAGAAGCCCTGGCGCTGCGCCGAACCTTCACTTCGCGCCAATAACGGGTAATCGACTTGCTGTACGGCTTTTGCGCCGCGCCATAGCTGCAGTGGCAAGGTGCCCGCCGCCGCATCAGCAGACAGTGTCAGCTCAACAAACAGATAATTCGGGTTATCGGTACGATGTACCGCACTGATGCTAACCCCGGGATAGCTGAGCTTAGGTGTTAACTCCGCTAACTTATCCCCGTACAGCATCAGCTCAACAGTCGGATGCTGCATACCAACCCACCAGTTCAGTGGCTCAACCCGCTTTACCCTAGACGCGTATTCACTAGCCGCCTGCAAACCAAAACTCAGACCATAGATAGCTAATAAGCCAAATAACTTTAATTGCAAAAAATTACGCATTAGTTTTGCTCCTGCGTTGGCTTAGCCAGTAAAAAGCGCAGTGGTGTTGCTAACCGGGCCGCCCAGGCCTGTTCACTGTGATCGGTACCGGCAAACAGCTCGCTGTGCCACAAGGGCGCGCTAAAACCTTTGCGCCGGAATAAGCGATCGACCTCCTGCTGTAACGGCGGATAGAGCGCATCCAACGTTTGGTCACCATAATCAAAGTACCACTTATGCTGGCCGGCAGCGGGGAGCTGCTGCTCCAGATAGCTTAGAAAGGCCTGCGGGATCGGGTTATTCTCTACGCTAAAGGTGCCGGGCCAGTGGGTGGATAAGGCAGCGGCACCACCAAATACCTGCGGATAGCGGCTTTGCGCATACCAGGAAATCAGGCCGCCCATACTGGAGCCCATAATAAAGGTCGCTTCACGCGCCGGATCAGTAGCAAAATGCTGATCGATATAGGGTTTTAGTTCTGTTACTAAAAAGCGCAAATAGTTATCGCTGTAAACGGCACCGGCAAATAACGGCACACCGGGCGCGCGCTCCAGTTGATACAGCTGTTGCTGCACCGCTTCCGGTAAACTTAAAAAGGGCTGCTGCGGAAAATACTCGCTGTGCCGCGCCGCACCAATATTGTGAATGCCCACCACAATAAAGGGCCGCACCTGCCCCTGTTGCTGTAACTGCTGCGCCGTTTCGGCTACCTGCCAGCTTTGGCCATTCCAGGTGGTACGGGCATCAAATAACATCTGACCATCGTGCATATAGAGCACCGCATAGCGCTGTGCACTGCTGTAACCCTCCGGTAACCAGACATCGATCGGGCGGCTGGGCACATAGGCCGACGCGATCTGCGGTAACCTGACAAGTTGGCCAACCTTAACGCCTGGCAAAGTTGCTGCATTATCGTCTGCTGCCAACACAGTACTACTTAACATTAACCCGCAAAATAAACCACTTAGCCATCCCCGCCGCCAATATTTTCTAAGCGCCGTCATCTTTGCCTCCGGTACTATGTCTTCGGTACTATG
>DAIOUM010000012.1:22564-39378 GCA_036759505.1 Alishewanella sp. | reverse complement strand
CGGTACTATGCCCCCGCCAAACATGACAGCATTTAAAACCGTCACCTTTGGCGTCTGGGTTTAGCCTCGACGTTTAATAGTGAAGCTGTAATTGTTTAGTTGCAGCCTTAAGAGGCAACTTAATATGCAATTGCTTATTCGCTTTGTCATACCAGGCGATATTTTCACCGCGGGCAAAGCGCTGCGGCTGGGCAACAATCGGGATATAACGGCCATCCAGATAGATTTTGCGCGCCTTGCCACGTTGGTTATGCAGCACCAGTGTTAAATCGCGGCTGGCCGGCTTGCCTTGATACTCCCCGCCTTCGCGGCTAAAGTTCAGCGTTAGCCTGTTGCCTTCCGTCGTGGCCGCGAAATGCAGCAGCTCATACTGGCCCTTGGCAACCGAATCCGGCGTTACGCCATCATCTTCAAACAGGCTGTACTGGCTGGCAGCGACACTCTGATCGGTGTAATAGTGCAGCGTTAACGCCTTGCCCTTATAATCCGCGGTGCGTTGCAAGCTGTCGGTCATCGGAATAAAGCTACCGGCTTTTACCAGCACCGGAATGGTATCGATCGTCACCGGGCGCTGTAGTACCTGACCACCTTCCAGCCGCTCGCCGCTAAAGAAATCAAACCAGATGCCTTGCGGCAGATTTACCGGCCAGCTTGTTACGCCTGGCTCAGTCACCGGCGCCACTAAAAAGGCATCACCCCATAAATAGCTGTTGGCTTCATCGCGTAGCGCCGGGTTTTGCTCATCCAGGAAAAACAGTGGCCGCATCAGCGGTATACCACTTTGGCTATGCTGATAGGCCAGCGTATAGTTGTACGGCAATAAGCGGTAACGTAACTCCAGCCAGGGGCGCAGGGTGTTAATCACTTCCTGGCTATGGAATACCGGCTCAGGGGCAATATGCTCCTGGGCATGTGGCCGGTACACCGGCTGAAATACGCCGTATTGCAGCCAGCGGATATAAAGCTCAGGGTCAAAGACCTCGCCACCGGCAAAGCCACCTAAGTCAGAATGGATCCAGCCAAAGCCAAACAGGCCCATTTGCAGCGCCAGTTCAACCTGAGGCTTTAGCCCGCCCCAGCTGCGGTCAACATCACCAGTCCAGGGCACCATACCAAAGCGCTGCGAACCTAAGCTACCGGCGCGCATCATAATAAAGGGTCGCTGTGCCGGGAAATCACGGCGATAGCCCTGATGCACCAACTCAGCCCAGCGATGGCCATAGGCATTATGCACTACATCGGCAGGCTGTAAGCCAATGCCCGGCAGATAATGATAGGTATCGGACGGGTGCACTTCAGGCTCGCCCAGATCGCCCCAAATACCACCAACACCTTGCGTCAGTAACTCATGGTAACGCTGCCAGAACCAATCGGCGGCTTTGGGATTAAACACATCAACCAGACCAGTATTACCAAAGTAAAAATCAAAGGTCTTTGGCTGACCATCCGGCCCCGGTGCGATAGCCCCCGCGGCGACCGCTTCATCCCAGCGCTTAGAGGTTGTCAGAATAAAGGGCTCAGTCACCAGGATCGTTTTAACGCCATCGGCGGCAAAATCAGCCAGCATCTGCTCTGGATTTGGGAAAGCCTGATGATCCCAAGCCAGATTACCCATATGGCCCTGAATATCCGGCCCAAACCAGTACAGATCGATCACAATGGCATCGAGTGGCAGCTTAAGATCGCGGAATTTTTGCACCACCGCCCGCGCCTCTGCCTCGGTGCGATAACCAAAGCGCGAGGCATAGTTGCCTAAGGTCCAGCGCGCCGGTAATGGCGGTTTGCCACTGACCGCCAGATACTGCTGGATCAGCTCAGGGGTCGTATCGGCAGCGACCAGCAAATAGCTGCTGCGGCCGCCCTGAGCACGGAAACGTAACTGATCTGCCTGGCTATGGCCCAGATCCAGCTCACCAGTGGCGCCATTATCAAACAGCAGCATATAGTTTTTATCGGATAAAATACCGGCCAGACTAAAGTACATCTGGCTCGACTCGGTACTGTAGCCATAATGCGCCTTGTTATAGAGCGGTAACTTATGACCGCGGCGATCCATGCCCAGTACCCGCTGCCCGGCACCGGCCAGCTTCTCCTGCTGGGCCAGACTAAAATCAAAACCAAGCTGACCGTCCGCCTGAATGAGACCGGCCTGATCCCGGGTTAACAGCTCGCCATCGCGGTAAAAGGCAATACTTAACGGGCTTTTGTTGATCACCAGTTGCAAGGCATCACTTTGCAAGGTCAGTTGTTGCTCAGCCAGCGCCAGCTGCAAGGCTACCGGCTGTGGTGCTGTGCCGATCAACAAGGAGTCTTGCTGCAGCACAGCGCTTGGCTGATACCAGACAGCGACACTGTGGGCGTTGTAAAAGGCGATGCTCACTTCACCCTGATCCGTGGTCAGGATCAGTCCCTGCGCGGTTTGGCGGTGACTTTGATAATGTTCGACGGCCTGGCTGCTGTTAAACAGCAGCCCCAGCAATAACAGCAGGCCAGCGATCCGCATTATAACAGGCTGCATAGTGGCTCCTTAACGCACCAGTTGATACACAACCGAGCCCAGCGGGGCCAGTTGCACCGGGATCTGCCCCAGACCATTGCTCACCTGCAGCTGATTCTGTTGGCCGGATAATTGATCCTGCAGCTGATAGGTACCATCTGCCAGCTGCCAGGCACTGATCAGACTGGCCGGTAACTGTAACGTAAATTCAGCAGCCTGCTGCGGATTAAAATGGCTGACCACCACCAGTTGCTGCCGCTCCACATAGCGGGCAAACGCCAGTTGCTGTTCCGAGTAAGCGCTGCCAGCGGCCAAATTGTGCGTATGCAACTCCTGATAAGCGCCATTCAGTGCCGGGGCGT
Organism: Alishewanella sp.; assembly: GCA_036759505.1. Taxonomy (GTDB): domain Bacteria; phylum Pseudomonadota; class Gammaproteobacteria; order Enterobacterales; family Alteromonadaceae; genus Alishewanella. The sequence continues at coordinate 36,519 of DAIOUM010000012.1, read as the reverse complement.
TGCGGCTAAATTGCATTAAGGTTTCATAGAATTGCCGCAGCTCACGCTCTGCCGGGCTTAGGGCACCGCCATCAAATTTGCCACCATTCATCCAGCGTTGGTGATGCGGTACGCCCCAGTAATCAAAGATGGTGGTGCGGCTGGCCTTACCAAACCCCGCGTCAGCCGCACCCGGTTCGCCCACGTCCTGGCCGAAATACAGCATAGTCGGTGAGGTACTGATCAGCGTGGATACCACCATCGCCGGCATCCCTTTGCGGGCATCACCGGCAAATTCCGGGGCGGCAATACGCTGCTCGTCATGGTTTTCCAGAAAGTGCAGCATATGATGTTCAATATCAGCCATCCGCTGTTGAATGGTCACCAGCTCAGAAGTCGGGCCTTTACCCTGCATCACCAGCTTCAGGCTGTCGTAAAACTCGACTTTATCGTACAGGTAATCCATTAAACCGAGCTTGATATAGTCGCGGTACAAATGCGGCTGATATACCTCGGCCAGTAAAAAGGCGTCCGGGTTTTGTTGTTTAATATGCGAGTTTAAATAGCTCCAGAACTCTACCGGCACCATCTCGGCCATATCGTAACGAAAGCCATCAACGCCCATTGCGGTCCAATACAGCACGATGTCACGGAATTTAATCCAGGTATTAGGCACCTCTTTGCCTTGCCAGAACTGATAATGTGCCTGCCAGTCCTTTTCAGCGTAGTCGGCCGGCAGTTTGTCAAAGTCGTAACTACCATCCGGACGCACACCAAAGTTAATTTTTACCGTTTCATACCAGTCATCAAAGGCCGGTTGCACCGAGCGGGCGCCATTGCCGGTCCATTTCGCCGGCACTTCAGCAAATTTGCCATCGGCCAGCGGATGGGCATCACCGCCCAACACCTGATAATCGGCCGGCCAGGCCGGTACCTGAAAGGCGGAACCGGGGATATAGTAGAAATTATTATCGCGGGCATATTCCACACTGGTATCGTCATCCGCACCAAAATCGCGCACGCCCTCCGGCTTGGCCAGTGACTCATAACGCCGGGCCACGTGGTTAGGGACGATATCGATCAACACTTTCATGCCATGTTGATGGGTACGGGCGATCAGCGCCTGGAATTCTTCCAGACGTTTGGCCGGGTCGTCGGCCAGATCCGGATTCACACTGTAATAGTCTTTCACTGCATAGGGTGAACCGGCACGGCCCTTTACCACATCAGGATCGTCATTGCTGATGCCATAGGCGGTATAGTCGCGGATCACCGCATGATGTGGCACCCCGGTGTACCAAATATGGGTAGCACCCAGCGCTTTAATGCCTTTCAGGGCATCATCAGTAAAGTCGCTAAACTTACCAACACCATTTTCTTCCAGCGTACCCCAGGGCTTGTTGGTGGTTTGGGTGTTGCCGAATAAGCGGGTAAATACCTGATACACCACGGCCTTGCCTTCAGCATCAAACTGGCTGACTTGTTGTGGTGCGCTCGCTGCTGCGCTGTTATTGGCTGGCGGTTTATTGTCACAGGCCACCAATACGGTCAGTGCCAGTGCACTGAGTCCGGCCGCGATCTTCGCTTGCATATCTAATCCCCTTGTCTTGCTGTTTTTTTGCTAAGTTACCGCAGAACGCCGGCCAGGTTATGCCTTTTTTTGGTGCATACGTATGCAAAGCGGCAACGTCAGGCCCAAGCGATACCACAAATACAGAAATATTGAGTGCACACCACAGCTGACATATAGTTAAGAAAAACCTGAGGTAATAATGCAGACGCCAACAGATATCCAGCAGCTCATTGCGTTTTTAATGCTTTTATTGGTGGTTTCTGGCGCAGGCTGGGCGGTGATGGCCTGGTTGGTAAAGATTTGCCCGAAAGCCAGTAAGTTTTTTGCCTTGGCGCATATTCAGGTCTTACTCGGCATGCTGTTGCTGCAGCAGCGAACTGAAGCAGCAGCATTCTGGTACTGGCAGTTATCTGACCTATTGATCCTAAGTGGCTTTTTCTCGCTTTATCTTGGCATCGCCAAGCTCTATATCAAAGCGATACAGCTGCAGTTTGAGGTGTTACTGGCGGCCAGCTGTCTGTTGGCGTACTTGCTGCTGATTGACGGCCCAGCCAGCCTGCGTTTGGGCGGTGTAGTGTTTTCACTGGTGAGTATGGTGATCTTTGCCCGCTGTGCTCAGGTGGAATGGCAAACCATTCGTCACAGTTTTGGCCAGTTTTATGCTGGCTTGTTCGCCGCACCACTGTGTCTGTTTAGCCTGTTTTTTCTGTGGCGTAGCCTTGATACGCTGCTACAACCCAATCCCAGCATCGCTACGCTATCGCTGCAAAGTAGTGAATCGGCGAAACAACTGTGGTTTTTTATCGTGCTGATTCTGATCATGAATCTGAATCTGGTTGGTTACGCGATCAGTCGCTTAGTCAGCAAAATTCGCCAGCTGGCGGATAAGGACTTATTAACCGGCGTCTGGAGCCGGCGGATCATTATGCAGCAGCTGGAATATTACTTGCGGGATAGTAAACGTAATCAGCGCCCCTTTGCGGTATTGCTGCTGGATTTAGACCATTTTAAACAGCTTAATGACCAATACGGTCACGCTTACGGTGATCTTGCATTGCAAGCTGCCACCCGCATTTTTCAACAACAGCTGCGGCAGGGTGATTGGCTGGGGCGCTTCGGTGGTGAGGAGTTTGTGGTGATCTTACCCGAGACAGCAGAGACGCAGGCTAAGGAAATCGCCGAGCGGCTGCGCCTAGCACTGGCAGAAACGGCTATGCCAGCACCTATGACGAAAGCGCTTACCGTCAGTATTGGAGTCGCTGAGCACCATAGTGGTCAAAGCGTGCCGGAATTGCTGGAGCAGGCTGATCAGGCGATGTATCGCGCTAAAGCCAGTGGCCGAAATGCGGTTTGCTGTTAAACCTGCCGCAAAATACTTTCTGCCCAGGCGACGGCTTCCAGATACATCGGTGCCAGCTCTGCGCCATCAGGCAACGACTGCAGTAAGTCATCGGTCAGTGGCCAGTCGGCTTGTTCCAGTGCTTCGGTGAGTTTCAAAAAATGTCCGAACTGCCCTTCGCGTTTTAGCAGCGCCAGCTTAACTTCAGGCACTAATGGCAGCTGAGCAAGTAACTCATCCTGTGGCTGCTCGACTATCAGGTGTACATTGGAGAATAGCCCGGTTAAAAAGCTACTCGGTGGATTCTTAGTTAACTTAACGTGGTTAGCCAAAGCATCACAAAAGCGTGCTCTGACTAATGACTGCCGTAGCAGCTCATCAGGTGTGCCATCCTGTAAATTAGCCAGCACCAGCAGCGCCAGAAACTTCTTCAGCTCGGCTTCGCCCATATAGACCATTGCATGTTTCACTGAGGTAATTGCCTGACTCTGGCCACTGTGATTTATAAAGCGTAACAGTTTATAAGACAGCCCCAGATCACGCTGACAAATATCGGCCAGACGCTCAAAGTGCAGTGTGCTGGCGGAGGCTTCCGCCATTAACGCCAGCAAGTTCGCTTTATTGGAGCTCAGTTGCTTATGCTTTAACATTTCCGGACGGGCAAAAAAGTAGCCTTGAAATAGCTGAAAACCCATGAGCTTTAATTTTTCGAACTGCTCAGCCGTTTCCACCCGCTCAGCCAGTAAGGTGAAAGAATAGTGGGCCACCCGGCGCAGGTGACGACTGATTTGCAACAAATTAAACTGCTGCACATCAACTTTCAGATAACTGATAAAAGGTAAAAACGGGTCCCATTTCGGGTCAAAATCATGATCGTCCAGTGCCAGCTGGTAGCCACGGGCCTTCAGATACTTCAGGGTAGCTAACAGCTCAGGCGTTGGCGGTACCGTCTCTAACACCTCAATGACCATCGATTCCGGCTTGATTGAGGTAGGAAAGTGATGCAGCAAGGTTTCTTCAGAAAAGTTGATAAAGGCCAGTTTGTTTGCGGTAACCTTCTCCACCCCCATCAGCAGGTGATGTTGCATAATCAGTTTTGAGGTCGCCTCATCGGCATCAATTTGGGGAAAGGTATTCGCTTCGCCATCGCGAAACAGGAGTTCATATCCGATGGTTTCTTTATCTTTGTTAAAGATTGGCTGACGCGCGATATACCCATACATCCCGGCTAACTCCAAAGTACTACGCCTTTAGTTCAGTATATGCCGATGTAGCAGCTATACAAGAGCGCAGCAGCAATTATCTCGGCTGCCGCGCACCTCGTTCTGAGACTAGGCAGGCGCCCGGTTAGTTGTTTTAGCTTGGGTGAACACTCTGGGCTTTTTCGGCTTTTTGGGTTTCGCCGGTGCGCTACTTAGCACTGTCTCAGCTAACGGCTGCTGCGGAACAAAGCCGGCTATTTCTTTGCGTGGCAATTGCAGCTTGATTAGCTTTTCAATGCCTTTCAGTTCTTTTAACTCTTCAGCGCAAACCAGCGATACCGCCAAACCAGCGGCACCGGCGCGACCGGTGCGGCCAATACGATGCACATAGTCTTCAGCAACATTCGGTAGTTCGTAATTGACGACCTGTGGTAATTGCTGGATATCCAGACCTCGCGCCGCAATATCAGTCGCCACTAACACCCGGATGCCGCCGGCTTTAAACTCAGCCAGTGCCTTGGTGCGGGCATTCTGGCTTTTATTGCCATGGATAGCCATGGCACTGATGCCCGCTTTTTCCAGCAATAAGGTCAGCTTATTGGCGCCATGCTTGGTTTTGGTAAACACCAGCACCTGCTGCCAGTTATGCTGTTTGATTTGCTGGATCAGTAAATTGGCTTTCTGACCTTTATCGACCGGGTATAACCACTGTTCAATCCGCTCTACCGTGCTATTTGGCGGCGTTACCGTCACTTCCAATGGCTGATGTAGCAGGCCTTTGGCCAGGGTACGGATCTCTTCAGAAAAGGTGGCCGAAAATAACAGGTTCTGCCGCTTCGGCGGTAACAGCGCCAGAATTTTCTTAATATCACGGATAAAGCCCATATCCAGCATCCGGTCGGCTTCATCCAGCACCAGAATTTCCAGCTGATTAAAGCGCACCGCGTTTTGCTGGTATAAATCCAGCAGCCGGCCCGGCGTAGCAATCAGAATATCGACCCCTTTACGCAGCGCCATCATCTGCGGGTTAATTTTAACACCACCAAATACCAGCGTGCTGCGTAGCGGTAAGTGCTTACCATAAAGCTGCACACTTTCGGCCACTTGCGCGGCCAGTTCACGGGTTGGGGTTAAAATCAGTGCCCGGACCTGATTCGGCTGTACTTTACGGCCTTGCTCGCGACTGTCATTTAAACGCTGCAGCAAAGGTAAGGTAAAGCCAGCAGTTTTACCGGTACCGGTTTGCGCGGCGGCCATCAGATCACGCCCCGCCAGTACCGCCGGGATAGCTTGTTGCTGAATAGGGGAAGGTGTGGTGTAGCCTTTTTCAGCTACAGCTTTGAGCAGCTCAGCCGCTAAAGGTAAATCAGTAAATTGCATGCGTATTCCCGCAATGGTGCTGCGAAAATCTCTGCCCGCAGCTGCAGTGCCCTTCAAAAGGAAGGGCGCGCAGCTTACCCTAAACTGGCTGAGGGTGCGAGTTTTCTCTAAATTTTGTTCCCAACGACGCTTTAACGCAATGCCACTCAATGTTATTTTGAGCGGCGGCAATGACTTTCCGATATGGAGCCTGTTTTGAATCTGGCGGCAGCAAGCAAAAGTGTATTTTTGCGTAACCTTGAGCAGTCCCTGACCCTGTTATACAACCCAGGGCATGGCTGTTTTTACAGTTTGGTAAAACGGTTTTTTACGCAAAATCAGGCGCAGCAGCTGGAATTGTCTGGTGCTGAGCAGCGCTGGCAGCAGGCTGTGCAACAAAAAGAAGCAACAGAGGTTATCCAGCTGTGCCGCAAACGTTATACCGATTTGCAGTTTGAATACGAGAAGCAACGCATGCAGTGCTGGAGCGCACTGATGGCAGCTGCTGAAAATCTGCTGCAACAAAGCGAAGGCCAGACAGGTCCGGAAACACTAAACCTGAGTGCCCGTCTGCTGGGTAGCCTGTTTATCACCGCAAACAGCAAAAAAAACAAACCCTTGCTGCTGGAGTTTGCTTATAAACCCTTCTACAGGGCGGTGCTGCTGTTGCGCTTACTCGACCATCTGCTGGCCGAGAAGTTTTTTACCGAACCACAGTGGCAGGAATGGTATCAGCAGCGTACGCCTGACACTCCGGATCACTGCCCGTACCGACAGCAACTGCAGTTGCCAATGGTGATGGCTTGCTTGCTGGAACACTTTGGTAAGCTGGATACCCAGGCGCAAAACCTGTTAACGGATAATGGGCAGCAATCGGCAGATCGGGTACTAAGCAGTGAAGAGCGAGCTCAGTTTCTGACGCTATGCCGCCTTGGCAGTACCACCTTACTGGCGCAGGGACTAGGCGATCTGCCTTATCGCGGCAGCAAAAGAGAAGAGCGGGAACAACATCAGCAGCAACATCAGCAATTGCTACACAAACTGCAGCTTTTTATCAGCACCCGCCCTGACAGCGCGCTTGGCAGTTTGTTTAAAGTCAGTCAGGCGTACTCAGCCATAGTCTTGCCAGGCCGCGGCCGTTATAAATACGATACCCTGCCCAAAGCGGCGCTAATGATGCGCGATGCGGTACAGCGGGGCGAGTACAGCGGTCTGATTGTCGACCGCTTGTTCCGCTTAGTTGGGATCTTCCCGCAAGGTTTCGGGCTGGTGTATATCCCACTGACTGAGGATGGCAAGCCGCAACTGCGCTATGAGTTCGCCATCGTGAACAGTTTTTATCCAGAAAAGCCAGATCGGCCACTATGCCGGATTGTCAGCCGCAGTCAGGAGCTGAAAAACACCACCTTCAATATCAGCCTGAGCCCGGAATATAACCTGTACTTTAAGCCGGCACGTGACCGACTGAAAAGCAATGTGCCAGAACAAAAACTGAAGGAGTTACTGCAACTGCTATATAAAGACGCCGAGGCGCAATATCTGCGGCATCTGCTGCCGCAGTGCTGGGAACCGGATAACTTTTTTAGCCTGGGCGCTAACCAGAACCTCTGGAATAACGCCCATTTACGTTTGAATTAAGCGGTATTCATCGCTTCACTCTGACAGAACTGCTTTAAAAACTCATCGTGCTGTGGCAGCTTGGTGGCGGTTGCCGAGTAAATCGTTTTCAGATAGCTCAACAGCTCTGACAGCTGCTCAGCGGGTAAGGCGTCGACTATCGGATGATAATCCTGCGGTACCATACCCTGACCCAGCATCACCTGGATCCAGGCAATCGGCGAGAATAACTCATCCTGTTCGCGGTACACCTTACCGGTGGCCTGGAATAGTTCCATTTTGCGCGCCAGCCGTTCCGGGATCTCCATCTGTTGGCAATCACGCCAGAACTTGCTGTCCGTTCGCTGAGTCAACTTATAGTGCAGAATGATAAAGTCTCGGATATGTTCAAATTCCAACTGCGACTGGCGGTTGTATTCCGCGACTTCCGCCGCCTTGATCCCAAGGTGCGGGAAGTTTTTTACCAACCGGATAATGCCGGATTGGATCAAATGGATACTGGTCGATTCCAGTGGTTCTAAAAAACCGCTCGATAAGCCAATACTCACTACGTTACGATGCCACTGCTTTAAGCGCCGCCCGGTGCGAAATTTAATTAAGCGCGGTTCTGCCAACGCAGGCGCATCCAGATTAGCCAGTAAATGGGCCCTGGCATCTTCCTCAGACCAATATTTACTGGAAAATACTAAACCATTGCCGGTACGGTGCTGCAGCGGGATCCGCCACTGCCAGCCAGCCTGGTGTGCAATAGATCGGGTGTAAGGCACTATTGGTTTCACACTTTCCGTGGGTACCGCCCAGGCGCGGTCACAAGGAAGCCAGTGGCTCCAGTCTTCATAGCCGGTATTCAGCGTTTTCTCAATCAATAGCGCATGCATACCGCTACAGTCGATAAAGAGATCGCCTTTTATCTGCTCACCGCTTTGCAGCTGTACGGCACTGATAAAGCCATCTTCAGGGCGGGTATGGACGTGCGCTATTTTGCCTTCAATCCGCACTACGCCCAGTTTTTCGCACCAGCGACGTAAAAACTGCGCATAGAGCGCGGCATCAAAATGATAGGCATACACCAGCCCCTGCAAATTTACATTCGGTATGCTATCAAGCTTGGTAAAACGGTTTTGCAGCGCTGCCTGATAGTTAAAGGAGTAATCCCAGAAATTCTCACTTAAACCTAACTGCTTGGCTTTTAACCAAAAATGATGGAAGGTACAGAAAGGGTAATCTTTACCAAAATTACCAAAGGCATGCATATAGCTATCGCCTTGCTGCCCCCAGTTTTCAAACTGAATACCCAATTTGATGCTGCCAAAGGTTTCTTTTAAAAAGGCGGCCTCATCAAGGCCTAAACCCTCGTTAAAATGGATCACTGGTGGGATAGTGGCTTCACCTACCCCGACAATCCCAATCTCCTCCGACTCCACCAAAGTGATTTTTAGTGATTTGCCAAGCATCTTCACCAACAAGGCTGCACTGATCCAACCTGCCGTCCCCCCACCTACAATAACGACTTCTTTTACTAACTGCTGTTCTGTCATGATCTGCACCAAAAAAAAGCCCCTAAGACACAGCGTATCTCAGGGGCAAGCATTACACCAGTAACAATACCTTGGGCTTTCGCTTAGAACTTATAGGAGAAACCCAGTAAGTAGGTTCTGCCATAATCCTGATAATCACGCACGGCACCACTACCATGGCGGGTGGTGAACGGTTGATTGCTCAGGTTTTGTCCCTGTAGGAACACACTTAAGCCATCCAGTTGCGTGAAGCCAGCAGCACCGAAGTCATAGCCAATTTGTGCATCCCAGATCCGCTCGCCATCGATATCCACCTGTGCGGTGTTAAAGCCGATATTATAGATATCGCCTTTAAAGTCTGAACGCTTACGCATTGAGACCCGCGCAGAGAAACCTTCCTTATCATAGTAGAAAGTAAAGGTTTGGATCTTGTCAGATAAACCCGGCAACATAAAATCATTGCCACCTGGATCTTTAATATCTGACGTGATCTTAGTATGGCTGGCGAAAATACCAAAACCGTCCAGACCTTCATGGAACACGCTCAGCGGAATAGAGGCAGACAGCTCTAAACCAGACAAGCTACCTGAACCGCCATTCACCTTACCATTGGCTACAGCGCGTTTATTTACTGGAACTGAGCCATCAGGAGCAGTGATATCATCAAACTCAAAGCGGGTAGAGCCATCAAAGATCCAGTCTTTCAGCTCCTTGTGGAACACAGTAACAGCCCAGTAACCTTCCGGATGGAAATAGTTTTCATAACCCAAATCGAAACCAACCGCAGTTTTCGGCTCCAGAGTTGGGTTACCGCCGCTGACGCTCCAGGCTTCGGCGGCAGTCGCATTCTGGTTGTAGTTGATGCTCATCGATGCATTCATATCATCCAGCCGTGGCCGTGACATGGTTTTCGCCGCACCAAAACGCACACTTTGTTGCTCATCCAATGCCAGCTTCAGGTTTAAGCTGGGTAGCAGGATGCCAAAATCATGTGACAGATCGGTAGGTACGGCCTGCACCCGACCATTGACAATATAGTTACCAAAGCCCTGTGAATCCTGTTCGGTTTTCACATAACGCAGGCCGGCATTACCCGTCAGAGCATAGCCACCCACTTCAGTATCCAGATTTGCCTGAGTAAAGACTGCCGTGACTTTCTCATTGACTGTCCAGCTACGCGCCAGGTGGCTTGGATCATTCAGACTTTCCGGTGTGGCATTGTAGAAACCATCACGCACCAGGCCACGAGAGTCATAGGCGATCATATTGCCAAAACCGAGGAAGCTCAGATCAGTAAAACCAATCCGGTATTGCGAAGGTACCGGTGCTAAAGCAGCAGGGTAGGTTTTCAACGTCAGGTAATAGCCTTCAGAGCGCTTGGTTTTAGAACGATCTTTGTAAGAGATACCGTATTCAACACTGCCGATTGGGCCAGCATTTTCCAGGGCGTGGCTAGCCGCTAAACGTAAAGTGGTCAGATCGCCGTCAATTTCAGGCGTATTGATAAAACCGTCTTGTGCATCACTTGGGATAGTCACACCATTACCCCAGCTTAACGGCGCACCTAGCAGGATCAGATTCCAGTCGGCGTAATTCAACGTTGGAGTAAAGGTCGCACCGGTACCATTCGGGTTTAAAACATACTGAATGGTATCTGTCGCACCAACGCCATCACCACGTCCGGTACCTGAGTAGTTTTCCATACTCCAGATCTGACGTTTTACCGTAGAACGGCTGATATCGAAATCAATAGTGGTATAGTCAGTCAGTTCGTACTTAGCGTTAAAACCAAAAGCCTTTAACTCGGCATCACGTACTTCGTAATCGTTGCGCACCACTGCACGGTTGGTGATAGTACCTTGCGAAACCACACCGTCTTTCACTTCGCGGATTAAAGTATTACCACCAGCCCAGATACCTGGTACTTCAATACCACGTAAAATCTTTTCATCAGAGAAATCGACGTATAGGGCATCAGCAACCAGTTTTAACTTATCATTTGGCGCATACTCGACTACCGCCAGAACAGAATCCCGCTCCAGGGTTGAAGAACGGGCGAACGGCTTGGCTCCGCCCAGGATCACATAGTCGTTACTCAGCGCAAAGCTACCAGGGTTAATGCCCGCACCCCAGTCTACGGCTTGCTGGGCACCATCATAACCCCAAGCGTTCCAGCGTTTTTCCTGGTTTGGTGATTTCATTGTCGTTGCTGCAATCGCAATCCCGATAGTGTTATCGGCAAATTGGTCGATGTAGGCAAAGGTACCCCGGGCACCGGCATTATTACCGTCCGGATTCAGCTTATCAAAGCTGGTACGTTCGTACTGACCGTTAACTTGCATTACGCGCTCACCGCGAGCCAACGGGCTGGCAGTGCGCAAATCAATCACACCGGCAATACCTTCTGCTTCCAACTTGGCATCTGGTGTCTTATACACCACTACCTGACTCATAATTTCTGAAGGGTATAAATCAAACTCAACGCCACGGTTATCGCTGATTGAAACCTGCTCCCGGCCATTAAAGGTGGTCGCACTTTCGTTTTCGCCAAAACCCCGGATGGTGATCCGGCTGGCACGGCCGTCCAGACGCTGGGCAGCTAAACCCGGCATCCGCGCCAAAGATTCAGCAATACTGGAATCCGGCAGTTTGCCGATATCTTCTGCCGAAATCGCCTCAACGAAGGAACTATTGAACATTTTCAGGTTCTGAGATTCCTGCAGGCTGCGACGGAAACCGCGAACCGAGATTACCTCAACGGCCTCTTCCTGCGCTTTGGCTTCTGCATCCGCTGCCTGAGCCAGCACGATGGAACTGTTGCCGGCTGCGGCTAACGCCAGCGTCAGCATACTGAGTTTAAATTTTGTCATAATCCTATCTACCCCGGTGTGTTGTTGTTTTATTACTGCGAAACCGAAAGCCCCGCTGAATTTCGTCAGCTGCAGTTTTGCCATGCTCATTTATTAAACTTATTCGGTCGCCAGCTCAATATGAATACGTATTCATAGTGCAAAAGATGCTCCAGGCGGGTGCAACTGCCGACAAGCTGCACTATCGTTGTGCAGCAGGCGGGCTGCCAACTGCCTTTAAGTATGAACACACCGGCAGCCGTTGCCAGAAAAAGCCAATAGTGAAACGCTTAGCGCTGTAAAGCACTGCATACGTATGCAGGTTGTTTCTTCTTCAGCCGCCACTGTTTATGCTTGGCAAAAATCACCACTCCCTTAATTCAGGTGGTCTATGGGACAAGTTACGCAACTCGCCGCGCTGGCGGGTTTACAAGACAGCTATGTGCATGCCAATGGCCAGTTAGAGCATATTGATGCAGAAGTGCAGGCCAGCATTTTGCGGGCTATGGGCTTTGATTTAAGCAGCGAGCAAGCTATTGCCAACCAGATTGCGCAGCTGCAACAAGCCCGCTGGCAGGATCCGTTATCTGCCGTAACGGTTGCTGAGCAACAGCAACCCTTTAGTGTCAGATTGCAGCTTGATGCAGCCAAAGCGGCAAGTCATTGGCAATGGCAAATCATATTGGAAGACGGCGACGTACTGAGCGGTGAAATACTGCTGCAGGCCAGAGATATTGCCGAGCGAGCCGAAATCAATTCCGTTGCGATGCTGGCTTTTAATTTGCCGTTTCAGTTGGACCTACCGCTTGGCTACCATCAGTTGACGCTAACTGATGGCAAGCAGACTCTAAGCCAACAATTGATTGTGACGCCGGCCCGCTGCTTTCAGCTGCATGACAGCGCCATTTTACATAAGACCATGGGGCCGGCGGTCCAGCTTTATGCCGTACGCTCGGCCCGCAACTGGGGTATGGGTGACTTTGCCGATCTCAAAGCTATGGTTGCCCCACTGGCCGCTGCTGGGAATGACTTTATCGGTTTAAATCCGTTGCATGCGCTCTATCCGATGCTGCCACAGGATTGCAGCCCGTACAGCCCCAGCAGCCGTTTATGGTTAAACACGCTTTATGTCGCGCTGGACGAAACCCCGGATTATCAAGCCTGTACTGCAGCACAACAGCTAGTCACCAGTGCCGATTTTCAGCAGCAGCTAGCAACTTGTCGTGCCGCGGCGAATGTTGATTATCCGGCCGTTGCCGCCTTAAAACAGCAGGTCGCAACCTTACTGTTTCAGCATTTTCAGCAACATGAACTGGCGCAGCAAAGTGAGAGGGCCAAGGCATTTCAGGTTTTCGTGGCAGAGGCCGGCGTGAGTCTGTATCAATGGGCCGTATTTTCGGTATTACAAGGCCAATTGTTCTGGCAAGACCTGCAAACCGCCGCCTGGCAGCAGTTTCCACCGGAACTGCAAAATCCGCATAGCGCCGCCGTTGCCGCTTTCGCCCAACAACATGCTGCCGCTATCGAACAACAGCTGTATCTGCAATGGTTAGCACAGCTGCAGCTGGCAGAGGTGAAAGCCGAATGCCGCAAACAAGGTATGGCCATTGGTTTGTATTGCGATGTTGCCGTAGGTACCAGCCGCAGCAGCGCCGAAAGCTGGGGCGCGCCAGATGACTTTTTATTAGATTTAAGTGTAGGTGCACCGCCGGATATTATGGCGCCCAAAGGCCAGAATTGGGGGCTGCTCGCCTACAATCCGGTGACACTGCGGCAAAAAGCCTATCAACCTTTTATTGAACTGATCCGCGCCAATATGCGCTATGCCGGCGCCTTACGGCTGGACCATGTGATGGCATTATTGCGGCTTTGGTGTTGCCCGCTCGGCGCCGATGCTACAGCTGGGTGTTATTTGCGGATGCCGGCGCAAGAGCTGTTTGCCATTTTAGCACTGGAAAGCCAGCGTAATCACTGCGTCGTGATTGGAGAAGATCTGGGCACGGTACCAGCAGAAATCAGTGAGCTGATGCAGCATTATCAGGTGCTGTCTTATCGGGTATTTATGCTGGAGCAAAAAGCAGGCAGCTATCAACATCGGGATCTGACCTATCCACCGCAGGCACTGGCAACGGTCACCACCCACGATATGCCTACGCTGGTCGGCTTCTGGCAGGAACTGGATTTAGCGCTGCGTCATCAACTGGATTTATTCCCCAGTCCAGCCGTAGCCGACAGCCTGCACCAACTGCGAGAGAGCGAAAAGCAGATCCTGCAACAGCAGTTGGGTATTGCGCAGCCGGATGCGGCAACTCTGGTTCGTGCCTGTCATCTGTATACTGCAGCGACGCCGGCGCGTTTATTCGCCTATCAGTTGGAAGACCTGGTATTGCTGGAAACTCCGGTCAATATACCGGGTACCAGTACTGAATATGCGAACTGGCAGCGTAAGTTACCACAGCATATCGAGACGATTCTAAGCGATAACAAGGTACTGCTGCTGATGCAAGAAATTAAGCAGGC
>DAIOUM010000012.1:0-22464 GCA_036759505.1 Alishewanella sp. | reverse complement strand
AGACGATTCTAAGCGATAACAAGGTACTGCTGCTGATGCAAGAAATTAAGCAGGCCCGCAGCTAGATTAAAGTTTGATAAGCCCGGCCTTAACACCGGGCTTAGCTCGAAAGCATTTTAAAGAGTGCATAAAACAAAGCACTGTAAAGCGCACTATAAACAACCTGTCTATTTTCATCTGCTTTTGGTTCTTTATCGGATAAGCAAAATCCCAACTTGTATCCAAAAGCAGTGCCAAGTGACACAAATGTCATCTCAAGCAAAAATTGGACAATCATCTTACTGACACTAACCAATCATTGTTCAAGAACGGATTATCCAGGCACCAATCTGCTTACCAAGCTGATATGCCACCACTATCGCCAGCAAACTCAGCAAGGCTAAAGCGAATTTCTTACTCCATGTCATGCTTACCTCCAAAAAAAGAAAAAGCGCTGGGTTTAGCAGCGCTTTTTATTATAGATTAACTTTATTGCAACACAACTTACTTGCCAGTATCGGCCTTAGCGTTTTTCACAAACTCATCCAGCCAGGCCGTGGTTTCCCACAGCATATGCAGCACAGACTCACGGGCGCGGTAGCCATGAGATTCCAATGGCAACATCACTAAGCGGGTGGTGCCGCCGTTGCCTTTAATCGCCTGATATAAGCGCTCGCTCTGCATGGGGAAGGTACCAGCGTTATTATCATCACTACCATGGATCAGCAGTAGTGGCGTCTTAATTTTTTCAGCATGGAAGAACGGCGACATCCGCACATATAACTCAGGATCATCCCACAGGGTGCGCTGCTCCATCTGGAAACCGAATGGCGTTAAGCTACGGTTGTAGGCGCCGCTGCGGGCAATACCGGCTTTAAACAAATTGGAGTGCGCCAGCAGATTCGCCGTCATAAAGGCACCATATGAATGGCCACCAATTGCGACCCGGTTCGGGTCCGTTACGCCGCGCTCTACACCCGCAGCAATCGCCGCTTGCGCATTCAGGATCAGCTGCTCGATAAAGGTATCATTCGGCTCCTGCGCACCTTCGCCAACGATCGGCATGGTGGCATTATCCAATACCGCATAGCCCTGAGTTGCCAGGAACTGCGGTGTCCAGTAACTAATGCGGTTAAAACGGTACGGCGAATCACTAACCTGACCGGCAGCGTCAGCACTGCGGAACTCGCGCGGATAAGCCCAAATCACGGTCGGCAGTGCGCCATCGCGGGCTTTATCGTAGCCGGCAGGTAACAGCAGAGTAGCCGACATCGGAATACCATCAGCACGCTGATAATTAATCAGTTCACGACTAATACCCTGGGTATGTGGCATCGGGTGCGGTGTTTTGGTCAGGGCAGTCAGTTCGCCGCTGCTGAGATCGCGCAGGTAGAAATCCGGCGGCAGATCCGGCGCCTCACGCTGGGTTAACAGCTTGCCTGATGGTAACAACGTAAAAGGGAACTCGTAGAAAGGCGCTTCCGAACGCCATAAACGGCGGGTTTCACCAGTAGCCAGCTGACGCTGATCGATAAAGGGTCTGTTACCCTCTGGTGACGCGCCTACGCCGGTTAAATAAATAGCGCCATCCGCTACCCGCAACAAGCGCTGGCCGTTAGCAGCGGTAGTTAATAACGGACTGCCCGGATCATTATAACGATCTTCAGAGGAGCGCTCCCAGAATACCCGGGCTTGCTGCGCCGGGTCCAGATACCAGACTTTTTCATTGCGATCCTGCCACCAACGCTCCCAGACCAACAGGCTGCCATCGGCGGCCGCTAACAGGTAGGAGAAACGGAAGCTTAAATCCAACAGCTTTTCTGGCTCGGCGTTAAAAGGTGCAGCCAGTTGGAACAGCTGATCCCGTACTGTCACTTTATTCGCCGGATCGCCACCATCCGCCGCTTCAGCCCAGTAAAGTGTTGCCGCCTGATCCGGGCGCCAGCCTACACTGCGCCGGCCAGTGATAACCGCGTCAAAGGCTATCGGTAAATTATCGGCTACCGGTTGCTGCACCACCTGATATTGCAGCTTGCCGCTGGCGTCCCACACCTCGGTGGTATAAGCAAAGCGCGATACCGGTACCGCATAGGAAAACGGCTGCTCAATACGGCTGACCAGAATAAAGTTATTGTCCGGCGATAACTCGGCACCACGCAGCAGTTGTGGCTTGCCCAAGGTACTCACCTTATTGTTCAGGCCGACTTTTACCAGCTGACTGGTAAAGTAGTAGCTAAACAGGGCTTCATCATATTTGTTTTTTAACAAATCCTGATAGGTGCGCGCTGGTGCAGTGCGGCCACGGGCTTCGGTAATCACCGGGCCAGTTGGCACCTTGCTTTGCACCGGTTCAGCACCCCGTTTGGCCGGAATACTGGCGGCAAAAATCGCTTTGCTATCAGCAGTCCATTGCAGCGAGCCCCCCCAGATGGCATTTAACCGGATATTGCTCCAGCGGCTGGCCCGCAGTTTTTGCAGATCCACCTGCCACAGTTGGGCTTCGTTATCTTCCAGTTGAATAAAAGCCAGATAACGGCTGTCGGGGGAGAAATTCAGATTGACCGCTTTCAGATCCTTCGGCAAGCCTTTGATCGTTTTTGTCTGCTGCGTATCCAACTCGATCAATTGTAATGACGAGACATAGCGTGGTTGTGACGGACCATTATTAGCCGGATTAAACCTTACGCCAGCCAGCCGGTATTCCGGTGCCGCCAGATCGGCAATACCCGGTAAGGCGGCAAAACCGGTACTTAGCATCAGCTTACCATTCGGGCTTAACATCGCCCCCGGTGCCGGTGCCGCATCAACGATAGCTACAATCTCTTTTACCGGCTGCTGATAGCCAATATCCACAGCCGTTGCCAGTGCCAGTTGGCTGCAACTGAGCAAGCTACCCAGTAACGCAGCGCGAAGGAACATCTTCATTGTTGGATTCCCTGTCTTTTTGTTAGCCCTTTGTTATAACAGCTTTTGCCGGCAATACCAGCTTGCTTTCGACCATGTTGAGAAAAACTGAGATAAGCGCCAGCAAGACTGCGCGGGGAGTTACAAGTTGTTACATTGTCGTAGCGAATATAACGCAAAGGGTCAGCGCTATTAAGGTGCAATTCAGCGGGCGGGTTGCAGTATCGATAACGTTACCCCAACTAAGAGGACGCTGTTATGTTAAAACCCTTTGTCGCGCTTTTCGTGATCAGTGGTCTGGCTGCACCAGCTCTGGCTATGGATTCGCCGTTCTATGTCGGTGGTCAGGTCAGCGCCACTAAACTAAAAGAAACGGACAGTAGTGAGAGTATTTCTTTCGACTTTACCACCTTATCAGTACTGGCTGGCTATCAGTTTAACCCATACGTCGCCGCTGAGGTGCGCTTTGGTACCGGTGTCAAAGGCGAGCGTTACCGCGAGCCGGGTTATCTGGAGGAACTGACCGTTGACCAACAAAGTATGCTGCTGTTAAAGGCCGGCGTACCGCTTTCCAATAGCTTATCGCTGTACGGTTTAGCCGGTTATGGTGCCAGTAAATTTAAATATGAGGTGCAGGACGAGGGTTTTCGTTTTACTGATAGCGAGACCCTGGATGGCTTTGCCTGGGGCGTCGGGGCTGGTCTGAAATTTACCCCCAGACTCACCGCGACCCTGGAATATTTACAGCTACCGCAGGAGCGCTTCCGTGACGGCAGTGACAGCTACAAGTTAAAAGCCAATAATCTGAGCCTGGGTCTTAATTACCAGTTCTGATTAAGCGCCATAAAAAACAAACCCCGGTCAACTGCCGGGGTTTGCGTTGTTACACGACCTTACCAGATCTTAACCCGCACATCTTCGCTGCGGTACATGCCATCACCCTCTTTAACATCAAAGGCTTCATAAAACTCTGGCATATTCGACAACACACCCAGTACCCGGTACATACCCGGTGAGTGCGGCCCGGTAATCACTTGCTGACGCAAAGCTTCATCACGGAACTTAATACGCCAAACCTGAGCCCAGCCGATAAAGAAACGCTGCTCCGGGGTAAAGCCAGCGATAGTCTGCCGCGGTTGATCTTTAATCGAGTTTTGATAGGCACGGAACGCCACCGTTAAACCGCCCAGATCGGCAATATTTTCACCCAGCCCCAGAGCACCCTGCAGATGCAGATTATCGATCGGATTAAAGGCATTGTATTGATCGATCATGCGCTGTGCGCGCTCGCGGAACTGCCGCTCATCTTCCGGCGTCCACCAGTCGCGCAGGTTGCCATCACCGTCAGAGCGCCGGCCCTGATCATCAAAGCCATGGGTAAACTCATGGCCAATGACGCCGCCGATAGCACCATAGTTCACCGCGTCATCGGCATCGACGTTAAAGAACGGCGGCTGCAGAATCGCGGCCGGGAACACAATTTCGTTCATCGTCGAGCTGTAGTAGGCATTCACCGTCTGCGGTGTCATCCCCCATTCATCACGGTTTACCGGCTGACCTAAACGGTTAACCATCCGCTGATACTCACACTCGTTGCTGCGGCGCAGGTTACCAATTAAATCGTTGGCATCAATGGTTAAACAGTCGTAGTCACGCCAGACATCCGGGTAGCCGATTTTGGTATTAAACTTCGCCAGCTTAGCCTGAGCTTCGACCTTGGTCGCCTCACTCATCCATTCCAGTTCGTTAATGGCTTCTTTAAAGGCACCACGCAGATTTTCAATCATTTCATCCATCCGCGCCTTGGCTTCGGGTTTGAAATGCCGGGCGACATATTCTTTGCCGACCATAAAACCGAGGTTGCTATCGACCAGACTGACGGCGCGTTTTTCCCGGCTGCGCTGCTCCTGCAAGCCGCTTAAGGTTTTGCCGTAGAAATCAAAACTGGCCTGGACAAAGGGCTCGCTCAGATTAGCGGCATTGGCACGCAGCAGGTGAAATTTCAGATACGTTTGCCACTGGCTTACCGGCAACTGCGCCTGCAACTTGGCAAAATCCGTAAAGTACGACGGCTGACGGATCACCAGTTCCTGCACCTGACCCAGCTCGGCAGCTTGTAAAAACGCCGGCCAGTCAAAACCCGGCGCCAGTTTACCCAGCTCAGCAACACTGAGCTTGTTATAGGTGGCGTTACGATCCCGGTTCTGGATCCGGCTCCACTGCACCTTGGCCAGCTGAGTTTCCAGCGCAATCACCTGGTCAGCCGCTTGCTCCGGTTGCTCCCAGCCAGCCAGTTGCCATAATTTGGCGATAAAGTCACGGTATTGACCGAGTAACTGGACTGAACGTTCATCATCTTTCAGGTAATAATCGCGATCCGGTAAACCCAAGCCACCCTGACTGGCACCGGTAATATATTGGTCTGACTGCCGCTGGTCCTGACCGACAAACACAGCAATCGGGGTGCCATAGCGGTAGCGCTGTAACTCGCCCCATAGCACAGCCAGCTGTTGATGGTTGCGAACCTGTTCGATACGGGCAATGTCGCCACGCAGTGGATTCAGGCCCAGCGTATTAATCAGCGGCTCGTTTAAAAATGACTTGTAGAGATCGGCCATTTTCTGAGCGTCAGAGTTTTTCGGATGCTCAGTGGCCGCCAGCTCCTGAATAATTTCCAGCACTTGCTTTTCGGCGTTTTCACGCAGCTCGTCAAAACTGCCCCAACGCGCCTTGTCGGCCGGGATCTCAGTGTTGCCCAGCCAGTTACCGTTTACAAAACGAAAAAAGTCTTGCTGCGGCGCGACACTCTTATCGAAGTTATTCAGCTCAAAGCCAGCACGCTGGCTGTCAGCCTGAGTGAGCTGAGTTTGTTCTGAGGCCGGCTGACTGCTGCAACCTGCAATGCTCAGAGCCAAAGCCACCCCAAGTGCTAACGCGGAAAGTTTTGTCATACGAAGTTCCTTATTATGTTTTATCGTGGCGAGTGTAGAAAATCTGCTCTGCTACCGCTGCCGAAACAGGATATGAGCCCCGCCAGATGCGATAAATGCCGGTCGTAACCTGTGCTGCCGCCAGTAGGTACGGTTTTTCTTGTAATTGGCAGCAATTTTTCGCAGGATCAACACAGTTCTTATTGCAGGAGTTTTATCATGCTTGATACCGCTTTAACTTCACTGGCGGGCTTACCGTCTTTTCTGGCCTACTTTGCCCTGGCTGTGGTGTCAGTGCTGGTCTTTGTCCGGCTGTACAGCTGGGTGACGCCCCATGACGAATTTGGTCTGATCCGCGACAATAATCCGGCTGCGGCCGTCGCCTTTGCCGGTGCCCTGATTGGCTTTGCGCTACCGCTGTCCAGTGCCATTACCCACTCTATGTCTTTACTCGATTGCGCTATCTGGGGTCTGGTTGCCCTGCTGGTGCAAGTGCTGACCTTTTTTGTCAGCCAATTGGCCCTGAAAAACCTGTCACAACGTATCACTCAGGGCGATATCGCCGCCGGTATTTTCTCCGCTGGCTGCTCAATCAGTGTTGGTATGCTCAATGCTGCCTGTATGACCTACTAGCGCATTATTTAAGGAGCCTGAGATGCAGAAAAAAGTCTTTAAGCGCAGCCGCAAAGCGGCGCTGATCTTTATGGTGCCCGCGGCAACCCTGGTGTTGCAGGGCTGTGGCAGCGAACAAGCGGTCGAAGCCCAGGTATTTAATACCCCGGATGAATGTGCGGCCTTCTATAATCCACCGGCTCAGTGCCAGGCGGCCTTCGCCGAAGCCCAGGCATTACACCCACAGGTAGCGCCTAAGTATGCCAATAAGCAGGAATGTGAAGCGGACTTTGGCGTAGGTCGCTGTGAAACCGCGCCCGAGCAGCATGCCCAGGGCAGCTTTTTTATGCCGATGATGATGGGCTTTTTAGCCGGACAGATGCTAAACCGTGGCGGTATGGCACCACAGCAGCAACAAAGTGCAGCCGCAGCCGGTGGCCGTAATACGGTACCGAACCAACCTCTGTACAAAGCACGGGACGATCAGAGTACTTTCCGCACCGCCGGCAATACGCCGGTAGCCAGTCAGCCAGGCCCAACTCAGGTCAGGCCTTCGGCAGTACAACCCAAACCTGCCACCCTGGCCCGTCGCGGTGGCTTTGGTGCTCAGGCACAACAACGCGCAGCAGCTGCGCCGCGGCAAACCACCTATGGCGGCTAAACAATGAAAAAGGTTCCGATCGCACCTCGCCCGGGCTGGCAGGCTTTTGCTGAAAGTGTTGGCTTTCAGTTTCATACCATTGATAACGAGCCTTACTGGGATGAGTCGGCTTATTATCAGTTTAGTCTGGCGCAGATTGAAGATGATCTGGAAGCCCCGACTGAACAGCTGCATCAGATGGCCTTAGACCTGATCCCGGATATCCTACGCAGTGAACAACAGCTTAGCCAACTCGGGATCCCGCAGCAGTTCTGGGATGCGGTGAAAGAGAGCTGGCAGCGTGCCGAGCCGCACCTGTATGGCCGGATGGATTTTGCCTATGACGGCAAGGGCCCGGCGAAATTGCTGGAGCTGAACTACGATACGCCAACTTCGTTATACGAGACTGGCTTTTTTCAGTGGGTTTGGCTGGAAGATCAGCAAATGCGTGGTGTGTTGCCTGAGGGCGCCGATCAGTTTAACTCGCTGCAGGATAAGCTGGAGCAGGCCTTTGCCGAGCTGCCTTTGCCGCGTCCTTTCTATTTCAGTAGCGTCACCGAAAGTCAGGAAGACAAGGGCACTGTTGATTATCTGATGGATATTGCGCTGCAAAGTGGTCTGGACAGCCGCTATATCCAGCTGGAGCAGATTGGCGATATCGACGGCCAATTAGTCGATCTGGAAGGCTATCCGATCCAGGGGCTGTTTAAACTCTACCCGTGGGAGTTTATGCTGCAGGAAGAATTCGCCAGCACCATTTTAAGCTCCGACACCCGCTTTTTAGAGCCGTTATGGAAGTTACTGCTCTCCAATAAAGGGATTCTGCCGTTATTGTGGCAAAAGTATCAGGGCCATCCGAATCTGCTACCCGCCTTTTTTGATGATGGCAAAACACCACTGAGTCCCGGCTGGGTTCGCAAACCCCTGTTCTCGCGGGAGGGCGCCAATGTTGAGTTGGTTACGCCACAAGGAGAGCGGTTACAGCAGGGCGGCCCTTATACCGACAGCGGCTATATCCGGCAAGCCTTTGCGCCGCTACCACGCTTTGGTGACAGCTATACGCTGATTGGCAGCTGGGTAGTCGGTGATTTGGCGGCGGGGATCGGCATTCGCGAAGATAACAGCCTGATCACCAAAGACAGTTCGCGTTTTTTACCGCATATTATTCTGGATTAAACGGGAATATTTATGCAGCGATATTGGATATAAAACCACTTTATTGCTAAAATTGCGCAACTTTTTGCGCTGGTCTGGCAGTTTTCCCGGAATGCTGCCAGACTTATCTTATCTGTATACCGTGCAAGGAAAATATTCGCCCGTGCGTACAACTGAACTCGTCAGCGGTTTCCGCCAGTCAGCCCCCTATGTCAACGCCCACCGTGGCAAAACCTTTGTGGTGATGCTGGGTGGTGAAGCCATTATGCAACCCGGCATTCGCAGCATTATTAACGATGTTGCCCTGCTAAATAGCTTGGGAATTAAAGTCGTGCTGGTATATGGCGCCCGGCCGCAAATCAATCAGGCGCTGCTAAACGCCGGGTTGGAGCCTCAATACCATAACCGGATCCGGGTCACCGACGATGACTCCTTCCGCTTGATTAAACAGGTTGCCGGTGCTTTACAGCTGGATATTACCGCCCGCTTATCGATGAGTTTAAGCAATACCCCGATGCAGGGTGCACAGATTAACGTCGTCAGCGGTAACTTTGTTATCGCCCAGCCGCTTGGTGTTGATGAAGGTATCGATTATTTTCACAGCGGTAAGGTGCGCCGTATCGATACCGCCGGTATCCGCCGGCAGCTTGATAATAACGGTATAGTGTTGATGGGGCCGATCGCTGCCTCCGTCACCGGCGAGAGTTTTAATTTAACCGCTGAAGAAATTGCCACCCAGGTCGCGATCCGGCTGAAAGCCGATAAGATGATTGGCTTTAACGAAGTAGGCGGCATCGTCGGAGAAAATGGGGACATCACCGCAGAATTGATGCCAAATATGGCAGAAACTATTCTGTATGAAATGGAGCAACAGGACGATCACTGTATTGGTACAGCGGCCTTCTTACGGGCTGCAGTAACGGCTTGTCGTTCCGGTGTGCCACGTTGTCACCTGGTGAGTTACAGTGAAGATGGCTCACTGCTACAGGAGCTGTTCTCACGCGATGGTATTGGTACTCAGATTGTAACCGAAGCGGCAGAAAAATTGCGCCGTGCGGTGATCAGCGATATCGGCGGTATTTTGGATCTGATCCGGCCGCTGGAGCAGCAAGGCTTGTTGGTACGCCGCTCGCGCGAGCAACTGGAAATGGAAATCGACTACTTTACGCTGATTGAACGGGATGGTCTGGTGATCGGCTGTGCCGCGCTCTATCCATTTCCGGAAGAGAATGTTGGCGAATTTGCCTGTTTGGCGGTACACCCGGATTACCGCGATGCCGATCGTGGTACTACCCTGCTAAAAAGTGTGATTCAGCAGGCCCGGCAACGCAAATACAGCCGGCTGTTCGCTCTGACCACGCGCAGTATTCACTGGTTCCTGGAGCAAGGCTTTGAGCTGGTGACCGTCGATGATCTGCCGGCCCAGAAAAAGCAGCTATATAACTATCAGCGCCGCTCGAAAATCCTGGCGCTGGATCTGTAAAGGCTATAACTGGCGGTTGACCTCTGCCGCCAGTTGTTGACCCAATGCCCGTGCTGTGGTCCATTTGCCGCCACTGACGGTCAAAATCTTCCCCTGCCAGCTAAACTGATACTCCCGACTGGCGCGACTGGCATCTTCACTGCCAGCCAGCAAAGGCCTGACGCCGGCAAAACTCCCCAACAGCTGCTCTGGCGTAGCCGCTGGCGTAAAGTAATGTGCGTAAACATCGAGTAAATAATCACGTTCTGCCGGTGAGCAGTGCACCGGCTCATCCAGTTGCTGCCTGACTTCGGTCGTGCCGAGCAGACACTGCTGTTGATAAGGTAAAGCAAACACGATACGCCGCTCGCCCGGCACTTCCAGCATATGGCCATAACGGCTAATCGCAGGCAGTAACAAATGGCTGCCACGCACCAGATCCAGGGGCGCCGCCATCAGGCCGGATTGTTGTAACAGGGCACTGCTCCAGGGGCCAGCGACATTAATAATGCTGGCGAATTTTAGCTTGCCACTGGTGAGCTGTAGTTCACCATCTGGCTGAATTTTTAATACCGGGCTGTGCTCTACAATATTGACGCCAGCCTTGCGGCACTGCTCTGCCATCCAGAGGCCAAGCTTTTGATCATCCATCTGGCCATCAAAAAACAGATAGGCACCCAATAAACCGTCGGCTTTTAGCTGCGGTGAGCAGCGTAGCGTCTGTGCCGCCGTTAACCAGCGATGCCGGCCAATGCCCTTTTTACCGGCAAAGCTATCGTATAACCAGAGTCCGATTTTTAGCTGCCAGCGGGCACGCTGAGAATGCTGATAGAGTGGATAAAGGATGGGTAAGCGACGGGTTAACTGTGGTGCCTTTTTTAACCACCAGCGCCGCTCCTGTAAGGCTTCGCGCACCAGCCGGAACTCACCTTGCTCCAGATAGCGTAAGCCGCCATGTAACAGTTTGGATGAGGCAGCACTGGTGGCTTGCATTAATTGATCGCGTTCAAACAAGGTAACCTGATGGCCAGCCAGCGCCAGCTGCCAGGCACTGCACAGGCCATTAATACCACCACCGACTACCGCAATCTGCATTATGTTCCCCAACGATTGCTTGCTACGTCCTTAGTGTAGTCTAGTTAAGCAGCACCAGATCGTCGCGGTGAATGGCAACTTCACTGGAGCAATAGCCAAGGATGGTATCAATTTGCTGGCTTTTTACGCCACGGATCTTACTAAGCTCCAACGCACTATACTGGCTAATGCCCTGCGCCAGCGTCTGACCGGCCAGATTAAGTACCAGCACGGCATCGCCTTTGTCAAAGTCACCACTGACCGCACTGATACCGGAAGGCAATAACGAAGCCCCCCGGACCAGCAGTGCCTGCGCGGCACCGTCGTCAATCACCAGTTGACCGTGCGGTTTCAGGCTATGTCGCAGCCAGTGCTTTTTCGCACTAAGCCGCTCTTGTTGTCGTTGAAACAAGGTACCACAGGGCCGGTTGGCCAGTAATTCATCAAAGGTTGCCGCTTTCTGGCCATTGATAATCAGGGTATCAACACCGGCACGGGTTGCTTTATCGGCAGCCTGAATTTTCGTCTGCATGCCGCCGGTACCAATGGCGTGATGGCTGCCACCGGCCATCGCATAAATCTGCGGTGTAATTTGGCTAACCTGTGGCACCAGCACAGCGTCAGGTGCAGTACGCGGGTTGGCGGTATAGAGGCCATCGATATCCGAGCAGATTAACAAGGCATCAGCATCAGCCAGAATCGCCACCATCGCCGCCAGATTATCGTTATCGCCTACCTTTAACTCGGCGGTGGCAACGGTGTCATTCTCGTTAACAATGGGTAGCACCTGATTCGCCAGCAAAGTGCGCAGGGTATTATCGATATTCAGATAACGGCGGCGATCTTTTAAATCGTCATGGGTCAGCAAAATTTGCGCACAGTCAAAATCAAATAGCTGTGCCCAGCTTGCCATCATCCGGCTTTGTCCCACTGCCGCCATCGCCTGCTTCACATTAATTGGCAACGGCAACTGCTTATAGCTAATGGCATTGCGACCTGCGGCGACACTGCCTGACGACACCAACACCACCTCAGTACCGGCCGCCCGGCACTCGGCGATAAAGCGGGCGATAGATAACAAATACCGGGTAGAACAGCCGGCTGCATTAGGCGCAATCAGCGCACTGCCTACTTTTATTACGATCCTTTTCCAGCCACATACCGCCATCTTCGCTACCTGCTTACCAACATCTGCTCTGGGTCATTCCGCTGGTGCAAAGCTTAATCTTTGGCAGTCTATATGTCTAACGCTATTTCTATCAGCTAATTCGCAAATTCAGCAATCATTCATACCCTTAACCTAAACTGCTATATACTTAGCGCCAATTGCGTAATGGAGAAACAAGATGAAAGCAAAAGTTGCACTAGTAGCCGTGATGTCTGGCAGCCTGGTCTTAGCCGGCTGTGCCACTACCGATAACCAAAATACTACCCGCGGTGCGGCCATCGGTGCAGTGGCCGGTGCTATTGCCGGTAAAGCAACCGGCAACCATAAAAACAAAAGGATGGTGATCGGTGCCGCTGTCGGTGCTTTAGCCGGTGCGGCCGTTGGCAGCTATATGGATAACCAGGAAAAGGCGCTGCGCGAAGAGCTAAAAGGTTCGGGTGTAGGCGTACAACGTGACGGTGACCGTTTAGTGCTGGATATCCCGGCGCAACTGACTTTTGATATTAACCGCTCGGACATTCGCCCCAGCCTGTATCCGGCGTTAAACGATATCGCCAAGGTACTACGTGACTACCCGAAAACTATGGTGGTGGTCGCCGGTCATACTGATGATACCGGTCCGTATCAGTTTAATATGAACCTGTCACGCGCCCGTGCCGAATCCGTGCAAAGTTATCTGGTAGCGCAGGGTGTGCAACCGATCCGTATTGAAACCATCGGTTATGGCCCGGATCGCCCTGCGTTCCCGAACAATTCAGAAGCCAATCGCGCGAAAAACCGTCGGGTAGAAGTGCATATCGAGCCGATCGTCGAGTAATTTCTTGTGCTTAAAACACAACGCCCGGCTAAGCCGGGCGTTGTGTTTTACAGCTGTCTATTTCACAGCTGCCTATTCAGCAAAGGCTTTTTTTACAAAATTTGGCAGGGCACCGGCCGCCTTATGCACCTCAACATTGTAGTACTCGGTACTAAAGGGTGCAGCCGCCGCATCGGCTTCGCGGAAACCGTCAAATGCACCGCTTTTCTTCGCCAGCGTACAGGTCCACCAACCAGATGGATACACCATTTGCGGAAAGTTTAGTGTTTGCAGGCTGGCAAAGCCGGCATCGCTCATAGCCTGACGCATTGCTTTTAACAGCGGCATATGGATCAACGGTGATTCACTCTGCTGTACCAGAATACCGTCGTTAGCTAAGGCCGCCACACAGCTGGCATAAAAGGCGCGGTTAAACAGGCCTTCGCCCGGGCCAATAGGATCAGTCGAATCGACAATAATCACATCGATAGAACCCGGCGCAGCTTCGCGCATAAATTTAATACCATCTTCAAACTTAAGCGTCGCGCGCGAGTCATTGTTTGACGCGCACAGCTCCGGGAAGTACTTTTCTGCCATCCGGGTCACTTGCTCGTCGATATCGATTTGCGTCACGCGCTCTACGCCAGGATGCTTTAACACCTCGCGCAGGGTACCGCAGTCACCGCCGCCGATAATCACCACATTCTTCGGATTCGGATGGGTAAACAGCACCGGATGACTGAGCATTTCGTGATACAGGAAGTTATCCCGGCTGCTAAGCATGATCACATCATCAATCACCATCAGATTGCCAAAATGGGTGGTTTCATACATGGCAATTTTCTGAAAGGGTGACTGAACTTCATCCAGTTTTCTGGTAATGGCCAGGCCAAACACACTACCGCTGTCGGCAAACACCTCGGTTAGCCACTTTTTGTCATCAAATACTGACATTTTTACCCCCTGCAACGTATAAGGCGCGTATTTTGCCTGCGACAACGCTGACATACAAATTTTTCGGCTTTTTTGCTGCACCTTGCGGCTAATGGCTTTAAACTATAGCAGTTAATTTTTTTGAGGAAAGACAATGGCAGACTGGGGTTTTGAGAAGGCACGTTCCATCTATAACGTAGCCGTGTGGAGTGAAGGCTATTTTGATGTGAACAAGGCTGGTGATCTGATTGCCTATCCGGATCAGGATCACAGTAAGCCAGGTATTAGCTTTCCGGAGCTGACGCAACGCTTTAAGGAAGAGGGCCTGACGCTGCCGGTATTGGTGCGGTTTACCGATATTCTGCAACACCGGGTCGACACCTTAATTAAGTCTTTCCAACGCGCCAAAGCTGAAAAAGAGTATCAGGGTAACTATACCGCGGTTTATCCGATCAAGGTAAACCAGCAATTCTCAGTAGTTAAACGCCTGATTAGCCATGATAGCGGCAAAGTTGGCCTGGAAGCCGGTAGTAAGCCGGAGCTGATGGCAATCCTTGGCGTAACCGAGCAGCCACTGCAAATCGTCTGTAACGGTTATAAAGATAGCGAATTCCTGCGCCTGGCGACTATCGGTCAGATGATGGGCCATACAGTCTATGTGGTTGTTGAAAAGCTGTCAGAGCTGAAAACCTTGCTACGCGAAATCGATAATCTGGGTGCGGCGCCACGGATCGGGATCCGTATTCGCTTAAACTCGGTCGGCAAAGGCAAATGGCAAAATACCGGTGGTGAAAAAGGTAAATTTGGCCTCACCGCTACCCAGGTACTCCAAGCCATCGATATTCTGCGTGATGCCGGCAAGTTAGACCTGCTGCAACTGGTGCACTTCCATATCGGCTCGCAAATTGCCAATATCCGCGATATCCACAATGCGATCCGCGAATGTGCCCGTCACTACGCTGAACTGCGTACCCTCGGCGTGCCTATTACCACGGTAGACGTCGGCGGCGGTTTAGGAGTCGATTACGAAGGCTCGAAATCACGCTCAGCCTGCTCGATGAACTACACCATGTATGAATATGCCCGTAACGTGGTTAATGGTTTAAAAGAAGTTTGTGACGAGTACGACTTACCACATCCGAATATTATTACCGAGTCTGGCCGGGCGATGACCGCACACCATGCAGTGCTGGTAACCGATGCCATCGATATCGAACGGGCGCCTGGTTTAGTGAACCTGCCGGAGCCAAGCGAAGACGCGCCGACAGTCATTTTAGGGATGTGGGACGCCTACAACAATGTTACGCCACGCAGTGCCGTAGAATCCTACCATGATGCGGTGCACTACTTTACCGATGCCCATGCCCAGTATGTGCATGGCCTGCTGACGTTGCAGGATTGGTCACTGTTAGAGCAGCTATACTTTGCCACCATTAATAAGGTGAGGGCGAATCTGGATCTGAATGCCCGCTCACACCGGGCGATTCACGATGAGTTAAATGAAAAACTAGCCGATAAGCTGTTCGTTAACTTCTCGCTGTTCCAGTCCATGCCGGATGCCTGGGGTATTGATCAACTGTTCCCGGTAATGCCACTGGAACGGATGACAGAGCCACTGAATCACCGCGCCATTATTCAGGACATTACCTGTGACTCTGACGGCATGCTGAAAAGCTACGCGGATGGCAATGGTATCGAATCCAGCCTGCCACTGCCGGAATATAAAGACGATCAGCAATATTTGCTTGGCATGTTTATGGTTGGCGCCTATCAGGAAATTCTGGGTGATCTGCACAACCTGTTTGGTGATACCGATTCAGTGCATGTCGAACTGACCGAAGATGGCAGTTATAAGCTGACCAATATTATCAAGGGTGATACGGTGGCCGATGTGCTGCGCTATGTACAGTTTGATGCCAAGAAGCTGATTGCCTCTTACACCAAACAACTGGCTAAACTGGATTTGCAGGACGAACGTAAAGATGAACTGCTGGATGAACTGAAAGCCGGCGTTTATGGTTACACCTACTTCGAAGATTAAGCTAGAATAGGCACTGATCGGAGGTGTAACCACTTACACCTCCCCATTTAGCCGGTGGTTTCGCCACCTGAAAATGAGATAAGTGCCTTATGTTAAATTGGTTACCGCACCCGATAAAGGGGTCGCTTTCCTTTCTGCTGTATGTCGTCAATACGTTATTTTGGTTTGTACCCATTATGTTATTGGCGATTCTAAAACTCCTGCCGATCCAACGCTGGCAAGCCTGGATGACCTATCTGCTGGATGCGATGGCGGTAGCCTGGATCAGTGTTAATAACCTGACGACCCGTATTTTCACCTCGATTAAGTGGCGGGTTGAAGGACTGGAAAAACTGTCGCGTAAAGACTGGTACTTAATTATCGCCAACCATCAATCCTGGGCCGATATTTTAATTCTGCAGAATATTTTTAACCGCAAGATCCCCTTTATTAAATTCTTCCTGAAAAAAGAACTGCTGTATGTGCCCTTTATGGGCCTGGCCTGGTGGGCACTGGACTTCCCCTTTATGAAGCGCTACAGCAAACAATTACTGCAAAAACGTCCGGAACTACAGGGCAAAGATATCGAAACCACGCGTAAAGCCTGCGCCAAATTCCGCTTCAAACCAGTATCCATTATGAATTTTGTCGAAGGCACCCGCTTTACCCGTGATAAGCATGATCGCCAGCAATCGCCGTTCCGGCATCTGTTAAAACCTAAGGCTGGCGGCACCGCCTTTGTGCTGGGCGCAATGGGTGAGCAGCTACACAAACTGCTGGATGTGACCATCCACTATCCAGGCGGTATTCCGACATTTTGGGATTATATTTCCGGCAAGGTTCATGCTATAACAGTCAACATTAAGGTACTACCTATTGCGAAAGAGTTAATAGGTGACTACCACGATCAGGCGTATCGTGAGCGCTTTCAGCAGTGGCTTAACCAGTTATGGTTAGAGAAAGACCAGCAACTGGCCAGGCTAGAGACAAGCGCAGGCAAATAACGGAGTGTGTCAGCGATGCTAAGCTTTTTACCCGGATTTTTACTGTTACCGATCAGCTTTAGTTTATTTGCATTAAATCTGGCATTCTGGGGCATTGTGGTTACCCCGCTTGGCATCCTGAAACTGCTGTTACCTTTTAAAGCTGCGCACCGGCTGATTGCCGCTCTGGGCCGGCGCTGCTACCGCGGCTGGACTGCGGTGAACACCTTTTTAATTAACCTGTTTAATGATATCGACTGGCAAATCAGTGGTCAGCAGCAGTTGGATAAAGACAGCTGGTACTTGCTGATCGCCAACCATAAGAGTTGGGTCGATATTCCAGTGGTCAGTACCTTTGCTTATCACCTGATCCCGGAGCCAAAATTCTTTTTAAAAGATGAATTAAAATGGGTACCCTTCCTTGGCACCGGCTGCTGGGCACTGGATATGCCCTATATGAAACGCTATAGCGCTGCGACTTTGGCCAAACATCCTGAGCTTAAAGGCAAGGATATCGAAACCACTCGTAAAAGCTGTGCTAAGTTTGTACATACACCGACGACTATTATCAACTTTGTTGAAGGTAGCCGTTGCACACCAGAAAAACAGCGCGCGAAAAACAGCCCCTTTACCCATTTACTGCCACCCAAAGCCGGTGGTATTGCCTTTACACTGGCCAGTATGGGCGAGCAGTTTAATGCCATCCTGGACGTAACGCTGATTTATCCGGATAACCGAGAGCATATTGCCCTGGATATGTTGATGGGGCGGTTAAAGCGGGTGGTGATTCAGGCTGAAATCCTACCGGTTGATGCCGCAGTCATTGGTGATTACTTTAATGACCCGGTATTTCGCGATAACTTCCAGCAGTGGCTGAATCAGCGCTGGCAGCGCAAAGACCAGCAAATTAGTGCCTATTACCAACAAGCAGATCAGGCGGTGACGACCAATGTCCCCTTACTGAGCCGGCACGACTAACGGGATCACCACGCTAAAGCTGCTACCTTTACCAAGCGTGCTGTCGAGATTGATCTGCCCTTTCAGGATCCCGGTAACCATATTATGCACCAGGCTCAGGCCCAGCCCTGAGCCCCCTTGCCCCAGTCGCGTAGTGAAAAAGGGCTCGAAGACTTTGCTATGCAGCGCGGCAGGAATACCTTTGCCGTTATCCGATACCTTCAGCAGTAATCGGCTATCTTGTTGCTCAGCGCTAAGAATCACCATCCCTCCCGGCGTATCGAAGGCATGCAACAATGCATTCTGAATTAAATTGATTAATACCTGCTCCAAGGGTCCCGGGTAAGTATTGAGTAAAATGGTATGGCGCGGTAATTCGAGTTGAACCTGATGTCCGCTTTTACGAATAGTGGGTTGCAGCATCAACATCACATCTTGCACAATATCAGCCAGCGCTGCCTCCCGGCGCTGTAATGATGTTTGATCGACGGCAACCTGTTTAAAGCTACTAATTAACCCAGCAGCCCGTAGTAAATTGCGTTCCATAATGTCGCTGCTGGTCGCACCCTGGCTAATAAAGTTCTGTAAGTCTTTTTTGGTCAAGCCATTACTTAGTTGTTGGTCTAACAACCGGATATCCGCTTTCAACTTAGAGGCCGCCATCACTGAATTACCAACTGGTGTATTTAACTCATGTGCAATGCCCGCTACCAGATTTCCCAAGGCTGCCAGTTTCTCTGATTGAATCAGCTCCTGTTGGGTACGAGCCAGGGTGTTGATGGTATCTGTTAATTGCCCGGTTCGCTCCGCTACCCGTTGTTCCAGTAACTCATTGCTCTGTAGTAATTGGCGTTGTAACTGATAGTGACTGGTCACGTCCTCATACACCATAATCAGTAATGGCTGAGTTTCAGCACTGAGCAGTGCCGCCGAAACTTCGGCCAGAAATTCACTCCCATCCTGCCGGACCAGCCAACTTAAAAAGGCATTCACTTCGCCTTCCTGCTGTAATTGCGTCATTAAGCGCTGCTGATCGGCGACCGAGCTCCAGATTTTCTCATGTGCTGCAAGTGCCACAGCTTGTTCGGCACTCTGAAAACCGAATTGCTGCAACCAGGCTTGATTCACCTTACTTAAGGTAAAACCCTTAACCGCTGGATAAGCTACCGCAATAGGTGTCGGTGCCGCTAATAGGATCGAAGCCAGCTCCGCTTGACTTTGACTCAGCAGGCTTTCCCGTCGGTGCAAGTAGCGCAGTGCAATTACCAACGTAATCAGGATCAGCAGACCAAAACTGAGGATCAATAACACCATGTTGCGGACACTTAATCGGGTCAGCTGTTGCTGTACCTGATTAAATTCTTGCATTAATAGCTGTTGTGGGATCAGCAGTAACATTTGCCATTGCTGATTTAGAATATTCAATTGCAGACGCTCCACCCGAAAACTCTGCTCTCCTTGCAGAAACAAGCTGCTGCCGCTGTCGCCAGCCAACTCTGCGATATCTGGCGCTATTTGCGTTAGGTATTCTCCACTACGTCCGGGGTAATCATTACTGGCCAGCAAACGTTGGCTGCCAGATAGCAGATAATAGCGAACATTACCGCCATATAGCGGCCGGATTAGCTCATTGATAGTGGCGACAAAATCCGGCATTTCCAAATCGACGCCGGCTACGCCAAGAAAACGCTCACCCACCTTGACCGGTAAGGTGAGCGACATCAGTTGCACCTGTACATCCGGCTCTAACTCCCACCAGAAAGGCTCGGTGATACAGCTCTTGCCGGTATCGCGTGGGCAAAGAAACCAGGCCGATTCAGCCTGTCCATAAGCATCGACAGCCGTTTGATATTTAAAACTGGCATCGCCGATCGGATAAAATTTTAAATCTTGCCGCTGTCGCACCCAATAAATTTCTAAGGTCCCGGTATCTGAGCTATGGTCATAGTCCCCCAGATACTGTTGGTCGGCGTTATCGTAAGCGTTGGGTTCGAAATGCATGTAAGCGGCATTGACCGCTTGATTGGCACGTAGCGCTTCCTCCACCAGCGTTTTTAGCTGATTACGGGAGAGTTGCTCATTTTTCTCTACAGTGCGGCTGGCCATTAATGCCAGCAACGCCGGCGTCTCGATCGCTCTTTTGATATGATTCTGGATATTACTACTAATGGTTTCCGCATTCAGAAACAACTGAAACTCTATCGATCCGAGCAGCTGTGCCCTGGCATCCTGATGGCTTTGCTCGGCCGCTTGCTGCAATAAAAACACCGCGACAAACAGCATGCTGCCGAACGAAATAAGTAGGAAGAGCAAGGATACCAATAAGCTGCGTTTCAGCTGTCTGGCCATTGTTCTACCCTAAGTTCGCAGCCAAGCGTTGCTGTAGCGCGGGAAACTGTAATAAGGCGGCAAGCGGCATGGGTTTAGCCAGCAGATAACCCTGCCCTTCGTCGCAACCCATAGCTTTTAATTCGTTGAGCTGACTTTGATATTCTATACCTTCGGCTAACACCCGCATTTTCAGCCGCTGCCCCAGAGCCAGGATAGTTTGCACAATCCGTAAACCGGACTCCGACTCAGTCAGCTTATTGGTAAAGCTTCTATCAATTTTCAGACAATTCGCCTGCAGTTGTTCGAGGTAGGCCAGAGAGGAAAAACCGGTACCAAAATCATCAATTGCTAACTTAATACCTGCTGCTCGCAGGGCCGCCAACTTCTGTTCAGTTTCTGCCGAAAAATCCATCGCAGCAGACTCGGTTAGCTCAATTTCTAATTGCTGTGCCGGCACTCCTGATTCTGCGATCGCATGCAGTACTAATTCCAAAAAGTCAGGATGTTTAAACTGTACGGATGACACATTCACCGCCAGCCTGAAATCGGGTAGCGCCTGACAAATCCGGGCGCAATCACGCAGTGCTTTTTGTAACACCAGCAAACCCAAGCGGTGGATTAATCCAGCCTGCTCTGCCAGCTCAATAAAGATGGCCGGCGAGACATGACGTCCGGTCTCATCGACCCAGCGGGCCAGGGCTTCAACCCCTACTATCTGGCCAGTGTTAAGATCGAACTGCGGTTGGTAAACCACATAAAGCTGATCATGCTCCAGCCCTTTGTTTAACGATGACAGCAGATCCACCCTCTGCCTTAACGCCTCGATCATCGCCTCATTAAAGACCACGGTTTGACCAATCCCGGTCTGTTTGGCTTTTTTCAACGCCATATAAGCATGGGATAAGGTCTCTGACGGGCTGATATCGGCATGTGTTGTGGCAATACCCAGGCAGCAGCTAATTTCTTGTTGTACACCGGCCAGCTCGATAGCTTGCTGCAACAACTGCTGTCTTAATAGTTGCTCGCTCAGGCTTACCGGTGCCTCACTCAAAAGGGCAAACTTATCAGCAGCCAGTCTGGCGGCGGTGACCAGTGAGGGAACTTGCAGCAGGCGCTGCGCCACCTGTTGCAGATACTGATCCGCCAGTTCATTGCCAAAGGTGTCGTTCAGAACAGAGAAATGATCCAGGTCGATCAGCTGTAATGTGTGGAGCTTGCCACCGGCAGCGGCAATTGCCATCGCATTCAGTAAACCATTGCGGTTATGCAGGCCGGTGAGATGGTCATCAAAAGCCAGCCGTTCCAATTGCGCTAACTGTAAATAACTGCGCGCAGCTGCCATTAAACAGGTAAAGAGTCGCTCGCGGGTCAGTTCAGTTTTAGTTTTGTAGTCGTTGATATCATAGTTTACGATGGTCTCCAGCTCGGGGGCGTAACCAGGCTGGCCCGTGCGCAGGATAATTCGCACCTTGCGACGATTTAGCGTATCTCGGATCCGTTTTACCAGTTTCAGACCAGCGTCATCAGACTCCATCACCACATCCAGCAAAATAATGGCAATTTCTTCATCTTGCTGCAAAATGGCAAAGGCTTCCTGACTGTTGTAAGCGTGCAACATCTGGAGCCGGTAGCCGTCAAATTCCAGATCGCGTAACAACAACTCCGAGACGTTATGCACATCGTGGTCATCATCAACAATCAATAATTTCAACACCTGCAGCTCTGGTTTGACGATAGCAGTGTTGGCAGACTCCTCCGCAAACTGAAACAACTCGTCCTGCATGCTGACACCTGTTGATACTGCGATTGTAGATTATTTCAACATAGCATACTTTATTTAGAAAAGTGTAATTGGCACAGCGAACTTTAGCGGTTTTTGCCATCCGGCTAGCGGCTTAGTCTGCGCGCCTGTAGCAGGAAGTTACGCGGAGTAATAGTATAATCGCAAAGCAGACTGAGCTGTACCTGATAGCCATGCTGCTGTAAATACAGTGCCCTGTCTAACACCAGGTACAGTTCCAGCGGCCGGCGAAACAGATGTCTTACCGCATCAATACGTTGCAGCTGTAAATACGCTTCGTCAGCCCTCGCCAGCAAAGCGTGATCATCGATAACCGCCGGTAACGGCAGTTGTTGCAACTGCGCCGCATAGGCTAAAAAGGCGCTAAAGTCACCGCTAAACCAGTGCTTAGGTAAAGATGGCAATGACTGATAGCTAGCATCAGCCGTCAGTTCAGTGCGTAATAACTGATACGCCAGCCGCCAGCTGACTTCAGTTTGCCGCAGCCGCGCGACCCGTTCACCGCCGGTAACCTGAGCCTGTACCGCCAGTTTCAGATCCTGTCGGCTCAGCTGCAGATTATGCTGCTGTGCCAGCGCCGATAACGGTTGATAATGTGCAGCGGCAATCAGATGATAACAACAAGGCGCCAGCTGCAGAGCTTGCGCGCCGACGGCAACGGCATCAGTTATTAACTGCAGATGTAAGTCACCACAGGCATGTAAAGCGACCAGCTGTTG
>DAIOUM010000011.1:21042-46073 GCA_036759505.1 Alishewanella sp. | reverse complement strand
CTCCGGGTTAATCTTCATGGTGTAGATGCGCGGTGCATATTCAGACATCTCTGAGCGGTGCGAGCTGATCGCCTGATCCATTACATTCAGAATATGCAGACGAGCCGCTTTCGCTTGCTTCAGCGCGATTTGCATAATTTCCTGAGTGATACCATCGATCTTGATATCCATCTGCAGTGCTGTGATACCTTCAGCTGTACCGGCCACTTTAAAGTCCATATCGCCCAGGTGATCTTCATCGCCCAGAATGTCAGACAGCACGACGAAGTCATCACCTTCTTTGACCAGACCCATGGCAATACCGGCCACTGAGGCTTTGATCGGTACACCGGCATCCATCAGCGCCAGCGACGAACCACAGACTGACGCCATTGAGCTTGAACCATTTGATTCAGTAATTTCTGAAACCACACGTACCGTATACGGGAACTCATCAAACGAAGGCATTACCGCCTGCACACCACGCTTAGCCAGACGACCGTGACCGATTTCACGGCGCTTTGGTGAACCCATCATGCCAGTTTCGCCCACAGAGTACGGAGGGAAGTTGTAGTGCAGCATAAAGGTATCGTTTTTGGCACTTAGCAAATCGTCAACGCTTTGCGCATCGCGCGCCGTACCTAAGGTCGCAGTCACCAGCGCCTGAGTTTCACCACGGGTGAACAGGGCTGAACCGTGAGTGCGTGGTAACACACCGGTCATCACGCTTAGACCACGGATCATTTCCGGGTCACGGCCATCGATACGCGGTTCACCTTTGGTAATGCGGCCACGCACCACTTTTGACTCTAAATTGTGGAAAATTTCGCCAACTTCCGTCAGATTCAGCGCTTCACCTTCTGCCAGCTCAGCGGATAATTTCTCAATCAGTGCGGCTTTGATTTCACCAATGCGCTCATAGCGTTTGGCTTTCTCGGTAATGCGGTAAGCATCGCCCAAATCGGCAGTCGCCAGCTCGGCGATTTTTGCAATCAGGGCGTCGTTCTTCGCTGGAGCAACCCAGTTCCAGGCTGGCTTAGCAGCTTCGCCGGCAAATTCAACGATGGCATTGATCGCAGTTTGCATTTGCTGGTGACCGTACATGACTGCACCCAGCATCACCTCTTCTGACAGGATACCGGCTTCTGATTCCACCATTAATACTGCATTCTGAGTACCGGCAACCACTAAGTCCAGCTTGGAGGTTTTCAGTTCTTCTTCTGACGGGTTTAACACGTACTGGTTATTGATATAACCAACACGGGCCGCACCGATAGGGCCACTGAACGGAATACCAGAGATGGCTAAAGCAGCAGAAGTACCAATCAACGCCACGATATCCGGTTGAATTTCTGGCTGCACTGACACCACAGTGGCAACAACCTGTACTTCGTTAGTGAAGCCTTCCGGGAACAGTGGCCGAATTGGCCGGTCGATTAAACGTGAGGTTAACGTCTCGCCTTCGCTCGGCCGGCCTTCACGTTTGAAAAAGCCACCCGGGATCCGGCCAGCTGCGTACATTTTTTCCTGGTAGTTTACGGTTAACGGAAAGAAGTCCTGACCAGGCTTAGCTTCTTTTTTGCCCACTACTGTTACTAAAACAGCAGTATCTCCCAGACTGGCCAGCACTGCGGCATCTGCCTGACGGGCGATAACGCCGGTTTCTAAAGTAAAGGTGTGTTGGCCGAACTGGAATGATTTTACGATGGGAGTCACGTGGTGTTTTCCTTTGTCTTAATCGCCGAATTGCGATGTGTTGCTCTGTTTTATTTGCTTGCTTAGTATACTCTGTAAGCTGTGACAAAAGATAGTTCCGTTCTTTTGCCAGAAAAAATTTTGGCCATAAAAAAAGAGGCCCGAAAGCCTCTTCTTTTACTGACGTCGATTAACGACGTAAGCCTAAACGCTCGATCAGGCTGCTGTAACGCGCCAGATCTTTGCCTTTCAGGTAGTCTAACAGTTTACGGCGCTGGCTAACCATGCGCAGCAGACCACGACGTGAGTGGAAGTCGTGCTTGTGCTCGGCAAAGTGGCCTTGCAGGTGGTTGATAGAAGCGGTTAACAGAGCAACCTGTACTTCTGGTGAACCGGTGTCGCCCGCTTTAACAGCGTATTCAGCAACGATTTGTGCTTTTTGAGCAGCGCTTAATGACATGGTATGTCTCCAAATGTGAGTGAACTAAGATACGCTAACCGCCGATCACTCATCCAGCGGCAGCAAAACTGCCGGCGCATTGTACAGGGCCGGCCTGTTTTAAGCAAGTAAACTGCTGTCGTCGGCAACTGTCGGTGCTAACGCCGCCAGATTAATCAGCCGCCGGCTACTCAGTTCGCCAGACACAATTTCACCAATACCCAACAACTGACCTGATTCGGCATAAAGCTTTACCACTTCGGCATCAGCGGCGGCAACCTGACAACTCTGGCCATGCATAATGGCTTTTTGCTGCGCAGCATCCAGAACCTGGCTGGGTAAGCCCTGTAACCCGGCATCCATCGGTAACAGTAATGCATCCAGCGCCGCCCAGTCCTGCTGTTCATTAAGCGCTTCCAGCTGTTGCGGTGTGACCATTTGCGCCGCCTGAAAAGGCCCTACCTGCACCCGGTGCAACCGGCTGACATGAGCCCCACAGCCCAGTAGTTCACCCAGATCGTCGATCAGAGTGCGGATATAGGTGCCTTTGGAGCAATGCACAATAAAATCTGCGGTCTGTGCCGTACGTGACAGCAACTCAAAACGATAGATACTGATCGGGCGCGCTTCGCGTGGCACCTCAATGCCCTGCCGGGCGTATTTGTACAGGGGCTGCCCCTGATACTTCAACGCCGAGAACATCGTCGGCACCTGTAAAATATCCCCGCTCAATTGCTGCATCGCAGCTGCTAGCTGCGCGTCGCTAAAACTGACCGCTTTTTCACTCACCACTTCGCCTTCGGCATCACTGGTGGTGGTGCGGATACCAAAGGTGGCCGTCACCTGATAGGTTTTATCGGTATCCAGCAAAAATTGGCTAAACTTAGTGGCCTCGCCAAAACAGATGGGGAGCAAACCGGACGCCATTGGATCCAGGGCGCCGGTATGGCCGGCTTTTTGTGCCTGATATAACCAACGTACCCGTTGTAAAATACCGTTACTACTGACTTCTAACGGCTTATCCAGCAGCAAGATGCCATGCACTGGCCGGGCATTTTTACGGGCGCGCATTATTCCAGTTCTTCCGCTTCCGGGTTCGGGCCAGCTTGTTGACGCTTACGCTCGTCATCCTTGCGTACCGTATCCACCAGATTGGCCATCCGAATGCCCTCATTCAGCGACTGATCGAAGGCAAAGCGAATATGTGGCACGATACGGGTTTGGATCCTTTTGCCAATTAAACTGCGGATAAAACCTGAAGCATCATTCAGGATCTTCAGGTTATCTTCGACCTTGCTGTCATCCATACCAAGAAAGGTCACAAACACCTTGGCATGTGATAAGTCACGTGACACTTCAACATCGGAGACGGTGATCATGGTATGCAGCCGTGGATCTTTAATTTCACGTTGCAGGATCACCGCCATCTCTTTCTTCATCTGTTGTGACAGACGGTCAACACGGGAAAATTCTTTCATTATCTTATCCTTAGTCTCATGCCGCAGCGTAGTGCTGCCGAGACTTAAACACAACAGGGGCAACCTGTGCCCCTGTTTATCGGTAAGCCGTTGCTATTATAGCGTACGTTCTACCTGGATCGTTTCAAACACTTCGATCTGATCGCCTTCGCGCACATCGTTGTAGTTCTTCACACCGATACCACATTCAAAGCCCTGACGTACTTCGCTAACGTCATCTTTAAAGCGACGCAGCGATTCCAGTTCGCCTTCAAAGATCACCACGTTGTCACGCAGTACGCGGATTGGTGCATTGCGCTTGATGATACCTTCGGTCACCATACAGCCGGCGATAGCGCCAAACTTCGGTGAGCGGAACACATCGCGCACCTGAGCCAGACCAATGATCTGTTGCTTAAACTCTGGCGCCAGCATACCGGTCATTGCCTGTTTCACTTCGTCTAACAGCTCATAAATGATGCTGTAGTAACGCAGATCCAGACCTTCGTCCTCGACCAGTTTACGGGCCGAACCATCAGCACGGACGTTAAAGCCGATAATAATGGCAGAAGAGGCCGCAGCCAGCGAGACGTCAGTTTCAGTAATACCGCCTACACCTGAACCGACAATCTTCACCTTCACTTCGTCCGTTGACAGCTTCATCAACGATTCTGTGATCGCTTCCACTGAACCTTGTACGTCTGCTTTCAGCACGATATTCAGCTCAGATACATCGCCTTCAGACATGTTGGCGAACATATTCTCCAGCTTCGCTTTCTGCTGCCGCGCCAGTTTCACATCGCGGAACTTGCCCTGACGGTACAGCGCTACTTCACGGGCTTTACGCTCGTCTTTCACCACTGTTACTTCGTCACCAGCTTGCGGCACACCGGACAGACCTAAAATTTCTACCGGAATAGATGGGCCGGCAATTTTGACTTCTTTACCGTTCTCGTCGCGCATTGCCCGCACCCGGCCGTATTCAAAGCCACACAGCACTACATCTCCCTGACTCAGAGTACCTTCCTGAACCAGAATAGAGGCAACCGGGCCACGGCCTTTGTCTAAGCGGGATTCAATCACCACACCACGGGCCAGACCTTTGTGTACCGCTTTTAATTCCAGCAGTTCAGCCTGGTTCAGAATGGCTTCCAGCAGGTCATCGATACCCTGACCGGTCTTTGCAGATACCGGCACAAACTGGGTTTCGCCGCCCCACTCTTCAGAGATAACACCATACTGCGACAACTCGTTACGTACCCGATCGGCATCCGCGGTCGGCTTATCAATCTTGTTCACCGCAACAACCAGCGGTACATTACCGGCTTTGGCGTGCTGGATCGCTTCTTTGGTTTGCGGCATCACACCGTCGTCGGCGGCCACAACCAGAATAACAATATCTGTTGCTTTGGCACCACGTGCCCGCATCGAGGTAAAGGCGGCGTGACCCGGTGTATCCAGGAAAGTCACCATACCGCGTGGCGTTTCTACATGATAAGCACCGATATGCTGGGTAATACCACCGGCTTCACCGGCTGCGACCTTGGCTTTACGGATATAATCCAGTAATGAGGTTTTACCATGGTCAACGTGACCCATAACGGTAACCACAGGTGCGCGTGGCTCCAGCTCGCCCTGACCTTCACGGTCTGACATCACTGCTTCTTCCAGTTCGTTTTCCTTGGTCAGAATAAACTTATGGCCCATTTCTTCACAGACAATAGCCGCAGTTTCCTGATCAATGACCTGGTTGATGGTAGCCATAGCGCCCATCTTCATCATCACTTTGATAACTTCCGACGCTTTGACCGCCATTTTCGCTGCCAATTCGGCCACGGTGATGGTTTCACCAATCTTCACTTCACGCTCTACCGGCTGTGCTGGCTTATTAAAGCCGTGCTGCATGCTGGTAGGGGTTTTCTTTTTCTTGGCATGCCGGTTGGCGCGGTTAAAGGCCTCTTTATCATTGGCCTCATCTTTACCTTTTTTCGCTTTTGCGACCGGGGCTTTTTTACCGACACCACGACGACCCGCACGCTCTTCCTTGGCATCAACTTCATCTTCAGCCTGCTTAGCGAATTTATTGCTGGTCAGATGGTAATCGTCGGCATCCGAACGGGTTTCCTGCTGTGACCAGCGCTCACTATTCTCTTCGGCCAGTTTACGGGCGGCTTCAGCCTGACGCGCAGCTTCTTCTTCCAGCTTACGCAGAGCTTCCGCTTCCTGTTGCTTGCGAATGCGCTCAGCTTCTTTGCGGGCCTCTTCTTTTGCCGCACGGCGAGCCGCTTCTTCCGGATCATCTTTATTGACCGGGGCTGCCGCTTTTTGCTCTTCACGCTTCTTCGCTTCAGCAGCACGACGCTCTGCTTCTTCTTTCGCTTTTAACTGGGCGGCTTCACGCGCTTTACGCTCAGCTTCCAGTCGTGCAGCTTCGGCCTGCTCTTCGGCGATACGGGCTTCTTCCTGCGCTTTTAGCGTGGCTTCATCCAGCATTGGCTTTTTGATATAGGTTTTTTGCTTACGCACTTCCACCTGGATTTCACGGTTACGGCCAGCGCCGCCGGCAACACTCAGGGTGGTTTTTTCTTTGCGCTTTAACGTCAGCTTTGCCGGCTCAGCTGGCTTGCCGCCATGCTGCTTGCTCAGGTGCTCTAATAACGCTTTTTTCTCGTCTTCGGTTACCGTCTGGCCCTGGGCCTTGGTAATACCTGCATCAGCAAATTGTTGCACTAACCGATCAACAGTAGTACCGACATCACTGGCCAGTTTTTCTATGGTGACTTCTGCCATTTGTGTTGTTACCTCCGTTGACTACTTAGTTACTTTCATTAAACCAGACGATATTACGGGCAGCCATAATCAGGGCTGCAGCTTTTTCTTCAGGCATTTCTACAATTTCTAACAAATCGTCGGTTCCTAATTCTGCCAGGTCATCCAGCGTGGTGACACCTTTGCTGGCGATAACATAAGCAGTATGGGTATCTAAACCTTCCAGTGCCAGTAACGCCTCTGACGGCTTAGCACCTTCCAGTGATTCTTCATTGGCCAGGGCGCGGGTAGTTAACACGTCCTTGGCACGACTACGCAGCAATTCAACGGTTTCTTCGTCCAGACCGTCAATCGATAACAGCTCACTGATCGGCACGTAGGCGATCTCTTCCAGTGTTGAGAAGCCTTCTTCAACCAGCACTTCTGCGAAATCTTCATCGATTTCCAGCGCGTCCATAAACTGCTGGCGGACTTTTTCGGTTTCTTCCTGATGCTTTTTCTTCATGTCAGAAACCGACATCACATTCAGCTCCCAACCGGTTAACTGGCTGGCTAAGCGCACGTTCTGGCCGCTGCGACCGATAGCCATCGCCAGGTTAGAATCCTCAACCGCGATATCCATCGAGTGGGCGTCTTCATCAACAATAATGGAGGCCACTTCCGCCGGTGCCATCGCATTAATCACAAACTGGGCGTCATTATCGTCATACAGTACGATATCCACCCGCTCGCCACCCAGCTCATTAGACACGGCCTGCACCCGGGAACCGCGCATACCTACGCAGGCACCGACAGGATCAATGCGGCGGTCATTGCTCTTCACCGCGATCTTGGCGCGTGAACCCGGGTCGCGGGCGGCACCACGCAGTTCAATCATTTCTTCGCCGATTTCCGGCACTTCGATGCGGAATAATTCCAGCAGCATTTCCGGTTTGGCACGGCTTAAAAACAGCTGCGCACCGCGGGCTTCCGGCTTGACATCAAATAATAAGGCGCGAATACGATCACCCGGACGGTAGGTTTCGCGTGGTAACATTTCTTCGCGCGGTAACATGGCTTCCGCATTGTTACCCAGGTCAACGATGATGCTGTCACGGTTAACTTTTTTCACCACACCAGTCACCAGCTCGCCGACCTGGTCCAGGTAAGCCTCTACCACTTGTGAACGTTCTGCTTCGCGGACCTTCTGCACAATCACCTGCTTGGCCATCTGGGTGGTGATGCGGTCAAACTCAATTGATGGAATTTGCTCTTCGACAAAGTCACCAATTTTCAGATTCGGTTCGTCGTACTGTGCTGCAGATAAAGTGATTTCGCGGTACGGATGTTCCATTACAGCGTCATCGGCAACCACTTCCCAACGGCGGAAAGTTTCATAAGAGCCGGTTTTGCGGTCAATGCTAACGCGAACTTCGATATCGCCTTCATTTTTCTTTTTGGTGGCTGCGGCTAATGCGAATTCCAGCGCCTGGAAAATTTTTTCCCGCGGCACGGATTTTTCATTCGACACCGCATCAACAACTAATAATATTTCTTTTGCCATGGTCTATGCCTCGTTCTGATGCTACCCGGGCCAGTTAGAAAACCGGCACCACGTTTGCTTTATCAATGTTATCGACAAGCAAACTAAAGGGTTTGCCATCTACTTCCATTACCAACATATCGCCATCGAGCGCTGTCAGTATGCCTTTGAATTTGCGTCGGCCTTCCTGAGGGACTGTCAATTTCACCTCAATTTTCTGCCCGACATAGAGTGCGAACTGTGCTTCGGTAAATAATGGTCGATCTAAACCCGGTGAAGACACTTCCAGCGTGTATTCAGTAGGAATAGGATCTTCAACATCCAGCAGAGCACTGACTTCACGACTGACAATG
Organism: Alishewanella sp.; assembly: GCA_036759505.1. GTDB lineage: Bacteria > Pseudomonadota > Gammaproteobacteria > Enterobacterales > Alteromonadaceae > Alishewanella. The sequence continues at coordinate 37,859 of DAIOUM010000011.1, read as the reverse complement.
GCGCAGTCGTCTACATTGACGCCATCTGCTTTGTCGATAAAGATCCGTAAGGTGGTATGACGGCCGGCACGGACCAGCTCGATACCCCATAATTGATAACCGGCTGCTTCCACAGTCGGTGTCAGCAGCTCAGTTAGTTGCTGTTCTTGTTTAGCCAAAAAAGACCTCCGAAACACAAATAAAAAATGGGCGAAGCGCCCATTACTACTTAAAACACGGACTCCAGATGCGAAAACGCCCCGAACGAGCGGGGCGAATCAGTATCCAGACATTAACCATATCGCCAATGATTAATGTTTTAAATTTGGTTGCGCTGGTCGGAATTCGACCTTCGCCGCGTGGTTATAAAGAGGAGCCCGAGGGCGCTTTTTTACAATCACTTGTCACAATCAAATTGGTTGCGGGAGCCGGATTTGAACCGACGACCTTCGGGTTATGAGCCCGACGAGCTACCAGGCTGCTCCATCCCGCGTCCGTAACTGGCGCACATTATACCGTGCCTGAACTGTGTCCGCAAGGCATGCTTGCGTTAATTTGGTGCCGAGAGCGGGACTTGAACCCGCACGTCCGAAGACACTACCCCCTCAAGATAGCGTGTCTACCAATTTCACCACCTCGGCTTGAAAACTTAGGCTTGAAAACTAGTTGCCTACCGGGATGTCGTTCTCGTCATCTTTCTTGGCAGGTGCCTGCTCGGTCGAAACCGGCACAGAGCGGAAGAACTCAGAACCATCGTCTGGCTTGCTTTGCTTGGCGGTATAATTACCCAGCACAATACTTAGCACGAAAAACAGTGTAGCCAGCACAGTCGTGGTTTTCGTCAGGAAATTACCGGTACCAGAAGAACCAAACACCGTTGCTGAAGCGCCGGCACCAAAGGCCGCACCCATGCTGGCACCTTTACCATGCTGGATCAACACCAGGCCGATCAGGGCTAAGGCAACCAGCAGATATAACACGATAAAAATCTCGTACATATTTAATCCTTTGCACTCAGGCAAATCTGGACAAATTCATCCGGCTTTAAGCTGGCTCCGCCAACTAAAGCACCATTAATATCGGGTTGTGCAAATAACGCAGCGCAATTCTCTGCGTTCACACTACCACCATATAAAATTCTAAGCTGCATCGCAGCGACGGCGTCGTAACGCCCAAGCTCAGCCCGGATAAAGGCATGCGTCTGTTGCGCTTGCTCCGGCGTGGCCGACTCCCCGGTGCCAATGGCCCAAATCGGTTCATAGGCAACCACAGATTTGCTCAGCAATTCGGGCTGCGAAGCATACACCGCAGCTAACTGTTTCGCAAGAACCTGTTCGGTTTTTTCTTGCTGTCGCTCAGTCAACGACTCGCCAATACAGAGTATCGGAGTTAACCCCTGGCGAATTGCTGAGGCCAGTTTTTCTGCCACCAACTGGTCTGATTCAAACTGGTACTGCCGACGCTCGGAATGCCCTACTAAGCAATAACTGGCACCAGCCTCTTGTAGCAGAGCGCCACTGAGCTGACCGGTATAAGCTCCCGCCTCAGCAACGCTAATATCCTGGCCACCTAAGTTAAAGTTACGCTGCGCCGGGAAAGCCATTAACAGGGTCGCCGGCGGACAAACCAGCAGATCGGCATCAACCGTCAGTGCGGACAAAGCATCTGTTACTGCCGCAACCAATGCCAGATTACCATTCATCTTCCAGTTGGCCGCGATCAGAGGTTTAAGCGCCATTATGCGTATCCTTTGCTAAAACGCGCCGATAGTAACCAAGCTTGCCGCTAAGGACAAGCTTTTCAGGGGTTAAAACGCTCAGTTGCACAATTTTTAACAGCTTCAGCTGGCAATTTTTACTGCTGCAGCAATCTGTTCGGCATATTGCCGCACTTGCGTTTCGTCCTCGCCTTCCACCATAACCCGGATCAGCGGTTCAGTACCGGATTTGCGGATCAGCACCCGGCCGGTACCGGCTAATGCCCGCTCCACTTCACTGATACTTTGCTTCACATTTTGCTTGTCCAACGGCGCTGAGCCTTTGGCAAATTTCACATTAACCAGTACCTGCGGCAGTTTGCGCATATCGGCACATAACTCAGAGAGGGTTTTACCACTGCTCAGCATCGCATTCAGCACCTGTAAGGAGGCTATAATGCCGTCGCCGGTACAGGTATGATCCAGGTTCAACACATGGCCAGAGTTCTCACCACCGATGCGCCAGTTCTTTTCCCGCAGCAGCTCCATAACATAGCGATCGCCGACGGCACTGCGGGCAAAGGGGATATCCAGCCGGGCTAACGCCAGCTCCAGCCCCATATTGCTCATCAGAGTACCCACTACACCGCCTTGCAAGGTGCCGGCTTCTTTGGCGGCGCGGGCAATGATATAAACAATTTCATCACCGTCCAACACCCGGCCCTGCTGATCGACCATCATCACCCGATCCCCGTCGCCGTCATAAGCTATACCCAGATCAGCGCCTTGCGCCAGCACTGTATCCCGCAGCAGATCAGTATGAGTTGCACCACACTTATCATTGATATTCAAGCCATCCGGCTTACAACCAATGGCAATCACCTCAGCACCCAGCTCTTTAAATACAGAAGGGGCGATATGATAGGTCGCACCATGCGCACAATCGATCACGATCTTCAGTCCGTTCAGCGACAGATGATTACTTAAATGGCTTTTACAAAACTCGATATAGCGGCCGGAGGCGTCATTAATCCGCTCTGCTTTACCCAGTTTTTCAGAAGGTTCACATAGCATTGGCTGTTCCAGCTCATGCTCAATCGCCAACTCAACATCATCCGGCAATTTGGTGCCATCGGCAGAAAAGAATTTTATGCCGTTATCATAGTAAGGATTGTGCGATGCGCTAATCACGATACCCGCTTCGGCTCTGAAGGTACGGGTTAAGTACGCTACAGCCGGTGTTGGCATCGGGCCTAGTAGCCGCACATCGATACCAGCAGCGATTAAGCCTGCTTCCAGCGCCGTTTCCAGCAAATAACCGGAAATCCGGGTATCTTTACCAATCAACACTTTACGGGTTCCGCGTTCAGATAGCACCCGACCAGCGGCCCAGCCCAGTTTCATCGCGAATTCCGGCGTGATCGGAAAATCACCAACCCGGCCACGCACACCATCAGTACCAAAGTATTTTCTGCTCATTCCTTAAACTCCATAACGTGCAGCGGCGGCCACCCGCACAGCCTGCACCGTAGCTTTTACATCATGCACCCGGATAATCTGCGCACCGGCATAAGCAGCCAGAGTCGCACACGCCAGACTTCCCGCCAGACGTTCAGTTACCGGGACATCCAATAATTGACCTATCATAGATTTGCGTGACATTCCGGCGAGTACCGGATAACCACTTTGCACAAATTTATCCATCGCTGCTAACAGCTGATAGTTATGCGTCAGATTCTTACCGAAGCCAAAGCCGGGGTCCAGAATTATTTGTGTTGCCGCTATGCCTGCCTGCTGACAGTCAAGCGCCCGTTGTAATAAAAATGCCAACACTTGCTGTACCACATCCCGATAGTCCGGCGCCTGTTGCATAGTACGTGGCACACCTTGCATATGCATCAGGCAAACCGGCACCTGCAGCGCAGCTGCCGCTGCCAGGGCGCCATCTTCCTGCAAGGCTCTTACATCGTTAATGATATCGGCGCCAGCCTGAACCGCTGCTGACATCACAGCCGCCTTACTGGTATCAATCGAAATCACACAGTCAAAGCGGCTGCGCAGCGCGCTAATCACCGGGATCACCCGCTCTAATTCCTGCTCCAGACTCACCTCAGCCGCGCCCGGCCGGGTTGATTCACCACCGATATCCAGAATAGTGGCGCCATCCTGTAACATTTGGGCTGCGGCTGCGACCGCCTGCTCTAGCTGCTGATGTTTGCCACCATCAGAGAAAGAGTCCGGGGTAACATTCAGTATCCCCATCACCTGGGGGCGGCTTAAATCCAGCTCACGCTGGCGAGGCAAAACTAAACGCATGCAAAAACCTTAGTCGAACGATCTGCTTATTAAATGACAAACCCCGGTAAACCGGGGCTTGAGTAACATCAGCAACAGCTCTAGTGCACATTGCCCTCAGAGGGTTTATCCGTCACTGTTGGTGCCGGCTTATCTGATTTGGCAGTGCTATCGCCATCATCCTTCGAACCCTTGTCACGCGGTTCCCAGTTCTCAGGTTGGCTGACCGGGCGGCGCTCCATTAATTCTTTAATCTGACGGGAATCAATGGTTTCATAAAGCATCAGCGCATCTTTCATCGAATGCAGAATATCCATATTCTGTTCCAACAGCTCCTTCGCCCGATCGTAGTTGCGATCAATAATGGCTTTGATTTCTGAATCAATGATTGACGCTGTCTCGTCAGACATATGCTTGGCTTTCGCCATGCTACGGCCCAGGAAAACCTCGCCCTCTTCTTCGGCATACAGCAAGGGCCCTAATTTCTCAGAGAAGCCCCACTGGGTCACCATGTTACGGGCAATCGAGGTCGCATATTTAATATCTTGCGACGCACCGGTTGACACGGCATCGGTACCATAAATCATCTCTTCGGCTAAACGGCCACCGTAGGCGACGGAAATCTTACTCTCCAGTTTACGACGGCTCACGCTGATGGCGTCTTGCTCTGGCAGGAAGAAGGTCACACCCAGCGCCCGACCTCGCGGGATAATAGTGACTTTGTGTACCGGATCATGCTCCGGCACCAGGTAACCCACAATGGCGTGACCGGCTTCGTGATAGGCCGTCATTTCTTTCTCAGCGTCGGTCATCACCATAGAGCGGCGCTCGGTGCCCATCATAATTTTATCTTTGGCGCGCTCGAACTCTTCCATACTAACCACACGGCGGTTGCCGCGGGCTGCAAACAGTGCCGCTTCGTTTACCAGGTTAGCTAAATCTGCGCCAGAGAAACCCGGTGTACCGCGGGCAATCACACTGGCTTTTACATCTTCAGCCAGTGGCACTTTGCGCATATGCACTTTCAAAATTTGTTCGCGGCCACGCACATCTGGCAGGCCTACTACCACCTGACGGTCGAACCGGCCTGGCCGTAACAAGGCGGCATCCAGCACGTCCGGACGGTTGGTGGCAGCGATAATGATAATACCTTCGTTACCATCAAAGCCGTCCATCTCAACCAGCATCTGGTTCAAGGTTTGCTCACGCTCGTCATGACCACCACCTAAACCGGCGCCACGCTGGCGGCCAACCGCATCAATTTCATCAATAAAGATGATACAAGGCGCGGCTTTTTTAGCTTGCTCGAACATGTCGCGTACCCGTGAGGCACCGACACCGACGAACATTTCTACGAAGTCCGAACCCGAAATTGTGAAAAACGGCACCTTGGCTTCGCCGGCAATCGCCTTGGCCAGCAAAGTTTTACCGGTACCCGGTGGGCCAACCATCAGAATACCTTTTGGAATCTTGCCACCCAGCTTCTGGAAACGCGACGGGTCGCGCAGGTAATCCACCAGCTCAGACACTTCTTCCTTCGCTTCGTCACAACCGGCAACGTCAGCAAAGGTGGTTTTAATTTGATCTTCGCTCATCAGGCGGGCTTTGCTCTTACCAAAAGACATCGCGCCCTTGCCGCCACCACCCTGCATCTGGCGCATAAAGAAAATCCAGACACCGATCAGCAGTAACATTGGGAACCAGGAAATAAAGATGGTGGCCAGCCAGCTGGTTTCTTCCGGCTTAGCACCCAGCACCCGTACGTCGTTATTGATCAGGTCATCCACCAACTTAGGATCATTAACCGGCAACACGGTTTCAAAACGTTCACCACTGCGTTTCACACCGGTGATCACGCCGCTGCGCTCAATCTTTACTTCGCGGATCAGGCCCTGGTTTACTTCCCTGACAAACTGGGTATAGCTCGTCTGGCGATCCGCACTTTCGTTCGGGCTAAAGCTGTTAAACACAGACATCAGCACCACAGCGATGATTAACCAGACAATCAGATTTTTTGCCATATCGCTCAAGGTTATAACCTCATCATTAACTAGAAATCGAAATACCGACCCACTTTACTAAAGTTTGAAGCCGGTCGCCACGATATATGTCTCACGTGAACGGGCACGTGACGATTCGGGCTTACGTATTTTTACCGTATTAAATACTGCTCTCACGTCTTTCAGGTACTGCTCAAAGCCATCGCCCTGAAATACTTTGACCACAAAGCTGCCATTTTGCTTCAACACTTTATGGCACATATCCAGCGCCAGTTCCACCAGATAAATGGAACGCGCCTGATCAGTGGTATCATTGCCACTCATATTCGGCGCCATATCCGATAGTACCACATCTACGTTTTTACCGCCGATCCGGCTCAGTAGCGCATGTAAAACCGCTTCCTCACGAAAATCACCCTGTAAAAACGCTACCCCGGCCAGCGGATCCATCGGCAAAATATCACAGGCAATTACCGTACCCTGCTGCCCCACCAGGCCAGCCACATATTGCGACCAGCTGCCGGGCGCTGAACCCAAATCAACCACTGTCATCCCAGAGCGGATTAACTTATCCTGCTGCTGGATTTCCTCCAGTTTAAAGGAGGCCCGCGATCTTAGACCAAGCTTTTGCGCTTTTTGCACAAAATGGTCATCAAAATGCTCTTTCAACCAGCGGGTTGAACTGGCGGAGCGTTTTTTCTTGGTCATGTTACCACTCTTAAATAGTGTTATGCCTTAGATGGCGCTACAATAGGCATAATTCAAGCTTTTACCGGATATTCTAACCTTATGAGTTTAACCAATAAACAAAAACAGTTCTTAAAAAGTAAAGCCCATGATTTAAAACCCGTTATTTTACTGGGTGCCAATGGCCTGACCGAAGGTGTGGTTGCCGAGATTGACAACGCCCTGAATTTCCACGAACTGATTAAAATCAAAGTGCCCGGCGAAGATCGTGAGCAAAAAGTCCTGATAATGGATGCGATTATCCGCGAAACCAAGGCAGAGAAAGTCCAGGTGATTGGTAAAATTCTGGTACTGTACCGGCAGTCAGAAGATAAGAAAATTCAGCTGCCGCGTGGCTAGCAGCTTTACCATAAAAAGCCTGCACGCAGTAAAGCCTGTCGTGCAGCTTGTTCATCTGCTGCAGCCTGGCTCACCAGATGCGCTGGCTTAGTGGCAGCCGTTGCCTTCGCAAACTGCCACAACACCATGCTATTGTCGGCGTAGATGGTTTCAACATGAGCCAGATGATGCTGATAACACCACTCAGTATTTTCTACGCAGCGTTGGAGCACATCTGCAGGACAAATTTGCCACTGCCGGATATCCAGCACCAAAGCCCAGGGCTCGGCGATAATTGGCTTAACCAGGCGGCGAAACTCCTGTACATACTGCTCGGCAGTGGCACTGGTCCATAGCCCTTGCGCAACGACCCACAGGACGCGCTGCTCCAGTTTCAGTACAAAAGGTTTTTTGGCTGGCATGCATACCTCCGAAAAATGCCTTGCTACTATAACCGGATTACTTAGTAAATTCATACCCAAAGCACTTAGTTCAGGCTTGAAACTGCAAACTGATGATAAAACTGCGAGACTATCAACAACAAGCTGTACAGGCGGCCATTGCGCATTTTAAACAACGGCATGAATCGGCAGTTATCGTGTTACCAACTGGTGCGGGTAAAAGCCTGGTTCTGGCCGAGCTGGCAAGACAGGCCAGAGGTCGGGTGCTGATCCTGACACATGTTAAAGAGCTGGTAGCGCAAAATGCCGACAAAGTCGGCGCTCTGACGACGCCAGCGACGGTATTTGCTGCCGGCTTACGGCAAAAAGATGCCAGCGGTAAAACCGTTATCGCCAGTATTCAATCTGCCAGCGCTAACCAGGAACAATTCAACCAGCACTTTTCACTGGTGGTGATTGACGAGTGTCACAGGGTCAGTCAGGACCCGGACAGCCAATATCAGCAGCTATTGCAGCATATCAAAAGCCTGAATCCAGCGGTAAAGGTACTGGGGCTGACAGCAACGCCGTATCGGCTGGGTAGCGGCTGGATCTATCGTCAGCATTATCACGGTAAAGTTGGCAATACCCTTGATCCGGTGTTTGAGCACTGTATCTTCGAATTGCCGCTTAGACCGTTAATTAAACAGGGTTACCTGACACCACCAAGATTATTGGATGGCTTAACGGCCCAATATGATTTCAGCAGCCTGCCAGCGCCAACCTCTGCCGAGTATCCGGCCGCTGCTGTCGACTCACTATTGGGTAAAATGGGCCGGGCGACCGAGCTTATCGTGCAACAACTCCGTGCTCTGGCGAAGGAGCGACGGGGAGTGATTATTTTCGCCGCGACGGTAAAACATGCCGAGGAAATTATGCGTCTGCTCAACGGTGAGCCAGCCGCTCTGCTAACCGCCGAAACCGCCGATGCTGAGCGCGACAAGCTCGTTGTGGCGTTTAAACAACAGCAGTTAAAGTTTCTGGTTAATGTCGCGGTGCTGACCACTGGCTTTGATGCTCCCCACCTTGATCTGATTGCTATTCTCAGGCCCACGGCCTCGGTGAGCTTATTTCAGCAAATGGTCGGCCGTGGCTTACGGCTGTTCCCCGGCAAAACCGAGTGTCTGATTATTGATTATGCCGCCAACGGCTATGACATCTTTTTTCCTGAGGTAGGCGCCCCCAAACCACATAGTAAAGCCAAGCCGGTACAGGTGCCTTGCCCCAGCTGTGGTTTTGCCAATATTTTCTGGGGCCTGACCGACCAGGATGGCGATATTATTGAACATTACGGCCGGCGCTGTCAGGGCCTTAACCATGAGAGCACAGAGCAATGCGATTATCGTTTTCGCAGCCGCTGCTGCCCGGCCTGCGGCGCCGAAAATGATATTGCTGCCCGCAGCTGTGGCCAGTGTCAATCGGTATTGGTCGACCCGGATAAACGCCTGCGTGAAGTGCTTAGCCAACAACATCATCATCTGTTTCGCTGTCAGAGTATGAGCCTGAGTGATGAGCAGGGTGTGCTAAAAGTCAGTTACTACGATTTAGACGGTAACCCATTCCATCGTTGGTTTAAACTTGAGACAACCGCGCAGCGGAGGGCGCTCTATGCTGCATTTATCAAACCGCACAGCAGAGCACCCGGCCTGCCATTACCGCCTTTTCGCACGGCGGCGGATCTGGTGACATTGGCCGGGCATTTTCGGGCACCACAGTTGTTAATACTTAAAAAGCAGCAAAAACACTGGCAGTTACTTGACTGCTATTTCGACTATCAGGGGCGCTATCAGACGGCGGAAATTAAATAAAGATTACAAAAAACCTGTACTACGCTTAAAATAGCAACACTTAGCTAAAAAGGATTTTACTATGCAAGCCGGAGTGGCTTATTGCAATGCGAGTGCAGCCTTTGCTGCTGGCTATCAATTGGCACGGGACGCTGCCAGCAACGGCGGTATAAGCTGTGTGCAACTGCTATTGTTGTTTTGTGGTGGCAACTGTCACTATCAACAGCTACTAGCTGGAGCCCGCCAATTTTGCGGGCCAAATACCCAGATCCTCGGTGGCTCAACGGTTGGCATTATTACCACAGAGCGCATCGAAACCACGGGTTATCCAGCTATCGCTATGGCGCTGCAAGCGACTGATGTGCAATTCCAGTTAGCATTGACTGAACAACTAAGCCGTGATCCGGCTGCGGCCGGCAAAGCGCTGGCGATGCAGTTAGCAAACAGTCTCGATCCGAAGCTATTGCTGCTTTTTTATGACTCTGTGCGCTATGCCGGCAGTGCAGCGCGCCCTGCCGTGCTTAATCCCTCTCCGCCACTTTTACAGAGTCTGAGCCGCCAGCTGGCTAAGCCAGCACCTATTGCCGGTGCTGGTCTGTTGGCCGATTTGGTCTTTTCCAATACGAAACAGATTTTTCAGCATCAGGTAACCGACAACGCCGCTATGGCACTGCAATTTAGTGGTAACCTGAAACCCTATATCGTCGCGATGCATGGTTGCGAACCCTTACCCAGCGAAAGCCTGACCATCAGCCGTAGCTTCGGTCAGTTTGTTTACGAGCTGAATAAGCAGCCGGTCTGTAAAGTGCTTGACCGTATTATTGGCCATCAGCGCTGGCGAGAACAAAAGCCGGTCAGTCAGTATGCGCTGGGCACGAGCTATCCCCCGGTTGCCGGCCAGCCATTCAGCACGCCCTATGTTGCACGGTTAATCAACGGCGTCTTGCCAAATGACGAAGGGATTATTCTGTTCGAGCCGGATCTGGCTGAGGGACAGCAGATCCAACTGCTGCAGCGCAGTGCCCACAGTATTTTAACAGCAACCGACCAACAAACCCGGGCGGTACTACAACAAATTAAGCAGGATGGCTGCCGGGCAGTAGCTGCGATCTATTTTGACTGCGCCGGTCGTATCCATGCCAGTACACCAGAGGCCGTGTTGCTACAACAGCAATTGAAAGCTGCAGCGATTCCGCTACTGGGTATTTATACCGGCGTAGAAATTGCGCCTGTTGGTCAGCACAGCCGCAGCCTGGATTGGAGTGGCGTTTTGGTACTGTTATGTCAACCGGCACCAGATCAGGCTTGACAGTACGGGCGCCAAACCGTAATTTAGCGCTTCGCGTCAGGCGGGTGTAGTTCAGTGGTAGAATGCCAGCTTCCCAAGCTCGAGATACGGGTTCGATTCCCGTCACCCGCTCCAAAAAATTTTTTATAAAAATATTGTCACACCCAACCGAGCTGCGGCGACTTGTTAAGGTAACCCCTACTTAACCAAGGATATCGCCATGACCAACACTAAGCAGCCAGCCAAAAGCACCCTTGTTGACAACAAAGCCGCCAAAGCCAAACCTGGCTTTTGGGTACATTTCGCCATTACCATGATTATTATCGGAGGCGTTATTTTGCCGCAGTTAAAAGCCGCCGACGTCGAAACCGTACCCAGTTTTCAGGTCGAGGTGATTGGTGAAGGCAAACCGGTATTACTGATCCCCGGTTTAATGTCTGATAGCCGGATATGGCAGCATACCGCTGCTGCTCTAAAACAAGATTATCAGTTGCATCTGATTAGCGTGGCTGGCTTTGCCGGTACACCGGCCATTGCGGGTGAACTGTTACCGCGGTTAAAACAGGATTTATTGCAATATATTGCAACGCAACAACTGCAGCGGCCGGCTATTGTCGGTCATAGCCTGGGCGCTTTTCTGGCATTCTCACTGGCGAGTAGCGCTCCTGAGCAAATAGGTACTGTAGTCGCCGTCGATGGCTTGCCCTATATTGCACCCATTTTTAGCCGCAATCCGGCGACCCAGGTTGCCGATATGCAGCAACAAGCTTTGCAAATTAAAGCTTATTATCAACAACTAAATAGTGAACAACTGAAAGCCGGTTCGGCGCAGGGTATTTTTATCCAGGCCAGGGCGCCAAAGCATCAGCAACTGGTACTGGAGATGGCCGCCGCTTCCGACTCAAATAGCGTTGGCCAGGCGATGTATGAACTGCTCACCACGGACTTACGCCCTGAGGTTGCCGCCATTACCAGTAAAGTCTGGCTGTTGGGAGCCAGTGGTGCCCTGCCCGCTGCGCAACAGCAACAAGCCGCCGCCCTTTATCAGCAGCAAATTGCCGGCATTGCTAATGCCACTCTGCTGATGAATACTAATAGCCGCCATTTTATGATGCTGGATGAGCCAGAGTGGTTTATCAGCGCGCTGCGTCAGGCGTTACAGGAGTAAGCTAGTTATGTCGGTTAGCATAGAACAACAATTACAACCCGATGTTAGCGCTGCCATCGCCGGCGATATGCAGGCCTTTAGCCGCCTGGTGCGGCGCTGCCAAAATGGTATCAGCAGTATTGCACTGGCGATTGTTAAAGATTTAGACGCCAGTGAGGAAGTCTGTCAGCAGGTATTTATTGCTGCCTGGCAGCAACTGAACAGCCTGCAAAACCCGGCCAGCTTTTTGCCCTGGTTGCGCCAGATCACCCGTTATCGCGCCTATAGCTATCTGCGCGAACAACGGGATGCGCAGATCGAGCGCGGTACTGACGCAGAAGCCTTGCTGGAGACTTTTGCCAGCGACAGCAGCCCGACAGACGAATTACTGCGCAGTGAGCAGGCCACGCTGATCCGTAACCTGCTGGATGAGCTACCGCCGGAGAGCCGGGAAATCGTACTGCTGTTTTACCGCGAAGAACAAAATAGCCAACAGGTTGCCGGTTTATTAGGCCTGACGGAGACCAATGTCCGGAAAAAACTGCAGCGAGTTAGGGAATTACTAAAAGAGCAGCTATTAGCCAGATACGGCAAGCTGATTTTAAGCACGGCACCAGGTGTGGGCCTAAGCAGTGCTGTGCTTAGCGCTTTATTAGTCGGTAGTCCACCTGCAGCTGCCGCGACCGCCAGTGCTATGGCAGCACAGAGCAGCGGCCTGGCAAAATTTGGCTGGCTATTTAGTGGGGCTTTACTTGGCATGCTCTGCGGTGTGCTCGCTGTGATACTGGGGATGCGCGCGCCACTAAAAAATGCCGCCAGTGATCACGAGCGCAGTCGCTTATTACGTTATCGCAATCAGGCTTTGGCTTGGGTTGGCTTCTCAGGCTTATTACTAGCTGCCGCATACGAATTTACCGCCGGCGCCATAGCACCGCTGCTCGCCTTTGTGTTGTTTATGACCGGCGTGGCTTATCTGCAACTTCGGGTATGGCAAACCATTAAACCGCGCTTATTGGCAAAAGCCGCACAGAGTGCAGCAGCGAAACGGCAGTATCGCAACAATCTGCTCTGGTGTTGGTTTGGGATGCTCGGTGGTGCGACAGCCGGCTTTGCCGGCTTGATAGCGGGACTAGTTAAAAACGGCCGCTGGTTTTGGGGATAAAAAAACGCCGGCATCAGCGCCGGCGTTTTTTAAGTAACCAAGCTTAACTTACAAATACTGCACTGCAGTGATTTCATATTCAACCACGCCTTTAGGCGTCGTAATATTCACCACTTCATCAGCTGTTTTGCCAATCAGGCCACGGGCGATCGGTGAATTCACCGAAATCAGATTATTTTTAATATCCGCTTCGTCATCACCGACAATCCGGTAGGTCACTTCTTCATCCGTATCCAGATTCAGAATGGTGACGGTAGCGCCAAAGATCACCTTGCCGCTATTTGGCAACTTGGTCACATCAATGATTTGCGCATTGGACAACTTGGCTTCAATATCCTGAATCCGGCCTTCAATAAAACCCTGCTGTTCGCGGGCGGCATGATACTCGGCGTTTTCTTTTAAATCGCCATGCGCACGCGCTTCGGCAATCGCCAGGATCACCGCCGGGCGCTTTACCGTTTTTAGCTCGTTCAGTTCAGCGCGCAGTGCTTCTGCGCCCTGAACTGTCATCGGGATCAAACTCATCCGTTAACTCTCTTATGCAATTCCTGTACAGATACGACATTAGCAAAAGCACTGGCCGCATTGGCTTTTACCGTAGCAAAAGCGGCATTCAGTGTTGTCGTGTAGTTTACCTTATGCTGTAAGGCGCCACGGCGCAGCATTTTGGAATCTTCAATGGCCTGGCGTCCTTCGGTGGTATTCACCACATAGCTGTATTCACCGTTTTTAATCCGGTCCAGCATATTCGGACGACCTTCGAACACTTTATTGACTACACGGCACTCAATACCGGCTGCTTTTAACGCGGCCGCCGTACCGCCACTGGCATCCAGTTCAAAACCAGATTCCACCATACGTTTAGCTAACTCAACCACGCGCACTTTATCGCTGTCGCGTACAGAAAGCAAGGCACGGCCACCGGTCGGGATCACAATGCCACAGCCCAGTTCCGCTTTGGCAAAGGCCTCTTCAAAGGTATCGCCTACGCCCATCACTTCACCGGTAGAACGCATTTCCGGGCCAAGGATCGGATCGACACCCGGGAACTTGTTAAACGGGATCACCACTTCTTTTACTGAGAAGTACGGCGGAATAATCTCTTTGGTAATGCCCTGCTCTGCCAGCGAACGGCCTGCCATGCAGCGGGCACCGACTTTGGCTACGGCTACACCGGTCGCCTTCGATACGAACGGCACGGTGCGGGCGGCACGCGGGTTGACTTCAATTAAGTACACTTCGCCGTCTTTGACCGCAAACTGGGTATTCATTAAACCTACGACACCAAGCTCTAACGCCAGCTTTTTCACCTGCTCGCGCATCACATCCTGTACCGCCTGCGATAAGCTGTGCGATGGTAATGAACAGGCCGAGTCACCTGAGTGCACACCGGCTTGCTCGATATGCTCCATAATGCCGCCAATCACCACCTCTTTGCCGTCACAGATGGCATCGATATCAACTTCAATGGCGTCATCCAGGAAGTTATCCAGCAACACCGGCGAGTCATTCGACACGCTTACTGCTTCGTTCATATAACGGCGCAGGTCTTGCTCGTCATAAACGATTTCCATCGCCCGGCCACCCAGTACATAAGACGGGCGCACCACCATCGGGAAGCCGATTTCCGGTGCCTTGGCAATGGCTTCTTCCAGGCTGGTCACGGTGGCGTTTTTCGGCTGCTTTAAGCCCAAGCGGGTTACCGCTTGCTGGAAGCGCTCACGGTCTTCGGCGCGGTCAATCGCATCCGGTGAAGTACCAATAATTGGCACGCCGTTCGCTTCTAAAGCGCGGGCTAATTTCAGTGGCGTTTGGCCACCGTATTGCACTATTACACCCTTTGGCTGTTCTTTGCGCACAATTTCCAGCACATCTTCCAGCGTAATAGGCTCGAAATACAGACGGTCTGAGGTGTCGTAATCGGTAGAAACGGTTTCCGGGTTACAGTTCACCATAATGGTTTCATAACCGTCTTCGCGCAGCGCTAACGCCGCGTGCACACAGCAATAGTCAAACTCGATACCCTGACCGATACGGTTCGGGCCACCACCGATAATCATAATCTTATCGCGGTTGCTCGGTGCCGCTTCACACTCTTCATCATAAGTGCTGTACATGTAAGCGGTGTTAGAGGCAAATTCAGCAGCACAGGTATCAACCCGCTTATAAACCGGGTGAATATTGTAGCTGTAGCGCTTTTTGCGCACTTCAGTTTCGCTGACGCCAAGCACTTCAGCAATGCGTTTGTCGGCAAAGCCTTTGCGTTTTAAGCGGGCAATCCGGGTTTCGTCCAGCGCAGCAAAGCCGTCGACACTGAGTGCCTGCTCTTCTTTGACCAGATCTTCAATTTGTACCAGGAACCAGGGGTCGATTTTGGTCAGATTAAAGATCTCGTCCATACTCATGCCAAAACGGAAGGCATCGGCGATATACCAAATACGGTGCGCGCCTGGCTCCCGCAGTTCACGGATAATCTTTTCTTTGGCTTCCGAGGCATTGATATCAATAATCGGATCTAAACCTGAGACACCAATCTCTAAACCACGCAGGGCTTTTTGCAGCGATTCCTGCTGGTTACGGCCAATCGCCATCACCTCACCCACTGATTTCATCTGGGTAGTTAAGCGATCGTTGGCACCGGCAAATTTTTCAAAGTTAAAGCGCGGCACCTTGGTAACTACGTAATCGATACTTGGCTCGAATGACGCTGGGGTAACACCACCGGTAATATCGTTGGCCAGTTCATCCAGGGTATAACCTACCGCCAGCTTGGCAGCGACCTTGGCGATTGGGAAGCCAGTGGCTTTTGAGGCCAGTGCAGATGAGCGCGATACGCGCGGGTTCATTTCGATAATGACCATCCGGCCATCAACCGGGTTAATACCGAACTGCACGTTCGAACCACCGGTTTCGACGCCGATTTCACGCAATACCGCCAACGAGGCGTTACGCATAATCTGGTATTCTTTGTCAGTCAGGGTTTGCGCCGGCGCTACGGTGATCGAGTCACCGGTGTGAACGCCCATCGGATCGAAGTTTTCAATCGAACAGACGATAATGCAGTTATCGTTCTTGTCGCGCACCACTTCCATCTCATACTCTTTCCAACCGATTAACGATTCGTCAATCAGCAGCTCTTTGGTCGGCGACAGGTCCAGACCACGGGTACAGATCTCTTCAAATTCTTCACGGTTATAGGCAATACCACCACCTGAACCACCCATGGTGAATGACGGGCGGATAATACAAGGGAAACCGATGGTTTCCAGTACCTGATAGGCTTCTTCCATCGAGTGGGCTAAACCGGCACGTGGACAGGCTAAACCGATAGAGCGCATCGCTTTATCGAAGCGGCTGCGATCTTCTGCTTTATCAATGGCATCAGCCGTGGCGCCAATCATTTCAACATTGTATTTCGCCAGTACACCGTGACGCTCTAAGTCCAGCGCACAGTTCAGGGCAGTTTGCCCACCCATAGTAGGCAGTACAGCGCATGGACGTTCTTTTTCGATAATCTTTTCTACTACCTGCCAGTGAATTGGCTCGATATAGGTGGCGTCGGCCATTTCCGGATCGGTCATAATGGTGGCCGGGTTAGAGTTCACCAGAATAACGCGGTAGCCTTCTTCTTTTAAGGCTTTACAGGCTTGAGCGCCTGAATAGTCGAACTCACAGGCCTGGCCGATCACGATAGGGCCAGCGCCTAAGATCAGAATACTTTTTAGGTCGGTACGTTTTGGCATTGCAGTAGATCTCCGTAATTCTTTCTTTGCTTATCCCCTTCATCCTTGAAGATACGGGGGTGTTGGCTGCCTTCTCTTACCCCAGTCACATAGTATCCTATGCTCCTGGGGATGCGCTCAGTTGCCGCCTACCCGTATCTCCAATGATTTTGGGTATAGACTTAGGCTTTTTGCATCAGCGCGATAAAGTGGTCGAACAGCTCTGAGGCTTCGTG
>DAIOUM010000011.1:8634-20942 GCA_036759505.1 Alishewanella sp. | reverse complement strand
TGGTCGAACAGCTCTGAGGCTTCGTGCGGGCCTGGGCTCGCTTCCGGGTGGCCTTGAAAACTGAATGCCGGTTTATCAGTACGGTGGATCCCTTGCAGGGTGCCGTCGAATAACGATTTATGGGTAGCGCGTAAATTGGCCGGTAAGCTGGCTTCTTCTACCGCAAAACCGTGGTTTTGCGCGGTAATCAGCACCCGTTTGGTGTCAAGGTTTTGTACCGGGTGGTTACCACCATGATGGCCTAATGCCATTTTTACCGTCTTAGCGCCGCTGGCCAGGGCCAGTAACTGATGACCTAAGCAGATACCAAAGATCGGAATATCGGTCTCTAAAAAGGCTTTAATGGCTTCGATGGCATAGGTACAAGGTGCCGGGTCACCCGGGCCATTAGATAAGAAAATACCATCCGGGTTTAAGGCCAGTACGTCAGCGGCAGGGGTTTGCGCCGGTACTACGGTCAGTTTACAGCCGCGGTCCGCTAACATACGCAGGATATTGCGTTTCACACCAAAGTCATACGCTACGACATGGAAGCGCTCGGCGGCAACGGCCTGATGGCCCACGCCCAGCTGCCAGCTACCTTCGGTCCACTGATAAGGTGCGCTGACGGTGACTTCTTTTGCCAAATCCATCCCCGATAAACCCGGAAAGCCTTTGGCGAGCTGCAGTGCTTTAGCTTCATCCAGATTATCACCGGCCATAATACAGCCATTCTGGGCGCCTTTTTCACGCAGGATCCGGGTTAATTTGCGGGTATCGATATCGGCGATGCCGAGAATGTGGTTATTTTTAAGATATTGACTAAGAGAGAGTTGGTTGCGGAAATTGCTGGCTAACAGCGGGAGGTCACGGATGATTAGGCCTTTCGCCCAAATCTTGCCGGATTCCTCATCTTCCTCATTGGTTCCGGTATTGCCAATATGAGGATAGGTAAGAGTCACAATTTGTTCTGCGTATGAGGGGTCAGTTAAAATTTCCTGATACCCGGTCATCGAGGTGTTAAATACTACCTCACCAACAGAAACTCCTTCGGCGCCAATGGCTGTACCGCGAAATACGGTGCCGTCTTCCAGTACGAGCAGGGCGGACTTAGTCAAAATAACCTCCAAACAGCAAAAAACGGGCGAAAACCAGTGGCGTTTTACAACCCGTTTTGACCTAAAATTCTGATACCCGTATTTACCGTGCGCTAACAGTTCCCGGTAATGATAACAAAACCAGGACATCTTCCAGCGTACGGGCAAACCTGCTTATTTTAGGTGATAAGCGCTAATTTGGCTATGACTATTTTTTGTTTTTACAAAAATAGCGGCTTTAACACGTTTTTTTGTTAAATGCCGCAAAAGTTTAATCTAACTTTGGCAAACCCAGCACTTGTTGCATGGTATAAAGTCCTGGCTGCTTATTTTGCAACCATAAAGCAGCGCGCAGTGCGCCTTGCGCAAAGGTGTTACGGCTTGATGCTTTGTGGGTAATTTCCAGCCTTTCGCCAAGATCTGCAAACAGCGCGGTATGATCGCCAATAATGTCGCCGCCCCTTACTGTGGCAAAGCCGATAGTTTGTTGCGGCCGCTCACCAATCATGCCTTCGCGACCATAGACGGCAACCTCGCTCAGGTTACGGCCAAGGCTACGGGCAATGCTGGCACCTATTGCCATTGCAGTACCCGAAGGCGAGTCCTTTTTAAAACGGTGGTGCGCTTCGATAATCTCAATATCCGCCGTATTCCCCATCACTTTGGCGGCGGTTTGCGCCAGATGCAGCATTAAGTTGACGCCGACACTCATATTTGGCGCCCAGACAATCGGGATCTGCGTGCTGGCTTGTTGAATCTGCTGATACTGGGCATCGGTTAAGCCGGTGACGCCAATCACCATGGCTTTACGCTCAGCCACGCAGAGTGCCAGCTGGGCTAACATCGGCTCGGGCATGGTAAAATCGACCCACACTTCAGCTTGCTGCACTGCCGCGGCGGCAGTAGCGCTCAGCGCCAGCCCGATTTTACCGCAGCCGGCCAGTTCGCCGGCATCAAGCCCCACTAACTCTGAACCGGATCTCACCGTTGCTGCTGTAAGCTGTAATTGCTGTTCTTTTGCTACCGTCACCAAAGCCCGGCCCATACGGCCATTGGCACCAAAGATCCCAATTGAGGTCATATTATGCTCTGCACTCTTCAATCACTGTTCTTAATGGCCGCTATTAGACCAAAAGCCGGCTGATTACAAAAGCAAAACAGCCGTCTTTAAGTAAAAACGGCTGTTTATTCTAAGTTACAGCGCCCGTTGCAGGATACTGCGGCTCACTTCCGGCGTGATATCCCGGTGTTCACCAAGCTTTAGCATCTTATGCTGCACCAGTTTGTCGACCAGCTTATCAACGGCATCGGCTTTGATACCATAGTCAGCCAGACGGGTAGGTACGCCCATCCGCTCAAAGAATTGCCGCGTGTGGCTGATGGCCTCGTCAATCAACCGCTCTTGGTCCTGATGCTGCAACTGCCAGACCCGCTGACCATATTGCAGTAACTTGGCGCATTTTGTGGCCCGTTGTTGCTGCATGAGTGCCGGTAACACTATCGCCAGCGTTTGTGCATGATCCAAGCCATAGAGTGCGGTAATTTCATGGCCAATCATATGAGTGGCCCAATCCTGCGGCACGCCCTGACCAATCAGGCCATTCAGTGCCATGGTCGCGGCCCACATCACATTAGCGCGCACATCATAGTTTTCTGGTTCCGCCAACGCTTTCGGGCCCTCTTCAATCAGGGTTTGCAGTAAGCCTTCAGCAAAACGGTCCTGTACCGGTGCGTTAACCGGATAGGTCAGATACTGCTCCATCACATGTACAAAGGCGTCGACGACACCATTGGCCACCTGCTTCGGTGGCAAGCTGTACGTGACAGTCGGATCCAAAATAGCAAATTGCGGGAATACCAGCTCACTGCTAAAGGCCAGCTTTTGCTGGGTTTCATAGCGGGTAACGACTGAATTGCCATTACTCTCAGAGCCAGTCGCGGGTAGCGTCAGCACACAACCCAGCGGCACTGCCGTTGTGACCTTAGCACCCTTGGCCAGAATATCCCAGGGATCGCCGTTAAATACGGCGGCAGCGGCAACAAATTTGGCGCCATCAATTACGCTACCGCCGCCGACCGCCAGAATATAATCAATGCCCTGCTCTTTCACTAACGTCGTTGCCCGCATCAGGGTTTCAAAAGCCGGATTTGGCTCAACACCGGCAAATTCAATAAAACTGACGTCAGCCAGAGCCTTGACCACTTGCTGATAAACGCCGTTACGCTTAATTGAGCCACCGCCATAGATCAGCAGTACCTTTTTATCTTTGGGTAACAGATTAGTCAGCTCGCTGATCTGATCTTTACCAAACACAATACGGGTGGGATTTTGATAGGAAAAATTAAACATGCACAGGCTCCATAGCGGCATAGTTAAACACCCTTATGCTATGGGGCTAGGACCGGCCTGGATCAATGGCTAACAGAGATAACACGATGAAAATGCCATTAGGCTGACTAATAAAGCCTACAGCGCCGCTGCAGGCTTTTTAATTGCTTTCCGGTTAGCGTTTAAAGACTGCCGGCTGGTAACGGCGGGAAAGCAGCGCCAGACCGCTGACTAACAACAGTAGCGTCACAGGTGCGGGTACCCGCTGATACACTGTCTGGCCGCTTTGCAACAATAGTAATGCCTCCCGACCCAATACACTGTGAGCAGCTGTCGTAGGGTGAATTTGATCCCAGAATACAAAGCGATTTGGCTGACTACAGCTACGCTCAATTAAACCCAGAAACAAACTACGGCACTGACCGGTGGTATTGGTAAAACCCTCAGCCGCCGGATTAGCCAGGATCTCATCGAAAATACTGAACACATCCAACAGGTAAATATCGACCAGATGCGTTTTAGCAATATCAATCAGTGTTTGCTCTAATAGCTGATTCCAACTGTTACTGACAAAGGTTGCGCTGGCGGCATTAGCGCTGGTTCTGAATTCCGGAATGGCGCCCAGATTCGGCAAATTTGGAACCAATAAGGTACTGGCACCGCGCACCACCATATCTGTCAACATCATCCGAAAACCATCCATAACACTGCTAATAGCATTCAGCGGGTTGGCGTTACCAACCAGAGCACGCATATCATTACCGCCAGCCCAGGCAACATAAAGAGCATCGGCATCGAACGGATTGGCGCCAATCCGGCTTTTATACTGCTCGTACTGCGTCAGTACGCCAACCGAGATGCCACCGGCATTGTCAATTTGTGCACCGCCGTAAGCAAAATTATTACCGCCGGCAAGCGAATGGGTGCTGCTCAACCCCAGCCCTGTGGCCATATACTCATGCCACAACTGACCATTCGAGAAACGACCATTACTACCGTAACCTGCGGGGCCTCCCAACAAATTACCGGTTGATTGCGCCACATTTCCAGTGTCAGACAAGCTATCACCGAAGATGATAAGATTTGAGAATGTCAGCGACGCATTGGCGCCCAGACTTAATGTTAATAACAGGAGGCTTACAGCGGTTGATTGAAACCATTTTAGATACGGTAAAGTCATTGTTAATTATCCTTATTATTGTTTTAGACCTGCTACCTCAGTGGCAACCCGGTTAACTAAGCAGATTCCGTGCCTATCTTCGGTCATTTATCGCACAACTTACCAGACCTCCGATCAGAGCCGGTTCGCTATCAAAGCCAGACTCTACCGGCCAGCGAGTTGTAAAATAACCTGACAATCAATGCGCTGGCGGCTGATTAGCTAAAGTAGCAGGCTAAGGATGTGAGCCGCGTAACGTTTTGACCTGCTGTTCCAGGCTCGCTGCGGTCACCTCTGTTGCAGCCACCGGCTCACCAACCACCAGTTTAACCTTCGACCAGAAGCGCCCTTTAAACTTAAAAGCCCCCTTGCCATGATGGCTAAAGAACGAACCCCATAAGCCTTGCAGCGCCATCGGGATCACCGGTACCGGGGTTTCGGCAATAATCCGCTCAATGCCAGTGCGAAAGGCATCGATTTCACCATCCTGGGTTAAGCGCCCTTCCGGGAAGATACAGATCAGATTGCCTTCTGAGAGCTCACGCCGAATAGCCGCAAAGGCGGCTTCATACATTTGCTCGTCTTGCTGCTTACCGCAAATCGGAATGGTTTTGGCGGCTTTAAACAGCCAATTCGCCACCGGGATCTGATAAATCCCTTTATACATTACAAAGCGCACTGGTCGGCGCACAGCACCACCAATCAGTAGCGCATCAACATAGCTAACATGATTAGCAACCAGTACCGCCGGCCCCTCCTCTGGAATATGCTCTAAACCCTGTGCTTTCACCCGGTACATGGTATGGCTAAGCAGATAAATCACAAAACGCAGCACAAACTCCGGCACTGTGCTGTAAACATAGATCGCGACCACCGCATTCATAATCGCCAGGATCAGAAAATACTCCGGGATATTTAAGCCAAGCCCGGCCAGAAACAGCATGCCGGCCAGCGCCGCAACCACCATGAAGAGCGCGTTAAAAATATTATTGGCCGCGATCATGCGGGCGCGCTGCGCTGGCTCTGCGCGCTGCTGCAGCATCGCATACAGCGGCACAATAAAGAGCCCGCCAAAAACACCAATCAAGGTTAAATCTAAAAGTATCCACCAGCCAAAGGCAGTGGCCAAAAACTGACTCAGTGATAACAACTCAGCTGGCATAACAGCCGGCGTACTAAAATACAGGCTGATACCAAACACCGTCAGGCCAATAGAGCCAATGGGCACCAGCCCCAGTTCAACTCTGTCGCCGGATAGACGCTCACAAAGCATAGAACCTATGCCTACCCCAACCGAAAAGGCGACCAGCAAGGCCGTCACCACAGTATTATCACCGGCTAAATGGCTTTTGGTAAAATTGGGAAACTGGGTCAGATAGCTGGCTCCTAAAAACCAGAACCAGCTGATTGCCATAATTGCCAGATACAGGGTACGGTTTTGATAGCTGATACGAACAGTTTCCAGGCTTTGCCGCCAGGGCGAAAATTGAAAACGCGGACCGGCAGCAATGGCGCCGACTTCCGGGATCTGCAAGCTGGCCAGATAACCCAACACCGCAAATAACACCACTAAACTGCCGATCCATAGCATGGCATTGGCTACGCCGACTAATAAGCCACCAACGATAGTGCCCAACAGAATCGCGATAAAGGTTCCCATCTCCACCCAGGCATTGCCCGCCAATAGCTGCCGATCAGTTAACAACTGCGGCAAGATGGCATATTTAACCGGGCCGAAAAAAGCAGATTGACTCCCCATCAAAAACAACAGTCCGAGCAACCATAAATATTGTTCGAAAAAGAATGCGGCTGCCGCTAACAGCATCAGGCCTATTTCCAGTAATTTAAGCCAGCGGATCAGCCGCGTTTTACAAACACTATCGGCGAGGGTACCCGCGGTGGCTGAAAACAGTAAGAATGGAAGAATAAAGAGCCCGGCGGCCAGGTTCATACTGACATCAACACTCCAGGGCATCGCACTGGCTGCACTAAAGGTCAGCAGCAACATCAGCGCATTTTTAAATACATTGTCGTTAAAGGCGCCCAGCGCCTGAGTCAAAAAGAACGGCAGAAACCGCTTGCTGCCAATGATTTGCTTTGCTGCCATCCGTGCCTCCGCACTCGCTAATAATGATTCTTGCGCTCTAACGGTATGTTTTTTATTCAAAATACCCTATGTTATTCAGCATGGGGCAAATGAGTAACGCCATAACACAACATGCCTCAACTGTCGCCAGATTGACAAGACGTCTGGACATCTATATAGTGCGCTGCCATTTTGCTGAGGTTGCTCTAGTGGATACAACAATCAATACCGGCGCTAAGCGCTCATTACTGCCGTTGCTGCTGTTTGTGCTGCTGTTTTTAGGCAGTGGCCTGTATTTTCAAAGTCAGAATGTCGAGTACGCGTTCTACCAACTGCCTGGTCATGTCGCCATTCTGCCGGCATTGATACTGGCGGTGTGGCTGCATCGCGCCCCTTTGACGCAATCTATTGACGTTATTATTAAAGGCGCGGGTAACAGCAATATTATTACCATGTGTCTGATCTATTTGCTGGCCGGCGCCTTTGCCAGTGTGGCGACCGCCAGTGGTGGCGTCGATGCCGTGGTAAATGCCGGTTTAAGTATTATTCCGCCTGCTTTTATTTTGCCGGGTTTATTTATTATTGCCGCTCTGGTTTCTACCGCGATGGGCACATCGATGGGGACCATCGGCGCCCTGGCGCCGATAGCCGTGGGTATCGCCAATCAGGCAGAGCTGAACCCTGCTGTAGTCGCAGGGGTACTACTTAGTGGCGCTATGTTCGGTGATAATCTGTCGATTATCTCTGATACGACTATTGCCGCTACCCGCACCCAGGGTGCCAATATGGCTGATAAATTTAAAGAAAATATCAAAATTGCCCTGCCGGCGGCACTGCTGACGATTTTGGCTTACGGCTTGCTTAGCTCAGAGACTCCACAAATTAGCACCGAAGCCTATAACTGGACCGGCATTTTACCCTATGCCGCCATTCTGGTACTGGCAGTACTGGGCTTAAATGTGTTTGTGGTACTGCTGCTGGGGATCGTATTAGCCGCGCTGCAGGGTAGCTTACTGGCCGATTACGCAATTAGTAATCTGGGTAAAGATATCGCCACCGGCTTTGCCAATGTACAGGAGATTTTCTTGCTGGCGATGTTGGTTAGCAGTCTGAGCGAGTTTATCCGGCAACAAGGTGGTCTGCAGTGGATCTCAAGTCGGATCCAATCCGTTACCGCTAAACTGCGCCTTGCTGGCAATAAGGCCCAACAATTGGCGATTGCCGCTCTGGCCTTTATCAGCAACCTGTGTATTGCCAATAATACCGTTGCCATAGTATTAACCGGCGATGTTAGCCGCAATCTGGCGCAGCAACACCAGATCAGCCCACGGCGCAGTGCCAGTTTGCTGGATATCTTTGCCTGTATCAGCCAGGGCTTAGTCCCTTATGGTGCGCAGGCGTTGTTACTGGGAGCCAGTTTTGGTTTATCGCCATGGCAGGTGATTACACACAACTACTACTGCCTGATTTTACTGCTGGTTGCCTTGGGCTTCGTGTTAGCGCGCCGGCAGCCTAGCCAGGCCGTTTCGGGCTAAATTGGTGCTTACCAAACAGAGCATCACGTACAGCACAAAACGCTTTTACACTCAGGTGCCCGAACAGGATCTGTGGCGGCATCTTCAACCAATGACCACGGATCAGCGCCAGTAGCGCGGCCAGCTGATCCAGATAAGTGTTAAGCAACGGGTGCTGCGGACTTAACAGTCGCAGAAAGATAAAATCCAGCAGCTGTAGGCGCAGTTTTGACGGCTGGTACTGCTCGGTTTGTTGCATTACCCAGGCAGGAATTGGCGTCGCCAACAGATAACTGGTGTAGCGGCAGGCCAACATTAATTCAAACATAAAGCCGGTCTGCTCAGCCAGTTGTAGCAATTGCTCCCAATCTTGCTCGCTAAAACCAGCAAATAACAAATGCAGATCCGTCAGATCCCGAAAGCCCTTTTTGAAATCCTCGTTAAAAAACAGATGGATCAGGCTGTGTAAGGTCATCGCCGGTAAGCTCAGCACCTGATAACCGTCGGCGGTTAGGTTAAGTTGCTGCCAGAAGCGGCGAATATCCGGCGCCCGGCCCGAAACGGGGGGGATCAAATTATGATGAATATCCAGAATAGTGCCGCGGCTATGATGCCGTAATGGCGGGATCTCATGTGTCCATTTACGGTAATAATGCTGATCATAAGCACTAACCGGCTCAGGTAAAAAGCCGAATACCGACAGCCTTTGCTCTACCGCTGTAATCTTTTCCTTGGGTACCAGAATATCCAGATCGCTGAAAGTCCGGCCAACTCCGGCCGGCAATCCTTGCTGTAACGCATAGGCCGCGCCTTTCAGAAATACCGGCTTCACCTGCAACGGTGCCAGTAACTGCGTCAGCTCAGCTGCCTCAGCGCTAACCTGACGATATTGCTTATCGGCAATAATCTCGGCATTGCGTAAGTGATGGCGCGCGTACTGGGGCAACTGTGTAAAGACGCCGGCCCGGCGGAATAAATAGGCGTAACGGGCCAGTTGCTGCTGCTGACGCAGCAGTCTGATCAGCTGCACCCAACTGTCCGCACTGAGCGTCAACGCGAGTTCTGGTTGTCGAAATAACTGTAACAACACCTGACTAGCGCGCATCAGCCAGTACCTCTTGCTCTAAAAACGCGGCCACTGCTGTTAAATCGTTGTACTGCACCTCGAAGGCCGGCACCTGTTCAATAATAGCGGTCAGGGTGGCAAAGCCCTCCTGCCCTATCACACCAAAGTTAAAAGCATTTCGCGCCAGCTGCATAAAGGCCTGAGTCTGATCCAGGCTATAGATATCCAGATTCGTGTCGGCCTGATAACTCGGAAACACCACTGCCACAATTTCGGCTTGCTGCAAAGCGCCCTGCCAGCTGGTGGCAGGCGGCGACAGGTGTACCACATCACCCTTGTGGGTGTCGGTTGCAATGCTGGAGAACACCCCTGTTGGGAACCAGCTTTTCGCCAGCGCAATGGAGCGGTTTTTCAGGCAGATTGGCCGAACAAAGGGTTGCACCTTATTGCTAAACGGCAGGATCAGCGCCATTTCATCGGATAATAAACGCCAGCCGTTAAAGGCAAGATAGGCCGTCAGGGTACTTTTACCCGAGCCCGGTGGTGCAGGAAACAAAATGGCTTTATCCCCTTTGGCCAGTACCGCTGAGTGGATAATTACATACTGCATTTCGTGCGCGGCAATGCACCAATTCATCCCCCATTCCAACATCGCATAACCTTGCTGCAATTGTAACGGCTGGAACGGTTCCTGCGTATCGGCAAAAAAACGTGCCTGAGGCTTAAATAAACGACGTAAGCCGGCTCCCCGTTCCAGTCGTAGCGGATAATCGACCAATAAGGATTCTGCCTGGGGAGCATGGGCATAGAGCCGCTGCAGATTATCGACCACCAGTGGGATATCGGTTGTCACACTGAAGGTAAAGGGAGGGAGATAAAGCTGCTTAGTTATCGTCATGCTGTTCGTCAAGCCGCATACTGTCTGGCCAGCTACCGAAAGCTCGCAATTTACTTAACGTTTGGAGATCCAGCTTAATGTCACTACGACCGCTAAGCACCGCTTGCAGAGTTGCGGCATTCCACTCCAAGGCCAGAGTTTCACCGGTATCAGGATCAAAAAACACTGTTCCAGAGCCATCAGCAAAGCTATGAAACAGTGTTTTAGGGTGCAGTCTGGGCAAATCCAGTCGCAAAAGTTAGCCGTGATATTGGGTAATTAAGTTGCCCAAAGCAGCACTGGTACTCTCGGGGCTAGCCATGGCTTGATCATAAAGGTAAAACGCAAACTGCTGAAAAGTGGCGAAGGGCTTATCATGCCCAACGATCGGATAATAGATGCGATCGAACGGCGAGCTACCACTGAAAAAAGCGTTCAGATAGATACCAACCAGGTTAAAGTTGATATTTGCCGGACCACCCAACTTTTTCTTACCAGGCTGATCAAGTACATCGCCCAGAGTAGCATTAAAGTCTTTAGCATTTACACCGATCGGGGGCCCACCAAAGACATCAATAAAACGCAGCTTGTTTTGACTGGTGGCGGTATTTTTAAAGTAACCCGGCGACTCCAACTTGATGTCATGGCCATTAGCAAAATCAGAGCCATGGCCCGAGGCCACGATAGATTGGGTCAAACCACCACTGCTAGCCCATACAGAACGTGCAGGAATAGAGGCAATCACCAAACCAGCGCCGGTACGGGTTAAAAACTTACGCCGGTTCATTTTTGCCGCGTTCTGATCTTTAGGGTCATGTCCTTGCATAGCAAATTCCGTTAGTTAAAGCACTTCTCTGCTGAAATAGTATGCAAGTACTATACCAGTCCTTGCAAACCTTTGTTTCACCGTATTGTTAGTCAGATAGACACCTGACTGAGCTGCAACATTGTAAAAATTACTGACAGTCAACCGACTAAACATGCTACCGAATACCTGGCCGGATTGTCCGCTACGGCTTCCGGCAAGCCGGCAAAGCACCTTGTTGGCGCCGCTGCTGATACAGTGTAGCAGCTTCCGGCATCTTTTGCTGTAAAGTGCGGATCCGGGTATCTGGGATCGGGTGACTCGATAAAAATTGCGGCACTCCGCCACTGCCGGCGGCAGCCATATTCTGCCACAGCGCAACAGACTCTTCCGGATTAAAGCCAGCCCGCGCCATTAAGTCCAGGCCTATAATATCGGCCTCAGTTTCATGAGCCCGGCTAAAAGGCAAAGCAACGCCAACCTGGGCACCCAGGCCGAGAGCAGCCATTAGCTCTTGCTGATAACGTACTCCGGCCGCCCGGCTGCCGGCATCACCGAGCGCCATTGCCACCTGCAAAAACTGATTAGTCGATAAACGCTCGTTACTATGGCCGGCCATCACATGGCCAATTTCATGCCCAACCACCGCGGCTAGCTGAGCCGGCGTTTGTGCCACTTTGAGCAGACCGGTATAAACGCCCATCTTGCCACCGGGTAAGGCAAAGGCATTCACCTGATCGCTGTCAAACACCACGATTTCCCATTTATATTGCTGATACTCAGCAGGAGTGACCTTAAGCAGGGCATTTGCCACACACTGCACATAGTTATTGGTTGCCGGATCAGTACTGATTTTTTGCTCGGCTTTCATTTGCTCAAAGGTCTGAGCTCCCAGAGTGTTCAGCTGGTTGTTATCAAACAACATCACCTGACGCCGGCCAGTAGGCGACTCAGCACAGGAACTCAATAACAGTGCGCAGAGCGTCGGAATAAGTAATTTCTTTAACATAGGCAGTCCATTGAAAATAACATCGTGGCTTAAGTTTACCGTCTGGGCATAAAAAAACCACCCAAAACGGGTGGTTTCTATTGTTGCTGCTGCCAAATAACAGCCTTAGCTGGTTAAATCATCAAAAAACTTTTTCACACCATCGAAAAAGCCTTTTGACTTGGGCCGATGTGTGGCTTCGCCTTCGCCGGTCATGCTCTCGTCCAATTGACGCAGCAGCTCTTTTTGCCGCTCTGACAACTTAACCGGCGTTTCAATCACCACCTTACAGACCAGATCACCGACACCGCCACCACGGACCGACTGCACACCTTTACCGCGTAAGCGGAACATCTTATCGGTTTGCGTCTCAGCCGGGATCTTCAGTTTTACCCGACCATCCAGCGT
>DAIOUM010000011.1:0-8534 GCA_036759505.1 Alishewanella sp. | reverse complement strand
ATAATCTTGCCGCGACCAGAACAGGTTGGACAGGTTTGTTGCACCGCAAAAAAGCCCTGACGCATGGTAACCTGGCCC
The DNA here is from genome assembly GCA_036759505.1 of Alishewanella sp. Lineage (GTDB taxonomy): Bacteria > Pseudomonadota > Gammaproteobacteria > Enterobacterales > Alteromonadaceae > Alishewanella. The sequence continues at coordinate 8,456 of DAIOUM010000011.1, read as the reverse complement.
GAGCCATGACAGGTGGTACAGGTTTTCGCCGTCGTGCCTTTTTTGGCACCAGAGCCATCGCAGCTGTCGCAACTAACCATAGTCGGCACTTTAATATCAACCGACTTACCTTTAACCGCTTCTTCCAGTGTTAATTCCAGGTTGTAGCGCAGGTCAGCGCCGCGTTGTGAACGCGCGCCACCACCACGGCGGCCACCACCGAAGATGTCACCGAATACATCACCAAAGATATCGCCAAAGTCGGCACCACCGCCGCCACCAAAACCACCGGCACCACGATTCGGATCTACTCCGGCATGGCCGTAACGGTCATAGGCTGCGCGTTTCTGCTCGTCAGACAAAACTTCATAGGCTTCCTGTACTTCTTTAAACTTCTCCTCCATGTCTTTATCACCCTGAGTACGATCCGGGTGAAATTTCATGGCGAGGCGTTTATAAGCCTTTTTGATGTCTTTATCATCGGCGCCTTTAGCGACACCTAGTACTTCATAATAGTCACGCTTGGACATAGATCTGTGCTTATTTCTCAGTTAACGGCTGCAGCCTAAGCTGCAGCCTGCTTTCGCGTTAATTACTTTTTGTCGTCTTTAACTTCTTCGAATTCCGCATCGACCACGTCATCAGCGCCACCGGCCTGCTGACCAGCGTCAGTCGCCTGACCTTTGGCTTGCTGGGCTTCCATCAGCTTCTGTGACGCCTGGATCAGCGCCTGAGTTTTGGCTTCGATCTCTGACTTCTCATTGCCCTTGATGGCTTTTTCCAGTTCACCAATTGCCGCTTCAATCGCTTCTTTGTCATTCGCGGCTAAAGCTGAGCCAACGTCTTCGATTTGCTTGCGGGTGGCATGTACCATGGCATCGGCCTGGTTACGCGCCTGTACCAGCTCTTCGAATTTTTTATCTTCTTCGGCGTGCGCTTCGGCATCACGCACCATTTTCTGGATTTCTTCTTCGCTTAAGCCTGAAGACGCCTTAATAGTAATCTTCTGCTCTTTACCGGTATCTTTGTCTTTCGCCGACACATGCAGAATACCATCCGCATCCAGATCGAAGGTCACTTCGATTTGTGGCTCGCCGCGACGGGCCGGACGAATACCTTCTAAGTTAAACTGACCTAATGACTTATTGTCAGAGGCACGTTTACGCTCACCCTGCAGTACGTGAATAGTTACCGCAGACTGGTTATCATCGGCCGTTGAGAACACCTGCGACTTCTTGGTCGGAATAGTGGTGTTTTTCTCAATCAGCGCGGTCATCACGCTACCCATGGTCTCGATACCCAGCGACAGTGGCGTCACGTCTAACAGTAATACGTCTTTCACGTCGCCCGACAGTACTGCACCTTGGATTGCCGCACCTACTGCAACCGCTTCATCCGGGTTCACATCTTTGCGTGGCTCTTTACCAAAGAAGGCGGTGACCGCTTCCTGTACTTTCGGCATCCGGGTCTGACCACCGACCAGAATGATTTCATCGATGTCGCTGACGCTTAAATCGGCATCTGACAGCGCCTTTTTCAGCGGCTCCAGGGTGCGCTGCACTAAATCTTCAACCAGTGATTCCAGCTTAGCACGGGTAACCTTGATATTCAGGTGCTTCGGACCGGTCGCATCGGCCGTGATATACGGCAGGTTTACTTCCGTTTGTGACGCTGAAGACAATTCAATCTTCGCCTTCTCACCGGCTTCTTTTAAACGCTGCATCGCCAGCGGATCGTTCCGCAGGTCAATACCCTGCTCTTTCTTGAATTCGTCAACCAAATAGTTGATCACGCGGTTATCGAAGTCTTCACCACCTAAGTGCGTATCACCGTTAGTGGCCAGTACTTCAAAGGTTTGCTCGCCGTCAACATCATCAATTTCAATAATAGAGATATCGAAAGTACCGCCACCCAGGTCATATACCGCAACCTTGGTATCGCCTTTCTTTTTATCCATACCATAAGCCAGCGCAGCAGCGGTTGGCTCGTTGATAATGCGTTTTACATCTAAACCGGCAATCCGGCCTGCATCTTTCGTAGCCTGACGCTGAGCATCGTTAAAGTAAGCCGGTACCGTAATAACCGCTGCGGTTACCGGTTCGCCCAGATAATCTTCAGCCGTCTTTTTCATCTTTTTCAGCACTTCAGCTGAAATTTGTGGTGCCGCTAACTTTTTACCTTTTACTTCAACCCAGGCATCACCATTATCAGCTTTAACAATGCTGAAAGGCATGATTTTGATATCGCGCTGCACTTCGTCATCTTCAAAACGACGACCGATTAAGCGCTTGATGGCGAATAAGGTATTTTTCGGGTTAGTCACCGCCTGGCGCTTAGCTGGCTGGCCGACTAACACTTCGCCATCTTCTGTGTAAGCAATAATTGAAGGCGTGGTACGTGCCCCTTCGGCATTCTCCAGGACTCTTGGTTTATCACCATCTAAAATAGCTACACAAGAGTTGGTTGTACCTAAGTCAATACCAATAATTCTACCCATAACGTCTCTCCACCTATATTCTGAACAATGAAACATTGCGATGACCGATTAGTGGGGATTAGCCCTGATCTATTCAAGGTTATCAAAAGTAAAATTTTACGTTTTTGCGTATTTTGTGCCGCTTCTGCCGCTAACTCGCGAAAGCGGTTAACTTTCGCTGGCCGCCAGCGCTATAATCAAAGCACTTATTGCTGCTTACAGGATTTGTTATGCCATTACTTGATAGCTTTACCGTTGATCACACCATTATGAAAGCGCCGGCGGTGCGTATCGCCAAGAAAATGACCACGCCAAAAGGCGATGCGATTACCGTATACGACCTGCGTTTTTGTGTGCCGAATGAAGAAATCCTGTCGGAAAAAGGTATCCATACGCTGGAGCATTTATTTGCCGGCTTTATGCGGGACCATCTCAATGGCCAGGATGTCGAAATTATCGATATTTCGCCAATGGGCTGCCGCACCGGTTTTTATATGAGCCTGATTGGTACACCGGATGAACCGCGGGTAGCCGCAGCCTGGCAGGCTGCAATGCAGGACGTGTTACAGGTGGCCAGTCAAAATGATATTCCGGAGCTGAATATTTATCAGTGTGGTACCGCGCAAATGCACTCGCTGGATGAAGCGAAACAGATCGCCCAAAATGTGATTAGCCGTGGTGTTGGGGTTAACCGGAATGACGAGTTAGCCTTACCGGCAGAAGTGCTACAAAAGCTGTAAGCTAGAGGCTGGCGGCATTAATAGCCGCCAGTTTAAAGCTCAACACACCCGATCCCGGCCAGCTTGCTTCGCCTGATATAGCGCAGAGTCAGCAGCCGCAATCAACAAATCGGCGTTGCCATAACTACTGTCACTGGTCGAGGCTACCCCCGCCGAAAAGCTACACTGAAAAAATTGGTCGGCGGCACTAAACTGCAACTGGCGAAAAGCCTGTAAAATCTGTGCCGTTAACTGCCGCGCCTGCTCACTACTGCAATCCGGCAATACCAGCATAAACTCCTCGCCGCCGTAGCGACCGGCTCTATCCGTCTTACGGATCCGCTTGCGCAACATCGTTGCCAGGGCGGTAATGACAATATCTCCAGTAGCGTGACCATAACGGTCATTCACCAATTTAAAGAAATCAATATCCAGCATCACTATACTTAGTGGCTTGCCTGACCGCTCGGCACGCTCCAGCTCCAGCGCGGCCACTTCTTTAATGGCACTGTGTTTAATTAAAGCGGTCAGGCCATCTTTTTCAATAAGCTGCCGGATCTGCAGACTGCGTCTGAGCCGCACTTTAATCGCTTGCGCCAACTCCGCATCAGCGATTGGCTTAGTCAGGAAATCATCTGCGCCCTGTGCCATCGCCTTAATTTGCAAAAACTTATTTGCCTCAGACGATAAAAAGACGATCGGCAGGCGTTTTAGGGACTGGTACTGGCGTAATACCCCCGCCAGCTCAGTACCCGAATAATCGGGCATATAGATATCCATCAACACCAGATCCGGCTGAAAGCTTAACAACTCATGTACGATATTCCGTACATTCTGCATGATCCGAGTCTCAACACCGACTGAATTCAACACCAGCGCATAGTGTTCCGCCAACAGCCGGTCATCATCAACGATAAAAACCCGGCCATGGTAACCATTCGCCTGCTCGACCAGCTCGGACAAGGTTGCAATCATGTTAGGGACATCAATAGAGGATACAAAAAAGGCTTCGGCTCGCAGTTGCGCCGCCTTGATCCTCAGCTCGAAATTATCCTCAGTAGCAAACACCATCAGCCGCCCACCCTGCTGCGATAAACGCTCCAGTAGCAGGCGTTGTTTAAATAAGGATTGCCCATCCAGATTAATAGCACTAAATAACACCGCCGGACATTCCAGCTCCAGCGCCTTCAGGCAGCTGTCATAATCGGGAAATTCTCGAATTTGATGACCAAAAGCCGAGAGCTGGGCGACCAGCTCTTCGCTTAGCTGTGCCGTACCCAGTAATAACCAGATGGCATTTTGCAACCGGACCTCAGCGGCCTGATTATTTTGTAAGGCTGCGCGTTGCTGTAAGGCGCCGCCCACCGCCTGCAGAAAATCCTGTAACGCATATTCCAGCGTTTGTCTGGCCTGACGTTGTTGTGCTGCCGGTTTAGCTTCTACTGTCCGGGCCAATTGCTCGAGGATCCGCGCTTGTCCACCCAGGTTATGAAAGCCAAAGGTACCGCAGGCCCCTGCCAGTTTATGTGCCTCATAAATCAATTGTTGTAAGTCATTATCCGCCAGCTCATCACTGTTAACTAAAGCACGCATTGCCGCAGCCCGCGCCGGCAGTGCCTGCTCAAACCGCTGTCGTACCTGAGCAAAGGCGGTACTTAAATCAGCTTTATGTTTTGAAATCTCAGTCATCAATCATCACTTATCGACATTCACTGCTGGTAACGTAAAATAAAACAAGGTGCCCTGCCCGGTGGCAGAGTGAAATCCAATCTCACCACCCATTTGTTCAATCAGGGCTTTACAGATGGCCAGCCCAAGACCCGTCCCCCCCTTTTGCCGGCGCTGCTCAGTATCGGCCTGCGCGAAACGTTCAAAAATCCTCGCCTGAAACGCTTCCGGGATGCCGAGTCCATTGTCTTCGACTTCAATCCGAATGTGCTCCGCCAGCGGCTTGGCTCGCAGTTGCACCCGGCTGTTCGGATTGGAAAACTTAATCGCATTGGATAATAGATTGGCTAGCGTTTGTTGTAAACGCAGGCTGTCAGCCCACAGTTGCAGACCTGGCTCGACAGGCGCAACTTCCAGTTGCACCTGATATTGTGCGGCAAAAGGCTCCAGCTCATGCACCGCCTGGGTTAATTGTGTCTCTACCTGCAACGGTTGGCGTAAAAACGGCATTTTGCCGGCGACCAGTTTTTCCATATCCAGCAAGTCGTTAATCAGGTGTGCCAGGCGTTCACTGTTTTGCTGCGCCGCCACAAGCAATTTTTGCGACGCTGCTGGCAAGGCGCCAAGCTGGCCGGAATTCACCAAGCTAAGCGCGCCTTTAATCACCGTTAACGGGGTACGCAACTCATGGCTGACGGTGGCAATAAAGTCATCTTTTAACTGCTGTAACTGCACCCGCTCGGTAATATCCTGTACTGAGCCGACCATAATACGCTCCGGATTATCGGCATCCGTGACCAGGCGCGCACGTTCATGCACCCAGCGGATACTGCCATCCGGTCGGATAATCCGGTGACTGACGTCATGAATACCACTGATTAAAGCTTCCTGTTCACTTAGTGCGACCTTTTGCCGGTCATCCGGATGCAAGGTGCTTTTAAATAACGCCACACTGGGCGTGGTATTGGCTTCATCAAAACCAAAGATCCGATAAATTGCCGGTGACCACCACAGCTCACCGGTTTTCAGCGACGCCTGCCAGAAACCAATCAGGGCCAGCTCACTGGCTGTATCCAGCCGCTCACGAGCCAATTGCAACTGCTGATTAGCCTGCTGCAGCGCCAAAAAACTCTCCTTGAAAGCCGTGATATCCTGAATATAACCATGCCAGAGCACACTGCCATCCGGCATAGCCTCAGGCGTTGCATTCCCTGCCATCCAGGCGACTTCACCGCTCAGAGTTTTTACCCGGTATTCATGTCGCCACTCCAGCAGCTGCTGCCTGGAATGCTCAATACTGGTGGCCAATCCTGCCAGATCCTCTTCGTGGATCGCTGCAAAGACCGGCGTCGCATCAGTTTTTACCTGTTCTGGCGTCACGCCGTATATGCGCTTTAAAGCTGCGCTGGCATAGGGAAAGGCGGCGCGACCATCCGGCCATTGCTGATACTGATACACCACCCCGGGCAAGTGTGCGGTCAGATTCAATAGCTGCTGCTTTAGCTGTTTTTCTGCATTAATATCCAGAATAAAACCGTCCAGATAGCGCACCTGCCCTGTGTCGTCATATTCCGCCTGACCACGCTCCTCAACCCAGCGCAGACTACCATCACGGTGTTGCACCCGGTATTGCAGGGTCCAGCTTTGCTGCTTAGCTATCGCCTGGGCGACTGCTTGCTCTAACCACTCTCGATCTGGCGCGTAAATCACGCTAGCGTAACTACGCTCCTTATTTTGCACAAAGTCACTGGCAGGGTAGCCAGATAAGGGATCGATACTGCCGCTGATATAGAGCATGGTCCAGTTCGCGTCCGCTTTACAGCGGTAGGTAATACCCGGGATATTATTAACCAGCGCCTGGTATTGATCCCGGCTGGCTTTGAGTTCCTGCTCTGCTTGCTCTTGCAAGCGATCAATAATTTCCTGCTCCACGACATCCGCAAAATCGCGCAGGATCTGCCTTTGCCGCTGCGTTAACTGCCGTGGTTCAGGATCAATTACACAGAGGGTACCAATACGCTGCTGATTGATAGTAAGCGGTGCACCGGCATAAAAGCGAATAAAAGGCGCCGCTGTCACCAACGGATTATCGGCAAAACGCGGGTCGAGCCGGGCATCTCTTACCTCAAAGATGCTGTCAGTTAAAATCGCATGGCCACAAAAGGAAATATCTTTTGGTGTTTCGCAAGCTGCCAGCCCCTGGCGGGATTTGAACCATTGCCGCTGCTCATCAACCAGCGAGATCAATACAATCGGACAATCCAGACATTGCTGTACCAAGCGGGTTAACCGGTCAAAACGGGGTTCCGCCGCCGTATCCAATAGTTTTAAGGCCTGTAAAACCTGCAAACGTTGCACTTCGTTATCCGGCGTTATCGGTGCTTGCATAGTGTCGGCTCTAACTGTCTGTTGCCGGATCGATCAGATACTGTTGTAACTGCTGACCAAGCGTAAGGGGATCAAAGGGCTTTTCCAGCACTGCGATAGCGCCGGCATCCAGATACTGCTGCTTTTCGGCATCCTGCAACCTGGCAGTCATAAATACCGCCGGTACAGCAGCCATACCGGGCAAACGTCGTAACGCCGCCAGAGTTTGCAAGCCATCCATCTGCGGCATCATCACATCCAGCAACATCAGATCGGGTTGAAACGCCTGTGCCAGACTGAGCGCCATCGCACCTGAATCACAGCTGCATAACTGAAAACCGCTAAGTTGCACCAAAGCGATCTCAGTCACGGCCCGGATATCCTCATCGTCCTCAACGTGTAAAATGCGCATCCTCTGTTCCCGTAATAAGCTGCGAGTGCAGTGAGTTAGCACTCAGCATCTGATAGTTCATCTAACAAGTAAAGTAGATGTTGATACTCGACGCCACTGTGCCGGCTTAAGCCAATTTCACAGGTGCGGCTGCTGGATACCCCCCGTGAGCACTTACTTACCTGCCGTGCTAAATCAGACAGTGCTGACGCATTAAGCTCTGGTAAGAAAAAGCCCTTGTCACCGGCAAAACCACAGCAGCTGATACCCTCGGGGATCACCAACTGTGCAGTGCAGGCGCCGGCCAGTTCAGTCAGCTTGCGGCCCTGCCCCAACTGCTGCGCGCTGCAACTGATATGCAGCGCCAATGGCGCGGCCTGTTTAGTCAGTTTTAGCTTGGGTAGCACTTTATCGTAGATAAAGTCGATACTATCAAACAGCTGCAAGCTCGGATCTAAGGCTTCGCGTAAAGTTAAGCTGCAGGGGCTGCTATCGCAAAATACTGCAATCCGCCCCTGCTCACTGTGCTGCATTAACCACTGATTCAATTGTTGCTGCAGCTGCTTGGCGGCAGCGAATTGCCCCTTGGACTGAAACGGCATGCCACAGCATTGCTGTGCCAGTTTTGGCGGCTGAAATAACTGATAGCCGGCTTTTTGTAGTAAGTTGGCACTTACCTCAGCCAAACTGCGCGAATCCTGACTGTGCTGCTGCGGCCCTAGTACCCGGCCACTACAGCTGCCAAAATACAGTACCGGTATTAAGCCTGAGTCCAGATCCGGCTTCTCCGGTAACTGAAAGGCGCGGGCCGCAGTTGGCATCGCCTGATGCCAAAGTGGCATGGCCGCGCCAAACA
>DAIOUM010000010.1:30764-46375 GCA_036759505.1 Alishewanella sp. | reverse complement strand
CACTGCTGAGCGCACAGGCCTTTGCCAACGCTCCTTCAGCAAAGGATCTGGAAAAGAAAGTCTTCGGCTCGTTATTCGGTGAAAGTTACTGGACTGACAACCGTAAAGGTCAATCAGCTGATTGGAATAACGTTGATAATGGTTGGGGCGTCGGTGTAGAAATTGGCTACCGCCTGAATGAAACTTGGGGCGTTCGTGCTGAGTATGCCCGCCAAAGTCTGGACTCATTAACGCAAAGTTCACGCGTTACCGGCGACCGCTTTGGTGTTGATGCAATGTATCACATCCCGAATTCAAATGTTTACCTGGTCGGTGGCTGGAAACACTTTGAACACAACATCGCATTTGACGCTCTGAACGTCGGTGTGGGTTACCGTTACTTCATCAACGAAAGCGTTGCCTTATTCGCTGAAGGTAACCGTTTCCGCGGTATTAGCCGTGGTCAGTGGAATGATGCCTCTATCAAGTTCGGCGCCAGCTGGATTTTCGGTGCGGCAGCAGCTCCTGCGCCAACTCCAGCGCCACAACCTGAGCCAGCTCCGGCCCCAGTAGTTGTAGACTCTGACGGTGACGGCGTGCCAGATAGCCGTGACAAGTGTCCGAATACACCAGCAGGTCAGAAAGTTGATGCTGATGGTTGTACTATCTACACTGAGAAAATGGACCGTGTTGGTGACGTAGATATCGAAGTTCGTTTCGCATTTGACTCTGCTACAGTATCACCAGAAGGTCGTGCTGAAGTAAACAAACTGGCTGCGTTCATGAAGCGCTTCCCAGAGTCAGTGGTTTTCATCGAAGGTCACGCTTCTAACATCGGTAAACCAGAATACAACATGCGCTTATCTGAGCGTCGTGCTAAAGCTATCGCTGACCTGTTAGTTGCTCAGGGCATCGAAAGCTCACGCATTACCTCAAAAGGCTTTGGTGTAACTCAGCCGCGCGTACCTGGTAACAGCCGTGAAGCTCATGCTGCTAACCAGCGCATCGAAGCTAAAGTAACTGCCAAAATCAAAGAGCCAGTGATGCGTTAATCGCCACTTAATGCTCAAAAAAGCCGCTGACAACAGCGGCTTTTTTATTTTCCGGGGTATTAGATAAAATTTCAGTTGCCGCGCCGGGCGAAGGCTGCTAATTTTTAGCTCGCTATACTAAGCTCCGGGAACGAGTAATGATGTCTTGTTTTGTCAAATTCTGTTTAACTGCCACCTTGCTGCTTGGTAGCACCACTCTGCTAGCTGAAACAGCCAACTCTGAGTCCTTAGTTCAACTGGAACAAGCTGCGCATGTTTGTAATGATGAGCAGGAAGCAAAACGACTGGCCGCCAATGACCACCTAAGAGAAATGGCCAAAGCGCTGGTTGAATTTAAAGCCACAAAGTATTGTTTTATTTTACAACCGTCGGTACTGGTCAGATTGTTGGAACACCACGGTAGCTATGTTAAATTCAGTCACGATAATAAAGTCCTTTATACCTTCAGTGAACACCTGCAAAGCGCGAATTAACCTCTGGTGACACATGTGGACCAGCTGCAGGCTATAATACTGCTAACGGCTTAAGTTTTAGCAGCCACGACCGATACCATATTATCTGGCTCTTCGGGTGTCACTATGCCAACATTTCGCGCTCTACAACTCTTTTGTTTACTATCCTTTGCCAGTCCTGCGTTAGCAAACTGGCAGGATGTGATACGCCAACACCCCGGCCTCGAACTCACAACATTAACCACCGCAGAAAACTCAATCCAAGTAGCCAGAGTCTCAGCCGTGCCCCTTCAAAGTAAAGGCACCGTAATTTTTATGCCCGCACAGCAGCGCCATTTGCTTAGTCCGCAGCTTTGGGGTTATTTGTTTAAGCACTTGCCTGCTTCCGGTTGGAACATTTTGGCGCTGCCTGAGCTGCAACAGCAGAGTACTGTGGACGCTGCGACAGCGCTGGCTGCAGATAAAGTTCAGCTGGCAGCGCGCTGGCAAGCTTTACAACAACTGACACCTTCAGGCCCACTAATCATAATAGTGCAGGGAGAAGCCGCTGGGGCCTGGCATGCCTTGATGATGGAACAGGACGAGCTGAATATCGCTGCGATAGTCAGTATCGGAGCCTACCTGAAAGATCCAGCACAACAGCGGCAGCTACAGCAACAAATGACTAACATCAGAGTGCCCGTCCTGGATCTGCTTACAGGTGCCGATCATCTTTGGTCAGTATCGGATAGCCAGCACAGACAACAGTTAGCGCGAGCACAGTACAATCCACTTTACCGGCAACGCTATTTACCGGAAATGCATTATCACTCCAGTCAACAAGAATGGTTGTTTAAAGAAATCTCTGGCTGGCTCAGTAGTCTGGGGTTTTAGTCTCCTTAACCCGCTTTTACCCGCTGCTGCTTGATAAACTCGTATGCGGCCTGTATTTCCTGAGAGCGCTGCTTAGCAACTTCCAGCATCGCTGCAGGCACCCCTTGCGAAACCAGTTTATCTGGATGATGCTGAGCCATCAGCTTACGGTACGCCCGCTTAAGCTCCAATTCGCTACACTCGGGACTGCAATCCAGCAACTGATAGGCAGCTGTTAAAGTAAGCCCATGTGAAGTGCCCGGCGATTGTTCCTGCCGCGACTGGTAAGAGCGTAATAATTGCTCTAATACCTGTTGCGAGATCTTAAGCTCTTCCGCGATAACGGTCAGTAGGCGCCGTTGCTCAGCCATAATTTTACCTTCGGCCCATACCGTACCCAATTGTACTTCCAAAAACAATTGCAGCACCTCTGGCCGGGAGCGATAGCACTGATAAAAGGCCTCTAGCTGCTCCCGAAACGGGAAATTCACAACTTTACCGTCACGAAATGCTGCCTGCGCTTCACGCTGCTGACTGGCGGTTAATCCCAGCTGTTGCATAAAACGATTGGCTTGCGCAATGTGCGCTTGCGTTACCACGCCACGTGCTTTCGCCAGGTGGCCCATCACCGAAAAACTGCTGTACATAAACAGGTTTTGCTCGTCTTCAGGCTGTAGCCGGTGACGTATCTGCGCCCAACGTTTCAAAAACCATTGATCGGCAAGGTGTCCCAGCAATACGCCAAGTACCAGCCCTGGCAGTTTTAGTAATGCCAGGCCGAATAAGGCACCCAATACTTTACCCCACACCTGAACTTCTCCGTCTTGATTTAACCTAAGCAGCTGTCCGGCCGGACAATCCCGACTTTCGCCTAGCGGCACTATATCGGATTAGCAGGATTTCTAAAATTGATTTATCATAGCAAACCCGCGCAACGCGGCACGGGTAAAGTATTTACGAGAAGAAGGCATGAAACAGGGTTTAAGTTTAGCAGGACTCATCTGGGCGGCGTTGCACGCCACACAGGCACAAGCTCAACAACCTGCCCCTGCCCTTTGTTATCAGCCATTGATTATACCAGAGGTCTTGCAATCGACGGTCGCAAGCGATAACAGCATACGCATTTTCTCTGATACTGTAGCATTACAGGATAATCAGCACGCTAACTTTTCCGGAAATGTTCAGATTGTTCAACGCGACACGCTATTACAGGCTCCTCAGGCACGGTATAGCGCCAGCAACCAACAACTGATCGCCGATGGCGGTATTGAATACTACAACAGTGACTTATATGTCAGTGGCAGCCGCTTTTCAGCCGACCTTGCCAACAATAGCGCCCAATTATCGGATGCCAGGTACCAATTTATCAGCCAGGCAGGTCGGGGAGAGGCAAAGGCATTAGTCGCTTCTGCTGAGCAATTGCATCTGCAACAGGCATTATTTACTACCTGCCCACAACAAGATGATAGTTGGGGGCTTTATGCCGAAGAAATTAATATTGCCGCCGACTCTGGCTGGGGTGAAGCTCATCATGCGGTATTCCGTATCAAGGATGTGCCGGTCTTCTATATCCCCTATCTGACCTTCCCGGTAGATGATCAGCGGAAAACCGGCTTGCTAATCCCCAAGGTCGGCAGCTCACAACGGGTTGGATTAGATTTAGAACTCCCCTATTACTTTAATCTGGCTCCGAACTATGACCTGACCCTGACCCCACGTTATATGAGCAAAAGAGGTACGCAGTTAAAGTCTGAGTTTCGCTATCTGACGGAAGCACATCAGGGGCAGATGCAGCTGGAGTATTTACATAGCGATAATGATAAGCCAACAGGTTTTGGGCAACGTTATCTGGGCCATCTTAGTCATCGGTCGGACTTTAGTGAACGGTGGCGCGGCTATGTTGATTTTACTGATGTCAGTGATGATGCCTATCTCACCGAACTAGGCTCTGATTTTAATAACCAAAGCGATACTCAGTTATATCGTGAAGCGAATCTTAGTTATTTCGGGGACAAAGTTCACTCTCAGTTGAAATTACAGGGTTTTGAGATCCTGGGAAATTACAACAGAGCCTATCAGGCTGTGCCACAACTGAGCTTGGCATCAGCAAGTCCGTTGCAGCTAACCGATAATCTGCAGTGGTTATGGCAGGGGCAGTATGCGCATTTTCGTAATGCCGATGCGTTCTACACCGCTGCCGATCGGATCCATTTGGAACCGACAATCAGATTGCCCTTTATCACGCCCGCTTTTGAGCTAACTGCCGAAAGCAGCCTGCTATATACCTATTATCAACAACAAAGTGAGCAACAACTCAGCGCTGAGCAGGAAAAAATCAGCCGGACACTGCCCAAGGTTCGCCTGCATGCCAGAGTAAACTTTGAGCGAGAGTACGACTGGTTCGGCGAACAGGCACTGCAAACCTTTGAACCCCAGCTGCAGTATCTGTATATACCCTACCGCGATCAGAGCCAGATTGGTCTTTATGACACCACCCGCTTACAGGACGACTACTACGGTTTGTTCCGGCAGAATCGCTTTTCTGGCCTGGATCGCATTAACGAGGCTAATCAATTGACTGTGGGCTGGACTACCCGCTTTTACGACAATACTGATAATGAGTTGTTTCGCTTTAGTCTTGGCCAGATTTTCTTTTTGAAAGAACCGGAAGTAACCAATGATGTATTGACTCAAGATCTGGTTTCCACTGAGTCGATGCTCGCGTCTGAAATGATTTGGCACTGGTACCGCCGTTGGTATGTCAGCAGTGCATTACAGTATGATATTGATAGTAAAAAGCTTATAAAAAGCAATGCTAGTCTTGACTACCGTGGCAGCGAGAATACATTACTGCAATTGAACCATCGCTACAGCCGGGCAGTCTCAGGTGTGGAAATCCAGCAACTTGGCTTGTTTGGCGCTATCCCATTGCAACAAAACTGGCAACTGATTGCCAGTTACTATCGGGATGTGACAAATCGTCGTATGATAGACGCTAATCTCGGACTGCAATATGAATCATGCTGTTGGGCTGTACGTCTTGTTGCCAGAAGGCAAGTACGAGCTGATCTGGAAAGTGGCATTACCGATTTAAATCAGTTCGCCCGTCTGGACAGTGGCTTTAGTCTGCAGTTTGTGTTCAAAGGTTTTGGCGATAAAGCAGGTTTTGGCGTTGCCGATATGTTGTCGAACGGCATTTTTAGCTATCGGCGCCCGTATTTATTAACAAATTAATGTAGGAACTTATGAAGTTACAACAACTTATCTGTGCATTCTTGCTTGGCGCCGCTAGCCTCACACTTTGTGCGGCTGAACGCGAAGTCGATCGGGTGGCTGCCATTGTAGATAATGGCGTGATTTTAAAAAGCGATATTGATGAGATTGTTGAACGGGTAAAACGCAATGCACAAGCTCAGGGCCAGACTCTGCCGTCTGAGCAGGCGCTGCGCACTCAGGCTACAGAGCGCTTGATTATGACCAGTCTACAGTTGCAGATGGCGCAGCGTATGGGGTTACAAATTTCCGATGCTCAATTGGACGATACCATCCGCAATATTGCTCAGGGCGAAAATATGACGCTGGAGCAATTCCGTCAGCGCGTCACCGCGGAAGAGGGTAATTATGAGCGCTTCCGGGAAAAGGTACGCGAAGAAATTATTACCAACGAGGTGCTACGGGCTAACGTACAACGCCGAATTTATATCAGCCCGCAAGAGGTCGATAACCTGCTGAAGCTGATGGAAGAACAGGGTGCCATTAATGAGCAGTACAAACTGGGACATATTCTGATTGCCATTTCGAGCCAGGCGACGACTGAGCAAATCAACGATGCGCGTGAGCGTGCCGAGCAGGTCATTAAGCTACTACGCGAAGGCAGTGATTTCCGCCGCATAGCTATTGCCTCTTCCAGTGCGGCTAATGCTCTGGAAGGTGGTGAACTGGACTGGATGGGTATTAACGAAATGCCCACTCTGTTCTCAGAGGCCATTCGTGGCCGTAAAAGAGGCGATTTGGCAGGGCCCTTACGCTCTGGTGCCGGCTTTCATATTCTGACCATTTTCGATATTCGTGGCGAAAACGTAACAGAATTACAGGAAGTTAAAGCGCGCCATATTCTGGTGAAACCTTCGATTATCGTCAGTGAAGAACGTGCTCGCGCTTTGCTGAATGATATCCTGCAAAAAGTTCAGGCTGGTGAAGCCGACTTTGCCGAGATGGCGAAACAGCATTCTGAAGATCCTGGCTCTAAGCTAAATGGTGGCGAACTCGGTTGGAGTGAACCTGATGTTTACGTACCTGCGTTCCGCGATACACTGAACCGGTTGCAGTTAAATGAAATCAGTGAGCCCTTCCGCACCGAACACGGCTGGCATATAGCCCAACTATTGGATCGCCGTACTGTAGACGCTACTGCAGATCGTAAGCGCGACCAGGTTTACCGGATGATATTCAACCGGCGTTTCAACGAGGAATCCACCAGCTTCCTGCGCGAATTGCGTGATGAAGCCTATATTGAAGTTCTGGCTGATAACTAATGACCTTGCGCCTGGCAATAACCCCCGGTGAGCCTGCCGGTATAGGTCCTGATCTGGTACTGGCGTTGGCACAACAGGCCTGGCCGGTTGAGCTGGTCGTTTGCGCCAACCAGCAGTTGCTAAGCGAACGCGCACAACAACTGGGTTTACAGGTAAAGTTTTTACCTTTTGATGCTGCCTCGCCTGCGAAACCGCAGGCCGCAGGTACGCTGACAGTTCGGGATTTTCCGCTTGCCGCTGCCGTGGTTCCTGGCGAGCTCAATGCTGCCAACGGCAACTATGTTGTCGAAACCCTAACGGCAGCCGGCGCAATGGTGATTGCGGGAGAGGTTGCCGCTATCGTCACCGGGCCGGTGCACAAGGGCATTATCAATCAAGCGGGTATTGCCTTTAGCGGCCATACCGAGTTTTTTGCCCAACAATCCAACACCCCTTATGTGGTGATGATGCTGGCCACCGAAGGCTTGAGAGTCGCACTTGCCACCACCCATATTCCACTGGCCTATGTTGCTAAAGCCATTACCCGTGAACGTTTGCTAAAAGTGCTGACCATCTTACATCAGGACCTGCAGCAAAAATTTGGCATCCCTGAACCGAAAATTTATGTTTGCGGCTTAAATCCGCACGCCGGTGAGGGCGGCCATCTGGGCCGTGAAGAAATTGATGTGATTATCCCGGCATTGAATGAATTACGCTCGACCGGGATGCAATTGGTCGGCCCGCTACCCGCCGATACCCTCTTTCAACCCAAATATCTGAATGATGCCGATGCCGTCCTGGCGATGTATCACGATCAGGGCTTACCAGTATTGAAATACAAAGGCTTCGGCCGCTCAGTAAATATCAGCCTGGGCTTACCCCTGATCCGCACTTCTGTCGATCACGGTACTGCCCTGGATCTGGCTGGCAGCGGCAAAGCCGATCCGGGCAGCCTATTTCATGCCGTCAGAGAAGCCATTCAATTGGCACAACGCACCCTGGATAATCATGACTGACAATATTCATCAGGGCCATCGTGCCCGCAAGCGCTTTGGCCAAAACTTCTTACACGATCCTCAGGTCATTGGCAGAATCGTCAAAGCGATAGCACCGAAAAGTACAGATCTGCTGGTTGAAATTGGCCCAGGTCTGGGCGCGCTGACTGAGCCGGTTGCTGAAGCGGCAGGAAAACTCACAGTGGTAGAGCTGGATCGCGATCTGGCTGAGCGCCTGTGCCAACACCCGACCCTGGCGAACAAACTGCAAATCTTTCAGGCTGATGCCATGAAGTTTGATTTCCGTCAGTTAATTCAGCCTGGGCAAAAACTCAAAGTCTTTGGTAACCTGCCATACAATATTTCAACCCCTTTACTGTTTCATCTGTTTGAGTTTGCTGATGAAATTGAAAATATGCACTTTATGCTACAAAAGGAAGTGGTAGATCGGATGACAGCCAGCCATGGTGGTAAAGACTATGGCCGTCTCAGTGTGATGACGCAGTATTATTGCAAAGCGCTGCCTGTCGTGCAGGTGGGGCCTGGCGCCTTCAAACCCGCGCCGAAAGTCGATTCTGCCGTGGTGCGCCTGATCCCTTTCTCCAAAGCAGAGCGAGCCGCCGTTGACCCGGCCATCCTAAACCGGGTTTGTCTGGAAGCCTTTAATCAGCGTCGTAAAACATTGCGCAATGGCTTTAGTAATTTTGCCACTGCTGAACAAATTGAAGCTCTGGGTATAAACCCGGGGTTAAGACCCGAGCAACTCCCAGTTACTGACTTTATCCGCGTTGCGCAGTGGCTGGCAACACAGGAAAAGACGGATGCAAGCTGAACATCAGGTCAAGGTTTCGGTAGACAGTTTTTATCTTGGCGCCCAGTCTGATCCCGCCGAACAACGTTATGTATTTGCTTACTGTGTCAATATTACCAATCACAGCAGCCTGCCAGTGCAGCTGCTGCGCCGCTACTGGCTGATCACCGATGGTAACGGTAAACAAACCGAGGTCGCCGGTGACGGAGTGATCGGAGTACAGCCGGAGCTGCAACCAGGTGAAACCTACAGCTATACCAGTGGCGCAGTATTAGAAACCCCTGTCGGCACTATGCAGGGTTACTACGAAATGATTGATGCTGCCAAACACCCCTTTCAGACCCCTATTCCGCTGTTCCGACTGGCCATGCCGCACGCGCTGAACTGATGGCCACCTACGTTATTGGCGATTTACAAGGTTGCTTTGAACCGCTGCAACGCTTGCTGGCAGCGCTGAATTATCAGCCGGCCCAGGACAGCTTATGGTTCTGTGGCGATTTGATTGCCCGGGGCCCTGATTCCTTAGCCTGTTTGCGCTTTGTTAAGCAACTGGGCAGTGGCGCCCGGGTCGTGCTGGGTAACCATGATCTGAACTTTATTGCCCACTATTACGGCTATGGCAAAGTTAAAGCTGCCGATAAACTGGACGCGTTGCTGGCGGCGCCGGATCTGAATGAACTGGTACATTGGCTATGTCAACAACCCTTATTACAACGCGGGCCGGCGGATGCCTATTGGATGTTACATGCCGGCCTGGCCCCGGACTGGGACATCCCTACCGCGATTAGAGCCTGCACCGACGTTTCCCGGCAGTTACAGCAAGATCCCGTGCCACTACTCTCAGCCATGTACGGTAACTTACCAGCGCGCTGGGCAGATGCAAAAACGCCTGAACAGCGCTGGCGCTATACCATCAACGCTTGCACCCGGATGCGCTTTTGTCATCCAGATGGCACACTGGAACTATCGAGTAAGGCTGCGCCAGAACATCAACCGGATTTGGTACCCTGGTACGAATTCTGGCGCAATAAACCGCATCCTGAGTTATTATTTGGCCACTGGGCGGCACTAAATGGACTCAGTCCGGTGCCAGGCATACATGCTCTTGATACTGGCTGTGTTTGGGGAAATCTGCTCACCGCCTATTGCGTTGAGAGCAGACAACGTTATAGTGTCGGGGCAGAACAAAAATAATAGGTCGGACTAGCCCACTCAGCCTAGTCTTCGCTGCATAAGACAGTACAGTCCGACCGCATAAATCGATCAAACTGGAGTTGTTATGAAGTTGACCGTAAAACTAAGGGTAGTTGGCGGTTTCAGTGTGATAACCCTGCTGTTGCTGATTATTGGCTTTACTGCCTACTCACAACTGAGCAGCATTAGTTCCTCTACCGCAGAAGTAAACAATGTTTCAATCCCGGCTTTAGAAAACAGTGCCTTGATGAAGAGCGAGTTTGTGCTGATGAGTAAAATCAGCCTGCAAGCCTTTAATGCACCGACCAACGAACAGATATCCAACTTACGGGAACAATTTGTAACTGAGCAACGCGCCTACTCAGCGGCAGCTGCAGAGCTAAGTAAAGCCGTACAACAGCAACAACGCCTGCGGGAAGCGACACAACCTGTTGCAGCTGCTTTTGATGCCTTTATCCCACTTTCAAATCAGTTATTTGATCAGCTGGCACAAAACCTCCAGTTACAAAGCAGCATCGACAACAAAATGGCCGAGCTGGAAGGGCATGCCGATGATATGGCATCTTTACTGCTCGATTTTACCGACTTAAGCAATGTCCGTAGCCGCTTTCCACGCGCTTATCAGGCTGCGACACAAATGGAAACCGGGATTAATAGCCTGATCAGTGTGGTCGTGGATTTGAACCGCACCAGTAATGATAATACCGCCAGCACCATCAATAATGATATTGCATTCCGGTTACAGGACTTAGAAACCCAGCTGCAAGTTATGCTGAGCGAAGCTTCACAGGTTGCCATGCCACAAGAGCTGGCTGATAAGCTGCAAGACGTAGCCCAATTATTAGATGCCAGCCAAGGCATACCCGCGCTGAAAATGCAGTTTTTGCAGGGTAAAACCCGAGCCTCACAGCTGTTGCAACAAGCAGACGAACAAACCGGTATGGCGCTGACTCGGCTGGATGCTTTATTGAACCAAAGCACCCGGGTAGCGGCAGAAATTCAGGAGCAAAGCCGTAACAGTGTTAGCAATGCTGTCACTGCGATCTTTATCGTCATGCTGTTTTCTGTGCTGATCGCGGTGTTTATCGCCTACCGCACCGTGTTTGCGATTGTTAAGCCGCTGGAAAAAGTCAACGCCATGCTAAGTGTGGTTGCCTCAGGCGACCTGACACAGAAGCTGGATGACCGCAGCCAGGATGAATTTGGTGATCTGGCTCGCAATATCAACAAGGTTAACCAGAGCTTGCAGCAGCTTATTCAGGGCATTATCTCGCGTTCGACCCAGCTGGCCGCCGCCTCAGAGCAAACCTCGGCTATTACGCTGCAAACTACCCAGGCTATCCGTGAGCAAAAATCTCAGGTTACTCAGGCAGCAACTGCCACCACCGAGATGAGCAGCACCTCGCAAGGCGTACTGCAAAGCTCGAATGATGCACTTAACGAGATCAAAAATGCCGACAAAGAAGCCGAAAGGGTAAAAGGTATTTCGCTGGAAAACAAAGCCATCATTATCCAGCTGTCACGCGAAGTGGAGCAAGCATCGCAGGTGATCAACAAGCTGCATAAAGACAGCGCCTCTATTGGCAGTATCCTCGATGTGATCCGCGGCATTGCTGAGCAAACTAACCTGCTGGCATTAAACGCCGCCATTGAGGCAGCCCGGGCCGGAGAACAGGGCCGCGGCTTTGCTGTTGTTGCCGATGAAGTACGCTCGCTGGCCAGCAAGACGCAGGCCTCGACCCAGGAAATTCAGGCAATGATTCAGGCGTTGCAAACTGGTGCTCATGCGGCGGTAGAAGCGATGAACAAAGGTAAGAAACAAGCCGAAGATTGTGTTGCCAAGACGGAAGTCGCCACTTCAGCGCTGGATTCGATTACCCATGCGGTACATCTGGCACACGACATGAGTGAGCAGATTTCCAGTGCCGCCAAAGAGCAGCATCAGGTATCAGCTGAGATCAGCGGTTTGCTGGAGTCTATTGTGGCGATTGCCGAACAAACTGCCTCAGGTGCCGAACAAACCTCAGCCTCCAGCCATGAAGTAGCGAAGCTGGCGGAAGAGCTACGCCGTTCAGTCGATCAGTTCAAGGTATAACCTGACTCAGACGTCAAAAAGGCCAGCGTGATGCTGGCCTTTTTTATCTGCGGTATTGCTATTTGACGGCTTGCTTATTGCCTGAAGCGTCGCTCAGCGACTGCGCTGTAATGCCTAATGCCGTTCCAGGGTAATAAAACGATAACCCAGCGGATTCTCTGGACTCTGTGGATGCTCCTCGCGCGCGATCTCCTGCCAGTTACCCGCAGCATGGTAATCCGGGAAAAAGGCGTCTCCGGCGGTTTCAAGCGCGATTTCAGTAAGGTATAAACGCTGGGCCAGCGGCAGACACTGCCGGTAAATCTCGGCACCGCCAATAATCATCACTTCCGGCTGTTCCGCCAATAAGGCTAATGCCTGCTCGATGCTACTGACCCACTCGACCGGGCTATCAACTGCTGGCGTTTGCCGGCTGATAACGATATTACGCCGTCCTGGTAAGGGCCGGCCAATCGACTCAAAGGTCTTACGCCCCATCACTACCGGCTTACCGAGCGTGATTTTTTTAAAGTGTTGTAAATCAGCGGGTAAATGCCAGGGCATTTGGTTATTTAAACCAATCACCCGCTGCTGCGCCATTGCGGCGATCATCGAAATCCGCATCGTCTGACCTAGCGCTGGTAAATCACTTCAACGTCGTAATCGTCGTCATCGAAATCATCATCGTCATCCAGATCATCTTCCAGCGAGTTGACTTCTTCATGGTAGTCATCCCACTTAAAGGTTACCGGATCAGCCGCTTGCTCGCTGGCTTTTTCTTCCGGTAGCTGCTCGATATAGTTCAGGATCTCGCGTGACAGCTGCTGGGTATTTTCGCGTGAAGCGGCAGAGATTTTAAATACCGGCCCCTGCCAGTCCAGTGCTGTGGTCACCCGCTGCACAATCTCTTCCAGCTCGTCTTCAAGTACCAGATCCAGCTTGTTAAATACCAACCAGCGTGGCTTGGCAGCAAGCTTGGCGCTGTACTTGTGCAGCTCCTGAATGATGGTCTGCGCATTTTCTGCCGGATCGGAACCGTCAGCAGGTAAGACATCAATCACATGCAATAATAAACGGCAGCGCTCCAGGTGTTTCAGGAACTGAATACCCAGACCAGCACCTTCAGCGGCGCCCTCAATCAGACCAGGGATATCGGCGATCACAAAGGAGCGGTGCGATTCAACGCGGACTACACCTAAATTTGGTACCAGGGTGGTAAAAGGATAATCGGCCACTTTCGGCTTGGCGGCAGATACCGCACGGATCAATGTCGATTTACCGGCATTGGGCAGACCTAACAGACCGACATCGGCCAGCAGTAACAGCTCAAGACGTAAATTACGGATCTCGCCCGGCGTACCATTGGTTTTCTTACGTGGTGTACGGTTGGTGCTGCTGGCAAAACGGGCATTCCCTAAACCATGCCAGCCGCCTTTGGCGACCATTAATTTTTGACCATTGCTGGTCAGGTCGCCAATCACTTCATCGGTATCGACATCTACCGCCCGGGTACCCACCGGTACTTTCAATACCAGATCGGCGCCGCGCTTACCGGTACAGTTTACGCTGCCACCGTTCTCACCGCGTTCAGCACTGTGATATTTCTCAAACTGATAATCGACCAGTGTGTTCAGGTTCTCATCCGCTTGCAGATAGACGTCGCCACCATCCCCGCCGTCACCGCCGTTCGGCCCGCCTTTGGAGATAAACTTTTCCCGTAAAAAACTGATAATGCCGTTGCCGCCGTCGCCGGCCTCGACGCGAATTATCGCTTCATCTACAAACTTCATCGGTGCTGTCCTGCTTAACTGTGCTTAGGAACCTGACTTATGCAGCCAAGTATAACCTATGTCGGGGGGTGCGGAAAATTTATAAAAAAACCCCGCACCAGGCGGGGTTCTTTCGAAGATCTGCAGCTTATTCGCTGACGATGCTAACGAACTTACGGTTGTGTTCGCCTTTCACTTCGAATTTCACTTTACCGTCGGTTAAGGCGAATAAAGTGTGGTCTTTACCGATACCAACGTTGCTGCCGGCATGAAACTTAGTACCACGCTGACGCACAATGATGTTACCTGCTAATACAGACTCACCACCGAAACGCTTAACACCTAAGCGTTTAGCTTCTGAATCGCGACCGTTACGAGTGCTACCTACACCTTTCTTACTTGCCATGTGTCGATACTCCTGTTACGCGCTGATGCTGGTGATTTTCACTTCAGTGAACCACTGACGGTGGCCCATCTGCTTACGTGAATGCTTACGACGACGGAACTTGACGATCTTGATCTTATCGCCACGGCCATGACTGACCACTTCCGCTACTACTTTACCACCTTCAACTAAAGGGGCACCGATGCTGATGGCTTCGCCGTTAGCGATCATCAGCGGGGTAAATTCGATTGTTGCGCCTGTTTCCAGGTCTAACTTCTCCAGACGAAGAGTCTGACCTTCCGTCACACGGTGCTGTTTGCCACCACTTTGGAAAACCGCGTACATAGTTAACTCCGTACAAAGCACGCCATCGCTTGTAAATAAAGGGGCGTGTTAATTCAATTCACAGGGCGCGAATTGTACGCAATTTCCCCCACAGCCGCAAGCACAATTATGAAAAAGATCTACTGTCGCAGAAAAGGATCCAGATTTCATTTTAGCCAAGGCGGCTAATAGTGTAGAATTGACCTTATTCAGAGACTTAACGCAGTTGTTGGCAGATGACGCTCGACGAAATACAACGCCTCGCGGCAGCCGATATGACGGCAGTAAACCAGCAGATATTCTCTCAGCTCAGTTCCGATGTGGCACTGATCAACCAACTTGGCATCTATATCGTCAATAGCGGCGGTAAAAGGTTACGCCCTTTACTGGCGGTATTAGCTGCCCGGGCCCTGGGTTATCAGGGGCAGCAACATATTAGTGTTGCCGCTATTGTCGAGTTTATTCATACCTCGACCCTACTGCACGACGACGTGGTGGATGAGTCAACCATGCGCCGCGGCAAAGAAACTGCTAATGCGCTGTTCGGCAATCAGGCCAGTGTATTAGTTGGTGATTTCCTGTATAGCCGCTCGTTTCAGATGATGGTGTCATTAAACAGTATGCGGGTAATGCAGGTACTGGCCGATGCCACTAACATTATCGCTGAAGGCGAAGTACTGCAGCTGATGAATGTCAATGATCCGGATACTACCGAGCAAAGCTATATGCAGGTCATTTACTGCAAAACCGCCAAATTATTTGAAGCGGCAACCCAGTTAGCGGCGGTTATCTCCAACCAACCTGCCGCGATCGAACAAGCGATGCAGGCCTATGGCATGCATTTGGGTACCGCCTTTCAGCTAATTGATGATGTGCTGGACTACCAGGCTGATGCTGCAGAGCTGGGCAAAAATATCGGTGATGATCTGGCTGAAGGCAAACCCACCCTACCGCTGCTACATGCGTTGAAAATGGGTAACGAAAGGCAGCAACAATTAATTCGCGATGCCATTACCGAGGGCAATGGTATGCAGCACTTTACGGAAATTATGGCAGCTTTAGAGCAAACCGGCGCCTTTGACTATACCCGCAATAAAGCCGAGCAGGAAGCGAAAGCGGCGCAATTAGCACTGCAGCCACTGCCGGATAGCCCCTATAAGCAGGCGCTACTGGCATTGGCGGATATCGCCGTATCACGCAGTCACTAAAG
>DAIOUM010000010.1:0-30664 GCA_036759505.1 Alishewanella sp. | reverse complement strand
GCTTTCAGGGTGCCTAACATATCGGTCATGGCTTTGTGTTCAAAAGCACTCAGCTCACCAATTGGCAGCAGATGTTCGACACCGTTTTTACCCAGTACGATTGGCTGAGCGAAGAAACGGGCATATTCACCGTTGCCTTCTACATAAGCGTATTCAGTAACCGTTTTACCTTGTAAACCTTTAACCAGAGACAAACAGAAACGCGCAGCTGCCTGACCCATAGACAGGGTAGCCGATCCGCCACCCGCCTTAGCTTCAACAACTTCAGTACCGGCGTTCTGAATACGGTGAGTTAAAGATTTCACTTCCTCATCAGAGAAACTGACATCAGCCACTTGTGATAATAATGGCAGAATAGTGGTGCCACTGTGACCACCGATAACAGGTACAGCTACATCAACAGGGCTTTTGCCTTTTAATTCAGCAACGAAGGTTTCAGCACGGATCACATCCAGCGTCGTCACACCGAACAGGCGACGCGGATCGTAAGTACCGGCTTTTTTGAACACGTCAGCAGCGATAGCCACAGTGGTATTGACCGGGTTAGTGATAATACCTACCAGCGCTTTCGGGCAATTTTCAACAATGGCTTCGGCCAGGGTTTTTACTACGCCGGCGTTGATATTGAATAAATCAGAGCGGTCCATACCTGGCTTACGCGGCATACCAGCAGGAATCATCACGATATCAGCACCAAGGAGCGCCTTGCTCAGGTCTTCTTTACCATAACCCGTTACTTTTACTGCGGTTGGGATATGGCTTAAATCTACCGCCACGCCCGGTGTTACTGGAGCCAGATCATATAAGGCTAAGTCTGTGCCGGCAGGTAAATCTAATTTCAGTAATAAAGACAGTGCCTGACCGATACCACCGGCTGCACCTAATACGGCAACTTTCATGATTCTCTCCAATTTTACAGTTCAGAATAACCGCGCCAACAATACTGAAATGGCCGCGAAATTACAAATATCTTACGCCTAAAGTCTAAGCAATTTCGGCGACTTTGCCTTCGCCAGAGCGCTCTAAAAGCGTAAAGCCTATTTTACTGTACCAACTGCATTGTTGCGCGATTTTTGTTAGTATCCGTCTAACGAATAATGCGGAAACTCAAACTATGACAAAACAAAACCGCCAGGAAGCGCTGATCCATGCGTTTAAAGCCTTATTGAAAACGGAAAGTTTTGGTTCTCAGGGCGAAATTGTCGACGCGCTGAAAAAAGAAGGGTTTGATAACGTTAGTCAGTCCAAAGTCTCCCGTATGCTGAGTAAATACGGTGCGGTGCGCACCCGCAATGCCAGACAGGAAATGGTCTACACCCTGCCACCGGAACTTGGAGTACCCACCACCAAAAGTCCGCTGCGGCAGCTAGTGCTGGATATCGAGCACAACGATGTGATGATTATTATCCGCACCAGCCCCGGGGCGGCGCAACTGATAGCCCGCTTGCTGGACTCAGTTGGCAAGGCTGAAGGCGTATTGGGGACCATAGCGGGGGACGATACGATTTTTATTGCACCAATCAGTGTCAAAAATATCGACTTTACTTTGCAAAAAGTAACGGAGCTATTCGAAAAGGTCTGAGGATGTACCAAGGCTGCCATTAGCGGCAGCCTCCAGAAAGCCCAGAGCAGGAACAAAAAAGGCCGCGGCCAAGTCAATGCGGTAGAAATCCAGCAGACTATCGTAATGCCGCCCTTCATTTAAGCCTAAACGGTAATGCCATTGCTGTGGAAAGCGCTCGGCCTGGTGACTAAAGTTCAGCACCAACAGACCCTGACTATTGCCATGCGCAAAAGGCATATTTTGCTGTAGCAAAGGGAGCGGCGCTAACCCGCCTGCCAGACTGCACTGCAGATGGCTGTTAGGCAAGAGTCGCTCAGCCGGCAGTGGCTTACCATCGGTTTTCGCAAAGCCCAGAATCTCTTCCTGTTGAGCTACAGTCAGTTGCTGCCAGTGTTTTAGATCGAGGTTGGCGCGATAAAAATGCAAATAACTTCCGCCAGCGAACATGGGTGAATCAACAGCAGGCACCAAGGCAGCCTGTCGCCGTTTAATACCGCGGGGATTCTGCGGTGCATCCGGAAAACCGGTAAGCTGACGACCATCCAAATAACGAAAACCGGAGAGTCGCTCGGACACTTCAATATTGGCCAGCAGCAGTTGCTGGATTTGTTGCAGCGCAATATAGTTTACATCCAAACGATCCGATCTGACCTGGATCAGTAAATCAGCCATACTGCAGCTCACTACCAGATGCTCTGAAGGTAATACCGGAAAAGCCTGCAAGCCTGCCGGGCGTTGCCAGGGATAAAGGTTATCCCAATAATGGCTACTGATAGCAACCAGGCCAGTTAACATCGACTCCGAAAAGTGTTCGGCCAAACGTTGCAACATCTGCGGAATACGCAGCAGCTTTTGCCGCAAAATGGCTTCCTGCCCATCCAGGACATTACACAGCAAATAGTTCGCATGTAAATTTGCTTCGGCACAAATGCCTAGTTGTTCCCGCGCCATGCCAGTGTAAGAGTTCCGGTCTTATTAATAGCCTTACCCCTAGTATACCCTAAATCAGCCTAAGCTTAATCCCCCGAAAGTTTGTGAGATATATCTCACAAAAGGCGCAGCCAAAACGCTATTTTTAGCCACCACCTTAGGAACAAGGCTCATTAAGCCACTGTATTTGAAAAACTTATACAGATTAACCACTATCTTACAACTTTATGACTGAGGTACGAATTGTCTTACATGCCCCCCAAAGCTGCGGCAAAGGTGCATAATACTCTCATCGACGGAATGATAGCTGACAGGAAGTTAGCTGGCAGGAGGCCCGACAGGAGTCGAGCGCTGAAAAGCGCAACAGGTGCCGGAAGCACCGAACATGCAGGATGCACAGGGAAGAAACAGGACACCTTCAGGATGAAGAAGGCTCGGCAGGATGAAAGAGCTTTGATGGACAGCCTTGGATGGCAATATTTATCCTTGGTCGCAGGCAGCGGCCAGGTTGATGGCAGTAAGGATAATCTAGGCTATCACTGGATAGGTCATCGTTGATGACAGCAGGATGCACTAGCGGGTACGGAAGAACCCACTACTGGAACTCAGGATACTGACCGGATGTCAGTTGCAGGATGCGTAGGCTGGATGCCATCAGGACAAACAGGATTTGCCTCAGGGAGCGAGGTTGCAATGGATGCATCAGGAATCAGTGGCCGCGCAGTTTGCGGCCCGCTTCCTTTCTACGACCTCACTTTTTTCGCCCCAGCTTGTTTCGCTCCAGCTTTTTAAACCCAAATATACGCTAGTATTTTTTTCAGCTAATACCAGATACCTTTCTGGCCGTTTTGTTTTCGCCTGCCTTTGCACACCCGTGCCTGGCGCAACAGTTCCGCTGACAGATAAAAAAACCCCGCAGCTTTCACCACGGGGCGTCAAATTCAGACAAAGGACAAGGATAGACGTGTTTAGGTGGTTCAGGTTTAGTGGGGATTGCCGGTTAGCGGTGCTAACAGGGTTTCGCCCACAGGCTCCCGCAACGTGCCACCTGCACGCTGCGGGCTGCTTACTTTACCGAGGCGACAAATTCAGGATAGGCTTCGATACCACACTCTGAGCTGTCGACACCCTCGTATTCGGCTTCTTCACTAACCCGGATGCCGATTACTAATTTCAGGACAAACCACACCAGTAAACTGGTGGCAAATACCCAGCCGAAGATGGTCAGGGCACCAATGATCTGGCCGCTAAAGCTGCTATCACCATTGGTAATAGGCACTAATAACAAACCATATAAGCCCACTACGCCGTGCACTGAAATCGCACCGACCGGATCATCGATTTTAATTTTATCCAGCGCAAGGATAGAGGCGACCACTAACACACCGGCAATAGCGCCAAACAGTGAGGCTTGCAGCGGTGTTGGTGTAGCAGGTTCTGCGGTAATAGCAACCAGACCGGCTAAGGCACCGTTTAGCGCCATGGTAAGATCAGCTTTACGGAACAGGATCACCGAGGTAATCAGGGCGGCGACCACGCCTGAAGCGGCGGCAGCGTTGGTATTCAGAAACACCACAGCGACACTATGCGCATTGGCAATATCACCCAGCTTTAATACCGAGCCGCCGTTAAAGCCAAACCAGCCCATCCACAGGATCAAAGTACCCAAAGCTGCCAGCGGCATATTGGCACCCGGGATCGCATTGACTTTACCGTCTTTACCATATTTGCCTTTGCGGGCGCCTAACAATAACACCCCGGCTAACGCTGCAGCGGCACCAGCCATATGCACTATGCCTGAGCCGGCAAAGTCCGAGAAACCCAGATCGCCTAAGTTATACAAGCCAAACACTTCTTTACCGCCCCAGGTCCAGCCACCTTGGATTGGATAGATAAAGCCGGTCATTACCACGGCAAAGGCTAAAAAGGCCCACAACTTCATCCGCTCCGCTACAGCACCAGAGACAATCGACATCGCTGTTGCCACGAAAACGACCTGGAAGAAGAAGTCTGACGCACCGGAATAGACGGCATCACCGGTAAAATCATTCTGTTCTGCAAAGGAGGCTAAAGTGGCATCAACGTCAATTTCAGCAATACCTTGCAGGAAAATGCCGCCATCGTACATAAAGTAGTAACCACAGATTAAATACATTATGCAGGCAATCGAGTAGAGCGCGATATTCTTGGTCAGAATTTCGGTGGTGTTCTTGGCCCGCACCAAACCGGCTTCCAGCATCGAAAAGCCCGCCGCCATCCACATCACTAACACCCCACACATCAGGAAGTAGAAGGTGTCCATCGCAAACTGTAAATGATAAATTTGTTCTTGCATGGCAAGGCTCCTTAAATCGCTTCAGCGTCAGTTTCGCCGGTACGGATCCGCACCGCCTGCTCCAGGTCGTAGACAAAGATCTTGCCGTCACCAATGCGGCCGGTATAAGCCGCTTTCTGGATCGCTTCCAGTAAGCGTTCTACCTGATCGTCCTGGGTCGCAATTTCCAATTTTACTTTCGGCAGGAAATCAACCTGATACTCAGCTCCGCGATAGAGCTCGGTGTGGCCTTTCTGGCGGCCAAACCCCTTTACTTCGGTAACCGTTAAACCTTCTACCCCAATGTCCGCAATCGCTTCCCGGACATCATCCAGTTTGAACGGCTTGATGATGGCACATACAAGCTTCATGATGGTTTTCCTTATCGACTAATTATGCTGTTCGCTTAAAAAGATAAGAAAACCTTGTGCCAAGATTTTTATTTGATATAAAACATAGACTTAGTATTGGCAGCTTACAGTTGGCGAAAAAAAACGCACCAGTTTAGTGCGTTTCTCCCCGCCTGAGTGCAAGCCAGTATCCGCGCCGGCGACCCGAAAAGCATCATATCGGCATGACGTTATGTATCAGATTATTCCGGCAGAAATTCCTGCCAGGCTTGCAGCAACAGCAGCAAGTCTGCCAGCCCGCATTCGCTACTAAGCCCGCTTTCATCCAGCTGTAAATCGTCGTCAAGCTCCTCCGGCAGCGCTTGTCTGGCCAACGCGCTACTCTCCGTTGCCAACAAACTATTATGGCAAACCCGCACTTCCTGCTGCTGCACCAGTAAGCTAAATTCACGCCCCTGATACTGCCAGTC
The DNA here is from genome assembly GCA_036759505.1 of Alishewanella sp. Lineage (GTDB taxonomy): Bacteria > Pseudomonadota > Gammaproteobacteria > Enterobacterales > Alteromonadaceae > Alishewanella. The sequence goes on along the minus strand of DAIOUM010000010.1, from coordinate 25,036 downwards.
CTGATAAGGCTTTAGTGTCTGCAGCTGGCTTAGCAGCGGCTGGTAAGCACTGGCCCGGTGAGCAAACTCATCCAGCAAAAACTGCTGTAGGGCGGCTTGCTCGGTCGCCAGCTTTAACCGGTAACGCCGGCTGTCGCGATCATAGATAAAGTCGTATTCCATCTTTGCCAACTGTTTGCTTTATTACGGCGGTAAAAACAACAACGCCTGCACAAGGCAGGCGTTGTTAGTCGTTACTAAGTGCTTACACCGCTTGCTGGATAATCACATTATCCGCTTTTTTGGTGTACTGCGGCATCTTATGGAAGTTCAGGTAGCGATAGGTATCGGCTGCCGTGGCATCGATTTGCTTCGCATATTCCATATATTCTGCCACTGTCGGTAATCTTCCGATAATTGAAGATACCGCAGCCAGCTCCGCTGACGCCAGATACACGTTAGCACCCTGACCTAAACGGTTCGGGAAGTTACGGGTAGAAGTAGACACTACCGTTGACTTCTCAGCCACCCGCGCCTGGTTACCCATACAAAGTGAACAGCCTGGCATCTCGGTGCGGGCACCCACTTTGCCGTAAATACCGTAGTAACCTTCTTCGGTCAGCTGGGCCTGGTCCATCTTAGTTGGTGGCGCAATCCATAACCGGGTTGGTAACTGGCCTTTGAACTTATCCAGTAACTTACCGGCAGCACGGAAGTGGCCAATGTTAGTCATACAAGAACCGATGAATACTTCATCAATCTTGTCGCCGGCAACTTCAGACAGTAAACGGGCATCGTCCGGATCATTTGGCGCACACAGCACTGGCTCTTTAATGTCGGCCAGATCGATTTCGATCACTTCAGTGTATTCCGCATCGGCATCGGCTTCCATCAGCTGTGGATCTTTCAGCCAGGCCTGCATCGCATTGATCCGGCGCTCGATAGTCCGCACATCACCGTAACCTTCCGCGATCATCCACTTCAGCATCACGATATTCGACTCCAGATATTCGGCAATCGACTCTTTTGACAGCTTGATGGTACAACCGGCTGCTGAACGCTCAGCAGAGGCATCAGATAATTCAAACGCCTGCTCTACGGTCAGATTCGGTAAACCTTCAATTTCCAGAATGCGGCCAGAGAAGATGTTCTTCTTGCCTTTCTTATCCACCGTCAGCAAACCTTTCTGAATGGCAACATAAGGAATGGCGTGCACTAAGTCGCGCAGCGTAATACCAGGCTGCATTTCGCCTTTAAAGCGCACCAGTACCGACTCTGGCATATCCAGAGGCATCACACCGGTCGCCGCAGCGAAAGCCACTAAACCAGAACCTGCCGGGAACGAAATACCAATCGGGAAACGGGTGTGAGAGTCACCACCGGTACCCACAGTATCTGGCAGCAACATACGGTTTAACCAGCTGTGGATAATACCATCGCCCGGACGCAGTGAGACACCGCCACGGTTCATAATAAAGTCTGGCAGAGTATGATGCGTATCCACGTCTACTGGCTTCGGATAAGCGGCAGTGTGACAGAACGACTGCATCGTCAGATCGGCAGAGAAACCTAAACAGGCTAAGTCTTTTAACTCGTCACGGGTCATAGGGCCAGTGGTGTCTTGCGAACCTACGGTAGTCATCTTCGGCTCACAGTAAGTACCCGGACGTACACCTTTCACGCCGCAAGCTTTACCGACCATTTTCTGCGCCAGCGTAAAGCCTTTGCCAGTATCAGCTTTGGCTTGTGGACGACGGAATTTGTCAGAGGCCGCTAAACCTAAGAACTCACGGGCACGGTCAGTTAAACCACGGCCGATAATCAGTGGAATACGGCCACCGGCACGCACTTCATCAATTAATACGTCAGTTGCCAGGCTGAATTCAGCCAGCACTTCGCCACTGCCATGACGCACGATTTTGCCTTCGTACGGCAGAATGTCGATCACATCGCCCATCTCGAGCTTGCTGACATCAACCTCAATTGGCAGTGCACCTGAGTCTTCCATGGTATTGAAGAAAATCGGCGCAATTTTACCGCCTAACACAAAGCCGCCACCGCGCTTGTTCGGTACGTATGGAATATCGTCGCCCATAAACCACAGCACTGAGTTAGTCGCTGATTTACGTGATGAACCGGTACCGACTACGTCACCGACATAAGCCAGTGGGAAACCTTTTTGTTTCAGCTGTTCCAACTGCTTGATCGGGCCAACAGTACCAGGCTGATCCGGCTCGATACCTTCACGGCTGTTTTTCAGCATGGCTAACGCATGCAGCGGGATGTCAGGACGTGACCAGGCATCCGGTGCAGGTGATAAATCGTCAGTGTTGGTTTCACCGGCGACTTTAAACACGGTAACAGTAATTTTCTGCGCCAGCTCTGGCTTGGCTTCAAACCATTCGGCGTCAGCCCAGCTTTGCAGTACTTGCTTGGCGTACTGATTACCGGCTTCGGCTTTCTCAGTGATATCGTGGAAAGCATCAAAAATCAGTAAGGTGTGTGACAGCGCCTTGGCGGCAACTGGCGCCAGCTTGGCATCGTCCAGCAGGCTGATCAGTGGCTCAATATTGTAGCCACCCATCATGGTGCCTAACAGCTCAACGGCGCGCTCGGCGCTGATTAACGGGCTCTTCGCTTCGCCTTTGGCGACTGCCGCCAGGAAACCGGCTTTAACATAAGCGGCTTCGTCTACACCAGGCGGTACCCGGTTGACCAGCAGATCTAATATAACCTCTTCCTCGCCTTTTGGCGGGTTCTTTAATAATTCAACTAAGGCAGCAACTTGCTCAGCATTTAAGGGCTTAGCCGGGATACCCTGGGCGGCGCGTTCCGCCACGTGTTCACGATATTCTTGTAACACAGTTATGTCCTCTTGGTCGTTGCTTGCAGTCTGGTCACTGCAACGTCATTCCGGTGAATGAATGGGCTCAATTATAAGAAAGATCAGAGCAAAAGCATATTAACACTAATGCACACACACTTATAATGGTTATAAATTTGCTGAATACAAAGCGTCAGGCAGGTAATTTTAATTTATAGTGGTCTGACCAAGGCAGCAAAAAGCCGTGGCACCTTGCGATTTCCAAGCAAGGTAACCACGGCTTGATTATAGTGACAGCGTGCTATGGATTACCAGATCTTAACGCGCTGCTCGACCGGTAAATACATCGCATCACCTTCTTTAATATCAAAGGCGGTATAAAACTCCGGCATATTGGGCAGCACACCAATGACCCGATAATGGGCTGGCGAGTGCGGGCCAGTGCTAAGCTGGCGACGCAGCGCTTCTTCGCGGAACTTGGTGCGCCAGATTTGGGCCCAGCTGATAAAGAAGCGTTGTTCACCGGTAAAACCATCCATCACCGGTGCTTGCTGACCATTTAGTGATAACTGATAGGCTTTCAGGGCTACCGTCATCCCGCCGAGGTCACCGATATTCTCACCCAGTGCCACAGCGCCGTTTACATTAACGCCTGGCAGCGGCTCAAAGCGATTGTACTGACCAATCAGCTTGGCACCGCGGGCCTGGAACTGAGCCTTATCTTGCTCGGTCCACCAGTTACGCAGGTTACCGTCACCATCGTATTTAGCGCCCTGATCGTCAAAGCCATGGCCGATTTCATGGCCAATTACTGCACCGATACCACCGTAGTTTACCGCATCATCGGCCGCCATATTAAAGAACGGTGGCTGTAAAATCGCGGCCGGAAACACGATTTCGTTGTTTACCGGGTTATAGTAGGCATTGACCGTTTGCGGCGTCATAAACCATTCGTCTTTATCGATTGGTTTGCCCAGCTTGCTGACCATCTCATCATAGCCCCAGTGACTGGCACGGACAAAGTTACCCACTAAATCGTCGGCTTTGATCTCCAGCGCAGAGTAATCTTTCCACTTGTTCGGATAACCAATTTTCGGCGTAAACTTGCTCAGTTTTTCCAACGCCGCCACCTTGGTGTCTTCGCTCATCCACTCCAGTTCTTTGATCGACACCTCATAGGCTTTAATCAGGTTAGCGACCAACTCTTCCATCCGTGCTTTGGCGGCAGGGCTGAAATGACGCTCGACATACAGCTTACCAGTCAGCTCACCCAGTACCTGATCGGCAGCATCGACAGCGCGCTTCCAGCGCGGTTGTTGCTCCTGGATACCGCTTAGGGTAGTGCCATAGAACGCAAAACGACGATCAGCAAAGGCACTGCTCAGCTTATCGGCGTAGCTGTTAACCGTTTTAATGGTCAGGTAATCCTGCCAGCTTTGTAGATCGCTACCGGCAATCACCTGGCCTAAACCAGCAAAGTAACTTGGCTGACGCACAATAATATCGCTGACCTGAGCCAGTTTTACGCCCTCAGCATAGGCTGCCCAATCAAAAGCGCCCAGGCTATTATTCAGCTCTGTACTGCTGAGTTTATTGTAGGTCTTATCGGCATTACGGCTATCGAGACGAGTCCAGTGATGTTCTGCCAGCGCTTTTTCCAGCTGATACACCCGCTCTGCCGCGGCAGCCGCATCGCTATGGCCAGCCAGCGCAAACATATCCTGCAGATAGGCTTTATATTCACTGATAATTTTCAGTGAGGCTTCATCATCTTTAAAGTAGTAATCGCGATCCGGTAACCCCAGGCCGCCCTGATTTAAATACACCGCATACTGGGTAGAGTTTTTCGCATCGTTATTAACAAACCAGCTAAATGGAATGGCAATGCCATCGCGTTGCAAACGCGCGAACAGCGCAGGTAACTGGCCTTTATCAGTCAGACCCTTAATTGCCTCAAGCTGCGGTTGTAGTGGCGTTAAACCACGCTGTTCAATCGTCGCTTCATCCATAAAGCTGTTAAAGAAATGCCCCAACTTCTGCTCATCCGAACCTGCGGCTAAGTTAGTTTTCGCTGCCACTTCGTCAATAATGGCTTTTACCGCCTGCTGCGATTGATCAGCCAGAATATGGAAAGAGCCATAAGTGGCTTTGTCGGCAGGAATTTCAGTTTCAGCCAGCCATTTGCCATTTACCGCCAGGAAGAAATCCTGACCAAAGGCCACGCTTGAGTCAAAGTACTGGGTATCAATACCTGATACCAGAGCAGCCTGTTGCTGGGTAACTGCAGGTTTGGCCGCCGCACTTTGCTCGGGGGCATTTTGCTTACCACAGGCACTCAGGCCAAGAGCCAGGGCTACTGCACTGGCCACTAAGGTGATTTTTTTCATTGTAATATCCTGTTATACGCGGGGAAAAAAGTTAACGCTTCATCTTACGCCCTCTGTCTGGCCTTGCCAATTTGTGCCAGGCATAAAGTTGTAACAAAGTATGAGAAAGGCCTTAACTGCCGCTTTCCAGCGCCAAGCCATGCTCGCCCTGCTCAAAAATGACATTGGCCCGCCCCACCAGCAGCGGATCGGGGATCCCTATCGCCGCCGCATCTTTGTTCTCGTATGGCAGGCGCTGTAACACGTAACGCATCGCATTAAGGCGGGCACGTTTTTTACAATCGGATTTAATCACCGTCCAGGGCGCATAGCTGGTATCAGTTGCAGCAAACATCGCTTCTTTGGCCTGAGTGTAGTGATCCCATTTATCCAAGGATGCCAGATCGACAGGGCTTAACTTCCACTGCTTTAACGGATGCGCTTCACGCTCAGTAAAGCGGCGCCGCTGCTCGTCGCGACTGACCGAAAACCAGAGCTTAATCAGATGAATGCCGCTACGCACCAGTTGGCGCTCAAAGTCTGGCGCTTGCCGCATAAATTCCTGATACTCCTCATCACTGCAAAAACCCATTACCCGTTCAACCCCTGCTCTGTTGTACCAGGAGCGGTCAAATAATACGATTTCCCCCCGGGTGGGTAGCTGTGCCACATAACGCTGAAAATACCACTGCCCCTGCTCAACCGTAGTCGGCTTCTCGAGCGCGACCACACGGGCGCCACGCGGATTAAGATGCTCCATAAAGCGCTTGATGGTGCCGCCTTTGCCTGCCGCATCCCTCCCCTCAAACAGGATCACCAGCCGCTGGCCGCTGGCTTTAACCCAGTGCTGTAACTTTAATAGTTCGACTTGCAGCTGATATTTCTGCTGTTCGTAGCTTTTGCGACTTAAGCGGTTTTGGTAAGGGTAGCCGCCACTGCGCCAATCAGCGGCCAATTGCAGGTCGGCTTTCAGACGGCGTTTTTCTGACTGCGCGGATTCGCCCTTAAGTAATGCCTTACTCAGTTGAGTCAGATCGTCAGGTGACAAGCCTTCCAACATCGCCAGTAAATGCTCGGATAACTGGTGCAAATCGCCAGCCGCACGGGCGGCAATAATGTCTTCAAGCGCCACTGCCTTGGCCTGCTGACTGGCGCTAAGCCTTTGTGTCACCCGTTCAGTTTGCGGATCCTGCACTGTCGTCTCAGCCTGGACTTTCTCGGTCATCATATCTCCTACGCGCTGTGTTAAGTGGCAACCTCGCATTGATAACAACTGGGTGAGCGCGGGCAGCTGCCGCCCCGGGCGCAAATCAGTTGTGCGGGTTTATTCATGCTACGGCTAACCCAGTTGATATTCAGAATATTGGCCACCCGCTTCAAGGTGGTTTGAATATTTTGCGGCACAGTAGCAGCGCCACCATAACTGATACAACGCGCCTTCATCTCCTGCGCCAGCGCATCGGCATCCAGCCCCTGGGCCGCCAAAGCCGGATTCAAATCAATACCAGCACATAATACATGGTCATTACCGGCCAAATCTTTGACCTTGGTCGACTCACAGCAATAAATTCTTGGTTGTCCCTGCACATCCAGTAAAGATAGCTGCGCCGCACTCCCCGACTCTTTTACCTCAAACATCCGGAATACCGCCCAGTGTTGGCAGGGGTCCTGGACCTGTCGCATATTGCCCCAGGGCAGCGGGATACCATTGCCGCGATACACTGCCTTTAACTTACCGGGGCTGTAAGCATCAAAATAGTGCCAGTGCGGATAGGGTGACACCGCCGTCATTCGCCGCATCGCCACCGAAGCCGACACTTCAGCCTGCAAGTGACTGGCAATTTCGTAGCCACGCCGCTCCAGCAACTGCCGGAATGGCTGTTTCGGGCACAGCAGCGCACCGGCAAAAAAGCTCGACTCAAAGTCACGCCAGGCATGCAAAATGTCCTGCGGTGCCATGCTACTGCTGTCAGCAAACACATCGTCATGCGCCCCGCCGACTGCCATGGAGCTTTTCACGCCATCTTTGTTATGCAGTACCGCATGGCCAATGTGCACCGCCAGTTCATATTTTAGCCGGGTTGGCCATTGCTGCAGGATGCGGTGCAAATGCAAACTCTGCGGTGGCACAAAAAACGAGGTCTGAATATTATTCGAGCGGACGCCCAATTCGTCGATTAGCTCACGCGGCGCTTCATCAAACCAGTGAATACTCAGGCCCAGTTGTTTGACAATGGCCAGCAATTCGTCAACCGATAACGGTAGCCGCTTTAAACCCACTTCTTCAGCGGCCCGCTCCAGCTCAGGAAAGTGATTCTGGTGATGCTCCTGATGAGCACGAATTAGTAACTGTGCAAACTGCCGGCCACTGGTGCCGGTTTGCGACAACAACTCTGGAATGGCAATTTGCAGAATATCGCCGCTAAACAAGAAGCCTGGCTCCAACGGCATACCATTTAAGCCACCTTTGCTTTGCTTCGGTAGCACCAGATCCTGCTCCTCCGCTTCGCCATCCAAAAACCAGTGCAGCTCTTTTTGAAACACCTGCGCAATAACTTCCAACATCTCGACGGCCGGTACCCGCTTACCACGTTCGATCATCGATAAATAAGACACCGAGGGCGCCGCCTCCGGATTCAGCCGCACACAACGGGTCGATAGGTCTTCAATAGTTAAGTTATTGCGTTTACGCAAGTTTCTTATTTTAGTGCCCAAAAAATGGGACTTACGCAGCAGGCTTTTGTTGATTTTCATTTTGTAAAATTCACACTGTAAAATTTTTATTGTGAAATTATGCTTAAAACTAATCTAGACTAGATTTCAAGCAATAGCAAAAGCTAGTGCCAAAACTAAGCCTTATCAGAGGCAAAATACCGACCCTACCCGATGAGGAACACAAGATGACAACTTTAGCTAACCCACTGCAGCAGGAGCTGCATATCCAGCAGCAAATCCAATTGATCACCGAGCTGAACCAACAGCATGTGCGCCAGGTCATGGATTACTCAAAAGGTTTTCTGGACAAAACCTTCCCACTGGCCCGGGGTTCGCATAAAGATGTCGCCAGCTATGTGGTGTACTACCAGCAACTACTGGCGTTTTTTCAGGATGGCAGTACCAGCGGTTTAAAAGAACCGGCACAATTTATTGCCCTGATTGGTCACCGCGAAGCACCGGAAGCGCTGTTGCTGCAGAATGAAGAGCGCCATGTTGAATTGATCCTGAACCGGCGCGGGCTACAGGGTAGCCAGGATCCGGCTGGCATTGACGATATTCAGCTGCAAACCACCACGCCGGACTGCAATTGGTTCAGCCTGATCAGTGGTCGGCAGATCAGCTGCCGCAGCCGGGCGGAAAAAAGCTTTACCGCCAAAGACGGTCAACCCTTTCAACTTTAAGCTGCTCCGGCAACCTGCGGCGGTTGCCGGCGTCTTACTCCGGGGTTAAGCTGTGTGCATCTGCTTGACGTGAGATCTGGCCTAACCCTGAATGCTTGAACTTAAACACCTGAAAACACTAACAACACTGGCAAAAACCGGTAGTTTACAGGCGGCGGCGTTGGACCTCTGTGTTACCCAATCCGCCCTCTCCCATCAACTAGGACAGTTAGAGCAACGGCTTGGACAGACGTTATTTCAGCGTAAAAGTCAGCCGCTGCAGTTTACGGCCAGCGGCCAGGCATTACTGGAATTGGCACAACGGGTGCTGCCTGATGTGGCAAACACACTCAGACAGTTACAGCAGCCTGGCGACACAAACGCCACTTTAGTACTAAGTGTGGAGTGTCATGCCTGTTTTCACTGGATCCTGCCGGCACTGCGTCTGTATCGCCAGCAAAATCCGGCACTGACCATCACCCTAAGCCATGAAATTGAGCATGATGCTGTCTCCAGTTTATTAACTGGCGAGCTGGATATTGTGCTAACCACCGATCTGCGCCAAGCCGACAAGTTACAGGTTTATCCGTTATTTGAGTTGGAGTTAGTGTTGTTGGTCAGCCCGGAGCATCCGTTGGCTCAGGCAGAGCAGATTACACCGGCGCTGCTGCAGCACGAGGTGATCCTAAGCTATCCGATCCCGGCTGAGCGGCAGGACTTATTCCGCTGTTTTATGCCGGATCTCAGCTTTAAAGGTCAACTCAAAGCTGTCGCCCAAGGCAGCCAAATTGTGCAATTGGTCGCAGCGGGCCAGGGCATTGCCGCCCTGCCGCGCTGGATGGCAGAACCCTTTGCCAGTCAGGGCCTGTTGGTAAGTAAAACCCTGGGTACTGCCGGCTTATGGCGCCCGATGTATTTGCTGCACCGACCTAATCAGGCCCCTGCCAGCGCACTTGCTGCTCTGGCAGAGGTGCTGCGGCAAGCCGCACCAGAGTCAACCCGCCCGGTGCAACTCCCAATATAATTCAGGCTCCCGCAGGAGCCTGATTGCTGAGCCGGTTATCACAACAGGTGTTATTCCGCAGCCTGCTGCGCAACCTGAGTTGACGCAATACCATTGATGCTCATGGTCAGGCGTTGCAGATTTGCCACCGTCAGCTCTGAATTGTCCAGCTTAACCGCCAGCATCAGATCCTGCAGCGCAGCCACTTTGTCACCGGCCATCAGGTTCATTACGGCTCTGTTATTCAGTGCCAGTGCCCGCATCTCGCGTTTAGCGGAGCGCGGCACGGCCTGCAAGGTACCGGCACGCTGCACGGCTTCAGTACAGGCTGCCTCGGCTGATGCGAAGTCAGCTGTGCGGCTGTACGCGACACACAGGCTTAACTGGCGGAAGAACGGATCCGTATCGGCCTGACGGGGGCTCACCGCCTGTTCGATCCCCGCTTTAAACTGCCCGGCTTTAATTAACTCGGCGCCCGGTGCTTCTTCCGGCAATCCCATCTGGTACGCATTACCCGCCGCAGAAGCGAGCAATGGACTTGACGACAACATTACTACCGCCAAACCGGCTAATAATTTACGCGTTGAAAAAGTCATGTCTGGTCTCTCCTGCAAAATTGATTTCAGTGCCTGCTTAGTGGCACGTAATAAAATTACAAGATCACGCTATTTCTGACAAACGAGAAGAACTAAACGAATAGGTTAGAAAATTTAACTTATCAGACCACTTGGTGCGAGAACAACAAGACGGAATAAATAAAGCAATTAAAAATCAAAACCATAACAAAATCCCGCCAAGAATATCGAATATTCGGCACACTAAACAAAGCAACACAAACTGTAATTTTATTACAGGAATAGTAGTAATGATCTCCAGTGATGGCGCTCAGACGCTTGGTCAGGACTGGTGGTTGCTTTTACTGGCTACTCTGCTATGGTATGCGCAAGCTGGCACTCTACCAGCTGTACTGTACTTTAACGGAGTATCGTCTTGTTCAGGCCCATCCGGTCATCTTTAAAGAGTTTTAGTACCGCCTTCCAGCTTTAAGCCGGGTGCGCGCTGTCGCGCCCGGATCCAATACCAGCTTGTGAGCCCATACCCTTATTCGCCAACAAATTTGATCGATGGAGAGCCCGATGACAGGTCGTGCCACCCTGAAGAATTTTCCGCTATCGCGCCTGGAACGCTATTTACTCAGTGCCAGCTGGTTCCCGCTGCACAAAGCGCGTAAACCGACCACTCTATTGCGGACACTGGGTACACCGCAGGTGCCAAGCGGTGTTAAAAGTCAGCTTAGCGCCGCACCCGGCCATTCAATACAACTGTTCGCGCTGCCAGAAGGCGAAAGTTGTTGGGTAACACTCAGCACAGAGCATACGGCCAGCACAGATGATAACCCGCTGTCGATTTGGTCGCCACTCGGGCAGGCCCTACTGGGCAAAACCTGTGGTGACCTGGTGCAGGTAAAAGTATTTCGCCGTACTTTAACGTTTATCGTCGGCGACATTCTGAGAGTCAAGCAAACCGATCGAGGTTAAGATTGGGGGGCGGCTGCCCGGAGGCAGCCTGGCTTTAATCCAACAATAGTTGCAGCTCTGGTGGTAAAAACGGCTTACCGGCTGAATTAACGGCGGTACCGGTAATAAAGGCATCCAGCATCAGCTTCTGATCGCGACTGCGCCACACTTGTTGCTTAAAACCAAAGCGTAAGCGCGATACCGGCTGATACTGAGTAGTGATATAAAATTGATCGCCACTGGTCAACGACGCCTTATAGTCCAGTTCGGCACGCACCACTACTAAATTGACCTCGGCTTTGGCCAAGGCCGCAAAATCAATCTGCCGGCTGGCTAAAAACTCATGCCTGGCATGCTCCAGATAATTAAAATAGACGGCATTATTCACTATGCCCTGCATATCGCATTCGTAATCGCGGACTTTAAACTCGGTTTTATGCATCAGCAGCTCCCTGGTTGCAAAAGCTGCATGCTAACAGCCAACCGCACAATCTCCAAGTCAGGCCAGTTTGGGTGACAAGCCAACCGGCGCCACCGGCAGAAACAGCTGCGGTAATTTACGTGGCACTATATCCAATGCCGTTTTATAGCCCTGCAGATACAGCAACTGCTTCTGTGCCACCGTCAATTCAAAGTTCACCGCTGATACCTCACCGGTATTTACCACCACTGTATTGTGCCAGTATTCGGCATGAACATATTCACGTGACACGGCATTCATAAAGGTTTGGATCAGCATCTGCATATAGGACACGACCGGCAGGTAGCGGCTGGTGCGGATCGGCCGGGTTTCAGATTCACTTTTCAGCCGGAAACAAACCAGTGGCAGCCCCTGCCCCGACCAATCGCGGTGTAGCGCATCCTCAGACAGGATCACGCCATCAGTCAGCACCTTGTCCCGATAACTTTTAAACGAGAAAAACAGCGGGATCGACATCGAATAGCGGATTGCGGCCGATACTCTGACCTCCGGCGTCAACTGGCGGTTAAAAATCACCGGTCCACCGCCACTGATATCCGTTGCCAGCACATGCAAATCCAGCTCCAGATCGGCAAAGGTACGCTGCTCTAAACGGGTATCCAGCCACTGCTCAAAGCGGTTGCCATTACAGAGGCCGCCGGTGCGTAATAAGGTAGTAAGCGAGATCCCTTTGAAGTAACGAAAGTCCGTATCCAATGCCAGCTGTTCAATCCGCTTTAACGGCCAGCCGGCGGCATAAAAAGCCGCCACGATACTGCCACCCGATACGCCGACTAAATGCCGGTAACTGAGATTCAGTTCATTCAAGGCTTGCAGAATACCGATATGGCAACTCAGGCGGGTACCACCACCAGACAAAATAGGAACAATTTCTGACGCGTTCAGCACTGACATCAAAGCCACCTTAGCAGCAGTATTTCCTCAAGTATGGTGAAACATTGAAAGCTGTCCAGTAACAGATATTTTTGCAGCCACTAAACCTTTTCCTTAAGGCGGACGACTAAGCAAGAAACCCATAATTAGTAACAGGCATGCCTGCAACAGAACAAACGTTATTACAACGAGCCCAACGAGGCGACCAAAACGCCTTCGCTCAACTCTACCAGCAGAGCGTTGGCCGGGTTTATGCGATCGCCTGGCGTTTACTGGCAAACCGCGCCCGGGCAGAAGAGGCGGTGCAGGAAACCTTTTTAAGGGTCTGGCAACAATTACCTGGCTTTCGGGGCGAGAGTGCTTTTAGCAGTTGGCTACACCGCCTGGCCGTCGGGACCAGTATCGATCTGTGGCGCAAGGATAAAGGCTTAAGGCTGGAAGACGGCGAGTCGCTGCCGGAGCTCGGTTATTGCCCCGCCGAACAAGGTGAGCAGCAACAGCAATTGGAAAGTGCGATTCAACGTTTACCAGCTCAGGCCAGAGCCGTTTTTGTGTTGTACGCATTGGAGGGTTATCCCCATCAGGAGATTGCCACCTTACTGAATATTGCCGAAGGCAGCAGTAAAGCCCACTACCACCGCGCCCGGCAATTATTGCAGGAGTATCTGAATGAGCACTAAGCAACTCGATGATTTGCTTGCCACTCTGCCACGTGAGCGGCAACCCGAACGGGATCTGTGGCCTGAAATAGCCGCCAGGCTTGCACCACGGCGACAGTCGCGTCACTTCGGCAAACTGGCAATAGCCGCGTCGGTACTGCTGATGCTGCTCTTTAGCTGGCAGTGGCCAGAGCGCACCGAGCCTGTGCTGGCCTGGCAGCAGCAGGAACAGCAATGGCAACAGGCGCTAAGCCAACAACTGGCAGAGCTGCAACAGGTCAATCCGGCCTTTGGCGACTGGCAATGGCAGCTGCAGCTGTGGCAACAAGCCATTAATCAGGTGAAAGTGGCACTGAATTTTTACCCGGACGATCCCGGTTTGCAACACAAACTGGCCTCACTCTATCAACAACAGCTGTCTTATGTTGACTGGCTGGCCTCGACATCTTACTAAAGGAGCACACCATGAAATTAATACAACTCGGCGCAGGCCTTTGTTTACTATTAGCCAGTAGCCTAAGCCTGGCCGACGGCCGGCAAAGTATCAACGAAGTCCGCACCGTCAGCCCGAATGAGCAGATCAGCCTGGAGGTAATGCGCGGCAAGGTTGAGATCCGTGGCACCAATAGCAACCAGTTCCGGGTGTCCGGTAAGCTGGATGAAAAAGCGGAAGGCTTTACCCTCGATTCCAAGGGCGGCTTTACCGGCTTTATCGTGCAGATGCCCCGGCAGTTACGGGAGCAATATCAAGAAAAAGCCCAGGGTTCCGAGCTTATTATCGAATTACCGCTGGGCAGCTCCGTATCCTTTAAAGGCGTGAATGTCGATGTCAGCCTGACCCAGGTGAACGGCGGCGTGGAAATCAATACCGTCAATGGCGATATTACAGCAGCGCAATTGGATGGCCGGGTCGAGCTGGCGACCGTAAACGGTGCCATTAAAAGCCAGGCATTAAATGGTCAACTGCGCCTGCGGTCGGTAAACGGTAAAATTAGCGATCAAGGCGCGACCGGGCGTCTGAGTGTGGAATCCGTAAACGGCGAAATAGCGCTCAAGAGCAAACCACAAGAGCTGATGGTAACCGTCGTGAATGGCGAAGTGGATTTGGAATTAACCGATACCGCGCAACTGGAGATCTCTTCGGTAAACGGTAACGTCGAATTGGAGCTAAAAAACCAGAATGCGCCGCGTATTAAAGGCTCTTCAGTTAGTGGCAAATTCGAGCTGAAGCTAGCCGCCAATCTGGATGCCGCAGTCAGCCTGAAAACATCTGCTGGCGGCAGTATTAAAAACAGCCTGACCGCCGATCAACCGAGTCGCGCGAAGTACGGTCCAGCCAGCAACTTACAGTTTACCAGTGGTAAGGGCCAGGGCGTGATTGATATTAATACCGTCAGTGGCCGGATTGAGCTAAAGAAAAACTAAGTTCGTTTAGTATTTCTAACGCCCACTAAACATCTTTCTTGCAGGCCTAACCCAAAACGGTTAGGCCTGTTATGACAATCATCCTACGACAACAATACTTTTTAAAACATTTTAGAAATAAGATATAACTTTTAGCTATATGTAAAAACTGTACAGCTAAAGTGACATCGCTTATTACAGCGAGGTTAGCGGCTGATGATGCTTTTTTGAGCGGAATGAAAAAAACCTTTTTCAGAAACGCTGTGCCGATCATGGTACTAAACAGCCCACCATGCTAAGTCTTTATCCATTTACAGCCCACCACCTTTTCTCTTAAAACTAGTAACAGATGTTGCTGTGGTTTTACAGCATGTGGTCATCCGTCCAGGGAACTCATAACAAGAAACAAGGTAATACTATGCCGAAGAAATATTTCAAACTAAATGCGTTTGCACTGCTGTGCCTACCCGCAGCATTGTTAACAAATGCCGCAAACGCAGACGATAACAACCAATATCAGGATGGCCCGGTTACCCGGGTTATTGTTAAGTATAAAGAAAGCCAGACCGATAATCTGACACGCAGTCTGCCGGCAGCCGTCGCTCAACAGCGCCGGGCTGAGCGGATGCAGGCCAAAGCTGAGCGTTTTAGTCAGCGTGCCGGCAAGTCAGTGAAGTTTGTGCGGGAAACCGCATTGGAACGCCATGCGGTATTTAGCGCCGATCGTCGCCTGTCGGCCAAGGAAACAGCGGCACTGCTCAGTCAACTGGCAGCAGATGATGAAGTAGAATTAGTCGAAGAGGATGTGCTGCTACAAGCAGCTCTGACTCCAAACGATACCCAGTATGCCAACCAATGGCATTACTATGAGAATACCGGCGGTATTCGCGCCCCGGCAGCCTGGGACAGAGCCACAGGTCAGGGCGTAGTCGTGGCGGTACTGGATACCGGCTACCGGCCGCATGCTGATCTGAATGCCAATATTCTGCCTGGCTACGATATGATCTCGGATACCTTTATCGCCAATGATGGCGGCGGCCGTGACAGCGATGCCCGCGATCCGGGAGACTGGACCAATGCCGGCGAGTGTGGCGGCGGTCAACCAACCTCATTCCGCGCTTCCAGCTGGCACGGTACGCACGTGGCCGGTACCATTGCAGCTGTTACCAACAATAACACCGGGGTTGCCGGCGTTGCTTATAACGCCAAGATCGTACCGGTGCGGGTATTAGGTAAGTGCGGTGGTTATACCTCTGATATTGCTGACGGTATTATCTGGGCAGCCGGTGGCACCGTGTCGGGCGTACCGGCTAACGCGAATCCAGCCAGTGTCATCAATATGAGTCTGGGTGGCTCTGGTAGCTGTTCTACCACCACTCAGAATGCGATTAACCAGGCGCGCAGCCGTGGTGCTGTCGTTGTTGTTGCCGCCGGTAACAGCAACTCAAATGCCAATAACTTTAACCCGGGTAACTGTGCCGGCGTGGTTAACGTCGCCGCAACCAACCGTCAGGGCGGTCGCGCCAACTACTCTAATACCGGTACCAGCGTTGATGTTGCGGCCCCGGGTGGTCAGATGACCTCAGCCAATGACCCAAATGGCGTACTGTCTACCTATAACTCTGGCAGCACTACACCGGGCAACGACAGTTACGGCTACAGTCAGGGTACTTCTATGGCGGCGCCACACGTTGCCGGTGTTGCTGCGCTGATTAAGCAGGTGAAACCCTCCGCCACTCCGGATGAAATTGAAACCATCCTGAAAAATACCGCCCGTAGCTTCCCGGCAACCTGCAGTGGCTGTGGTACCGGCATTGTCGATGCCAATGCCGCTGTACAAGCTGCTCAGGGGTCTGGCGGCTCCGGCGGTGGCGGCACTGTGCCCAATCTGTCTGCCACCACCAATAACTGGCTACACTACACTGTCACGGTACCTGCTGGTATGCGGACGCTCACCGCCAGTATTTCCGGTGGTACCGGCGATGCTGATCTCTATGTTCGTCGCGGCGCCAGACCGACTACCACGACTTACGATTGCCGGCCCTATCTGCAAGGAAACAATGAAACTTGCAATATAAGTAACCCAGCTGCTGACGTATGGCACGTTAGTATCCGTGCTTACAGCAGTTTCAGCGGTGTGACCCTGACAGTGAGTTACAATCCGTAACTTAAGTCAGTACCAGATAAGTACGTGACAACGGTAGCGCAAGCTACCGTTGTTTTTTAAAGCAAAGGTAAAGGCTCCCTAGTCAGCAAAGCTGATTTTACCCATTGTAATGGCTGGCATCGCACGACTGGTCGCGGTAAAGGTGTCAGAGCTTCCGGCAACACTTTCATTCGCCAGCAAGGCAAATAACACGGCTTCTTTGGCGTCAGGCAAAATCGCCAGTTCAGCAGTGGTTCGCAGCGGAAACTGTGGCAGTTGCTGCTGTATTTGCCGCATTAACAGCGGGTTATGGATACCGCCGCCACTGGCGTAAATAACTGTAGGCGCTGTTGATGCCGATAGCTGCTGTACTAAACGCACAATGGCTGTCGCACTAAAGCAGTTTAACGTGGCCAGCACATCTGCCGGGCTTAGAGCAACACAGCCACTTTGTTGCTGCGCGCGCTGCAGGTACTGCAAATTAAACACTTCAGGCCCGGTGGTTTTAGGCAAACTCAGGCTGAAAAACGGATGCTGCAGTAGCGCCGCCAATAATGCCGGCGCCACCTTACCACTGCTGGCGATTCTGGCATCGGCATCATATTGCAAGGCAGGGTAATGCTGCCGGACATAGGCATCCATTATGGTATTTCCCGGTCCGAGATCCGTACTAAATACTTTGTTCAGATCGGCATCTGCCGGCAAATAGGTAAGATTAGCAATACCACCGATATTCAGCAGAATACGGTTTTCCTGTGCCGAGCCAAAGAGTAAATAATCACCATAGGCCGCCAGCGGTGCGCCTTCGCCGCCAGCCGCGATATGCTTTTGCCGAAAGTCACTGACGGTAATAATGCCGGTATGCACCGCGAGATGATCACCATCTCCCAGTTGCAAGGTAGCATTGCCCCACTCCGGGTCCTGATGCTGCCGCAACGGGCAGTGATAGACGGTCTGACCGTGACTGGCGATCAGGTCCACCTCTGATGCCGGTATCTGCCAGTCGCGTAACGCCTGATTGATCATAGCCGCATGCTGCAGGGCAATCCACGGATGTAATAGCGTCAGTTGCTGTAAATCAACCTGCCGTTTGGCGAATACCGCCTGCACCCGGCTGCGAAATTCATCCTGATAAGGCACGGTAATAAATTGCTCGACCGTGACGCTGGTATGCTGGCCGCTACCACTAATTAAGCACAGCGCAATGTCCAACCCATCTAACGAAGTCCCACTCATTAAACCGATAATGCGGCGGCTGGGTTTGGCGGCCAGTTGATATAACTTGGTTATGTGACTATGCATGCGTAGCGCATCCTTAATTTTTTTCTAAAACAACAACACCAGGCGCCGCTTTCGTTCGTATACTTACACCATGCGCTGTTATCAGTCAGTGCCCATACTACCTCAGAACCATGAACGGAGAAAATGATGATTAGTTATGTAACCTTAGGTGTCAGTGATATTGCTGCAGCCCGCAAGTTTTATGGTGATTTACTGGGTGAGCTTGGGGCCAAAACCTTGTTGAATATGGATCGAATCACTTTTTTTGGTAAGAGCATGAAAGAACCCATGCTGGCTGTCTGTATTCCGTTCAATCAGCAAGCTGCAGCGCCGGGTAATGGCAATATGGTGTCTTTGGCTCCAGGCTCAAAAGCAGCGGTTGATCAGCTGTATCATAAAGCCATTGCGCTGGGTGCCACTTGCGATGGTGCACCGGGTCAACGTATTCCAAATACCTTTTACGGTGCCTATGTAAGGGATGCCGATGGTAATAAACTCTGCTTTTGCCATTTCGGTTAATGTCGCTTAGTTAACACTACAGATTAAAACAATGCAGATTAACGCCGATTTTGGTGCCCGGGTAGTGCTGTTGCCGGGCCAACAACAATTTGTACCTTCCCCCCTGCCCGGCGTAAGCCGGGTGATGTTAGACCGTGCTGGAGACGAAGTCGCACGCGCTACCAGTCTGGTACGTTATGCACCAGGCTCGGGTTATAGCAGCCACCGCCATGATGGTGGCGAAGAAATACTGGTGCTGGACGGCGTCTTTTCAGATGAACACGGCCACTATCCTGCTGGCAGCTACCTGCGCAATCCGCCTGGCAGTAGCCACCAACCCTACTCTGAGCAGGGTTGTCTGCTGCTGGTAAAACTGTGGCAATTTGCGGCTGACGACCACACCCAACTGGTCATTGATACCAATAGCGGGATCTGGCGCCCCGGTTTAGTGCCTGGGCTAAGTGTACTGCCTTTGCACGAGCATAACGGCGTTAACACCGCCTTAGTGCGCTGGGCCGCTAATACCCAATTTAACCACCACACCCATCCCGGTGGTGAGGAAATCCTGGTGCTGGACGGCGTTTTTCGCGATGAATTTGCTGAATACCCTGCGGGCACTTGGTTACGCAATCCCCGCTATAGCAGCCATACCCCGTTCACGGGCGAGACTGGCGCCCTGATCTTTGTTAAAACAGGACATTTAGGCGCCAATTTATTGGGTGACCACTTTATTGACGGCTCCGACTAAGCGCAGCTATTTATTTTTGTTACAGAATTGAAAGCGATAACCCGCTCCGAAACTGTCAGTTTTTTTTACAACTTCTGTTCATTACGCGACCAACGCGAGGTCACTTTGCGCTCTTGCCGGGCTAATAAACTGCTTTAACTTTCGGCATATTTTATGCTTATCTTACCTGGGTCCATCTTGGGTGAGAAATGCCCACCCCGCCCTATAACAATAAATTCAATTATTATAACTAATTGCAACAAGTCGGAGCATGACATCTATGCCAATCACTTCCCAAAAGAAAAGACTACTTAATCGTCTTACCACTGCCTGCTTGCTGGCATTCGGTTTGCCTGTCGTCGCGGCAGAGCAAGTTGCTGTTGTGGACAGCGAGAGCACCAATCTGTGGTTTATCGAGCTAAATGATAAGCCTGTTGCGGCAGGTAATACGAAAGCAAACGTACGTAACGCACAACAACAATTCCGCGCCGCTGCTAAAGAGGCAAATCTGAACTTCGCTGAAAAACGTCGTTTTGAAACCCTGTTTAACGGCTTTTCAGTAGAAATCGGTGCCGCCGACCGGGCCAAATTACTGCAAGTTCCAGGTGTTAAGGCCATTTATCCGGTAGAGGTTTTTCATGCACCACAAGTAGAGACCACCGATGGCGGCTCCGCCGCCGATATGGCTGTTGCTTTGGGTATGACAGGCGCGAATTTTGCACAAAACAATATGAACCTGGATGGCACAGGGATTAAAGTTGCAATTATTGATTCGGGTGTAGATATTGATCATCCTGACTTTGGTGGTAACGGCGTAAACGGCTCGACGGCTTTCCCAACAGCTCGCGTTGCTTATGGTTACGATTTTGTTGGCGATGCCTTTAATGCCGACCCTTCCAGCGCCGCCTACAATCCTGTGCCGACACCGGATTATAATCCGGATGACTGCGGTGGTCATGGTACCCATGTAGCAGGTATTGTTGGCGCCAACGGTCGCGTAAAAGGGGTAGCACCTAATGTTACTCTGGGCGCTTACCGGGTATTCGGTTGTGCTGGCAGTACTACCGCAGACATTATTATTGAGGCGATGGAGAAAGCCTATAACGATGGCATGCATATCGTTAACATGAGCCTGGGTGCTGCGTTTCAGTGGCCACAATACCCTACCTCACAAGCAGCTGATCGCTTGGTAGAAAAAGGTGTAGTGGTTGTCGCCTCTATCGGTAACAGTGGTGCGAACGGCTTATATTCTGCAGGGGCTCCTGGCCTTGGCGAGCATGTCATTGGCGTCGCGTCCTATGATAACCTGGGTTCAGCGCAACAAATTGCCACAGTTAATGGCCGCGATATCCCCTACAATATTATGACCTTTAGCGGCGCGGTGCCCACATCCGGTTCTTCAGATGTGGTCTTTATCGGCCAGGCCTGTAACACGGATCCATTGCTTGCTAATCCAGCTGGTAAGACGGCTTTAGCGGTACGTGGGGTTTGTCCGTTTGGCGAAAAAGCGGCTAATGCCATTGCTGCGGGTGCTAAAGCTGTGGTTATCCACAATAATGCCGCAGGTGCATTCAGTGGTACTCTGGGCGCACCGTTGGGTGACGGTTCAGTGCCAGTGGTAGCCATTACTCAACAAGATGGTCTTTTTATCCGCAACCAGGAGAACCCGGTATTAAACTGGACCAACCGCATTGTCGTAACACCTTCTGCTACAGGTGGCAGGATCTCCAGCTTTAGTTCGTATGGTTTGTCACCAGATCTGCAGCTCAAACCAGATTTAGGTGCTCCGGGCGGTAGTATTTTCTCTACCTATCCGATGGAGACGGGTGGTTTCGCTACCCTGGGTGGCACCTCGATGTCATCACCGCATGTTGCCGGTGCAGCAGCTCTGTTACTACAGAACAACCCACAGATCCCAGCGATGTCGATGCGCAATGTTCTGCAAAACAGCGCTGAGCCTAAACTGTGGTCAGGTAATCCTGGCTTAGGTTTCCTGGATATGGTGCATCGTCAGGGTGCAGGTATGATTAATGTCGCTTCCAGTGCCAATGCAACAACCTATATCACTCCAGGTAAAATCGCTGCCGGTGAAGGCGAAGCGGGTCCCTTTACTCAACGTTTGACAGTGAGTAACAGCAGTAACGAAGCGGTGACCTACCAATTATCGTCAGTTAACGCGCTGAGTACTGGTGGTGTGATTACGCCAACCTTCCACCTGGGCAATGCCAGTGTCAGCTTTAGTTCAGATACGCTAACCGTGCCTGCAGGCGGTAGCACCACTGTGGATGTGACCATTAATCCAGCCACGGCGCCAGTAAATGGCCAGTATGGTGGTTATATCGTCTTCACACCGCAAGCAGCAGGCCAGGTATACCGCGTGCCGTTCGCAGGCTTTGTTGGTGACTATCAGGGGATCCAAATCCTGACTCCTACCGCAAATGGTTTCCCCTGGTTGGCAACATTAAACGGCAATACCTTCAGCCGCTGCCTCGAAAGCTGCACTTACTCGATGCAAGGTACAGATATGCCTTGGTTCTTGCTGCACTTTGATCATCATGCCCGCTACATGGAAATGAATATCCTGCATGCAGCGACAAAGCGTCCGGTCCATCCGGTATTCCACAAAACGAACGTGATGGAATATTTACCGCGTAACAGTACTGCAACAGGTTTCTTTAACTATACCTGGGATGGTACTCGTATCCACAGCAATGGTGGTAAAGGTAAAACGATGGAAGTCCCTAACGGTGATTACCTGATTGAAATCCGGGTCCTGAAAGCCCTGGGTGACAAGACGAATCCGGCACACTGGGAAGTCTGGACCTCTCCGGTTATTAGAATTCAACGTTAATTCTGACTGAGTAAAGCCGGGAGCTAAAGCTCTCGGCTTTTTTATTTTCGCCGCGTCAAGCAGTTAAAAAATAGTGCATATAACAGAACACACCACCATGCCAAAATCGATAAATAAGGCTACAACTTCAATTGCCAGCTGTTGCTTTTTTGTGCTAGATTCGGCGCCCTTTTCTGACAAAGCTAGCCTGTGATGGATTTGTTAACACTGACAATCGTCAATGCCTTTATCGCGCTGGTGGCGACCGCTGTACTGGTATTGCAGGATAGTGCAGATCGGCAATTCCGTTACCAGCGCTATTTTGTGCTGGCCGGCCTGTGCATGCTACTAAATGCCAGTTTCAGTGCCTTGCGCTATGCCGGTTACCCTTTGCCTTACTGGTTGTTCCCGGCCCTGACCAACAGTCTGAGTGTTGGCGCCAGCCTGGCATTGGCTGCAGGTATTCACCGCCATTTGCAAAAGCCCGGTAAACGCTTTGGTTTATTGCTGGTGTTTATGCTGATCTATGCCCTGCATTTTGTTGACGCCATCAACAGCAACCTTGGGTATCGGATGCTGCTCAATATCCCGATAGTACTGCTGGTCAATTTCTGGTGTATTGCCATGCTTTGGCAGGCCCGGCATTCTGAACTGGGTAAGGTCTATCTGGCGTTTATGGCGACCTTTATCTTTAATATCCTGCAGTTTGGTGGGCGATCTGCTTACCTGCTACTGGAGCAAACTCAGGTTATTAATACAAACTATAGCGCTCTGGTACATAGCATAGGTTTTTTCTGCCTGACGGTTTTCGCCATTCTGATTTTTTGCTGCATTATTATGCTTAGCCACCGACAGCAAAAATTGATGTTACAGCAGCTATCAGAGCGCGATGCGCTAACCGGCTTATTAAACCGCCGTACACTGGACCTCAGGCTGGCAGCCGAATTTAACCGTTGCCAGCGCAAAGGGAGCAGCTTAAGTTTGCTGTTGCTGGATGCTGATCATTTCAAGAAAATTAACGATACCCTTGGCCATGCCGCCGGCGATCAGGCAGTACAGCATATCGCGCGGATCGCCGATCAACAGCTACGCGATTATGATCTGTTGTTTCGCTTTGGTGGCGAGGAGTTCTTACTTTGCTTACCGGATACCGATCATCATACGGCACTGCAGATCGCCGAGCGACTGCGTCAGAGCATCGAAAAGCAAGCAGTGCAAGCCACGGAGCCCTTTACGCTCACCGTGAGTATTGGCGTGGCCAGTAGCCCGGGAACTGCGGATTGGCAAAGCTTACTAAAACATGCCGATCAAGCACTTTATATAGCAAAGTTCCGCGGCCGCAATCAGGTACAAAGCTTTTCCGCTGTAAAACTCGATCATACCGACGCTATTTCTGGCTAACTCGCAGCATTAACTGTTCTAGCCTCTGTTAGATCTTTCGTGCTTTTAAGTTGACCGCAAGTCAATTTAGGTTAATGATTAGGCAATGCGCCTTGCGCTGCAACTCTCTTATCCGGCGGCCAACCATGCGAAAATACGCCTTGCTTACGCTGTTGCTACTATGCCAGCACGTCTTTGCTCATTCCCCTTTGCTGCTCTGCTATGAATTACAGGAAAAATCGACCGTAGAAACCAGCCTGGGCGTTGGTCTGGAGCAGATTTTCGAGTTTCAGGCCAAGGTTGTCGCTGATGCGTTACAAAGCCTGGCCGTGCCCTATCAATTACAACGACTGCCCTGGCGCCGCTGCCTGGCGGCGGTAAGCCGCGGTGAGCTGGATGGCGTGATCGGTGTCGGCTGGACTGCAGAACGCGATCTGGCATACTACTTCCCGAGATCAGAGCTGGGCCTGGACCCAAGCAAGCAATTACTGCATCTGAATTATTCTATCTACACCCGCTCTGACAGTGTTCTGCGGTGGGACGGCCAGCAACTCACCGGGGTCGAACATGGCTTAGCGGCTCCCAAAGGTTATGTGGCAGAGCGGCGCCTGCAGCAGCTGGGGGTTTTGCGAGAACTGGATGCGGCTCTGGAATCCGGCATTGATTTAGTTTTAAAGCACCGGCTGGATGGTTATGTGCTGCCGGATGAGGTGGCGGTAACGCAACTTAAAGGCCATCCCGAGGCCGACAAGATCCGTAAGCTTGAACCGCGGTTTATGGCTCAGCCGCTGTTTTTGGCATTTAGCCGCCAAAGCAGCAAACTTAACGACGAGCGACGCGCCCAGCTCTGGCAACAAATTGAATTATCGCGGGAAAAGTTACTCCGGCAGGAGTCGCAGTAACCCGCAACTGACACAGAGTTATACCAGCCGCTAGCGACTGCGCAACCACAGCCCCAGCGCTGTACTGTAGCCCAGGGATTTCGCCGTGATCTGCCCCTGAGCATCCAGCACATAGTAGGTTGGAAATGCCTGGATCTGATAATCGGCCGCTAACTGCTGATTACCCAACAATACCGGCACCTGTAAATCCAGATCGGCGACAAAGTCTGCTACCTGCTCTGCCGAATCATACTGCAAGGCAATGGCATAAACGGCCAGTCCGTCGTTATCGGCCTGCAGGTACTTCAGGTTAGGCATACTTAAGCGGCAGATACCGCACCAGGGCGCAAAGAAATACAGCAGGGTTTGCTGCCCCTCCAACTCAGCAGAGCGGAACAGAGCGCCGTCGGCCGTAACGGCGATAAAGGCCGGCGCGGGCGTACCGCTGGCTAGTAATGGCCGCTCCTTATACCAGCTAAGGCCAAAAAAAATCGTCAGCGCCAATACGATACTAAAAAGCCAGGATTTCATTTACCACTCTGCCATAACACCATCATAGCCAGACTGTAGCCTGCTTTACCGATAAAAATCCAGCCCGCATCGGGAATTGCCTCCGATGCAGCCTATTGCTGCTCCCGGGCAGCTGATTACTTGTCAGCGCCGCTCTTTATCGCTAAGGTAAGCAGGGTAAGCCGTATTCTATCAAGGACCTGTTATGCGATTGCTGCCCGCTCTGATCTTGCTGCTTGGTTTCACTTCGCCTTTTGTTGCTGCCGCGCCCTTAGTATTACAGCAGGGCGAAGTACGGCT